>DJSB01000046.1:7076-11328 GCA_002437945.1 Christensenella sp. UBA6345 | reverse complement strand
TATGCTTTATTGTATTGGCTTCGTGTTATAGAATTATTATTTTTTAATTATTTGATAGTGGTTACTTTTTTGTAATAATTCAAATTATCTTATGTATTTTTCATATTGCATTATTTTTTGAAATATACTATACTTAATATGATTTTTTTAACAATGGAGAAAATATGGCAAAAATTATTAAATTACGTGATGGTGCTGTGTTATTGTATCATCACAACACACAATCCAAGGCTACTGCGTTTAGGGTAGGTATTTTACGTGGCGGATATTTGGATAAAAATACTGGTATGTCTCACTTGGTAGAGCATATGTTATTTAAAGGGACATCAAAACATGACAATCAACAATTAACAACTTTAATTCGTGATAATTTTAGCAATCTTAATGCATCAACTAGTGGCGATTATATGGCTATACGTAGTTATGAAAGTAACAAAAAACTTAAGCCAGCCTTACAGATAAGTTCGGAAATGTTACTTGATAGTGTTTTCCCTGAAGAAGAACTAAAGAAAGAAAAAGAAGTTGTAAGACAAGAAATAATAAGAGCCAATGATGATATTAATCGTATTGCTTCTTTAACTCTTAATACTATGGCTTACAATTATCCAGAGATTAAATCAACTACTTTGGGTGATGAAAAGAAAATGATGGCTATTAAGCGTAGTCAACTATTAAAGTATCAAAAAGATAATATTATTAGAGAAAATTTTGTTGCCAGTGTAAGTTCTAATTTACCTGCATTCGTGATTAAACATTATATCAACAAATATTTTATTGATAAAATGGGTAAGGGTAAAGCCAATACTTTTGAATCTTCCGACTTTACCATTAATGGCGAAAGTAAGATGGAAGTACGTACTTTAGATAGACAAAAAGTTGTAATGAAAGTTGCTATGCCTTGTTTGGGTTATATGGATATTAAAAATTCGTTCTTGTTTTCTAGAGTATTAAGTTATGCTTCTGGTTTAAAAGGACCATTATTTAATCATTTTAGAGAAAATAAACAATTAGTATATTCAGTAAGACTTAATAGATGGTGTAACAAAAAAGATGGTTTAATCATATTTGATATAGAAACCAGTCCAGATAAAGTTAACGATTGCTTTTATGCAATACGTGATTTTATTCAAGAAATCAAACAGGGTATAAGTGAAAAACAAATTAAACGTCTTAATGAAAAATTAGACGAAAGTGAAGACCGTTTTGTAGGACACCCTGCTGATTATTGTAGTGATTGTTTATTTGATTATATTGATAGAAAAGAATTTATTAAAGATAGAGTTTATAAGAAATTAAAGAAACAAATTACAAAAGAAAATCTAGACAAACAAATTGCAGACAACTTTAATTGGGACAAGATTTTTATATCTATTGTAGGTCCAGTTAATAAAAAAGATGTTATGTCTCTATCAAAAATAACAAAGATATTAAGGCCTTAATTATTTACTTATTGTCAAATATATGTTATAATACATAAAATTATTAATGTGGCAATGCCACATTTTTAATTTAATTTATATAATTTTTTATAGGAGTTAAAAATATCGTGATACCTCTCCCGAACTTACTTTTAGCAATAAAATTTAATTATCTTGATGCAATTTTAATAATTGCAGTAATATTCTTAATTATTATGTCTGCTTTCTTCTCTGCTAGTGAAACATCATTTTCTACAGCCAATTATATTCGTATAAAAAACAATGCTGACGAGAATGTTAAAGGTGCAAGAAAAGCATTATGGATTATGGACCATTACGAAAGAGCCTTGGCTACTATCCTTGTTGGTAACAACTTGGTTAATATCGCCAACACTACTATTTGTACTATTTTGTTTGGTAAATTTATTCTTAATCCTACACTAGCCAATGTTCTTAATACTATTATTGTTACTATTGTAATATTAATATGTGGTGAGATTACACCAAAGAATATGGCAAAGGTTAATGCTGATAAGTTTGCATTAAAATTTTCTGGTTTGCTATTCTTCTTAATAAAAGTATTAACACCAATTGTTATGCCATTTTATGCTTTGCAAAAAGCAATGCTTAAAAAGATGAAAAGTGATGACAATCCTACAGTTACAGAAGATGAATTGGGTAGTATTATAGACACTATGGAAGAAGAAGGTGTATTAGATAGCGAAGATGCTGATATATTCCAAGGTGTTATGGATTTAGACACACAGTCTGTATATGATATTATGACTCCACGTGTAGATGTAGTTGCTGTAGAAATCAACGATGACATTAATCAACTAGAGAATATCTTTGTTGAAAGTGGATTTTCAAGAATACCAGTATATGAAGAAGATAAAGACCATATTGTTGGTATAGTCCATCAAAAAGATTACTTTAAAAAGATGGTTGCTAAAGAGAAGTTTAGTATAAAAGATATTATGACCGAACCTGTCTTTGTAGCAGAAAATATGAAAGCCAACGACTTAATAAGATTAATGCAATCCGAGAAAAAACATATGGCTATAGTTATTGACGAACATGGTGGAACTAGCGGTATAGTAACATTTGAAGATGCTGTAGAAGAAATGCTAGGCGATATATATGACGAGCATGATGACGAAATAGTAGATAGTTATATTGTTAAGACTGGTAATAATACATACGATGTTAATCCAGATATTGATTTAGAAGAATTATTTGAATATCTAGAAATTGAACATATGCCTGATACCGAATATACTACTTTGGGTGGATATTTGTATAGTTTGTGCGAGAATTTACCAGAACTTAACCAAGAACTTGATGTCGTTACTGTCGATGAACAACTTGACGACCATGCGGAAGTAATAAGAAAAACAGTTAAATTAAAATTTATTATTACTGCTATTGAAGATAGAAGTATTAAAAAAGTAAAACTTATAGTTGAGCCTACTGAAAGTGAGCCTAACAAAAATTTGAAAGAAACAAAACATAAAGAAGATAATAAAGAGAATAAAGTTGATTAATCATTTAATCATATAAATAATTAATAAGACTAAAAGTTAAACATATTAGATAATTTCTAATATGTTTTTTTATTGTCTACAATTAATTGTAAGTTAAATTATTCAATTAATATTAGAATTAATAGGCTTTTATGTAATAAAATTCGACTTTTAAATCATTTTATAACTATATTTTGGAATTATTTTAATAAAAATCACATTGTTTGGGGATTACTAATTTTAATTATATCATATTGAATGAAAAAATGTATTTAGGGGTACAAAAATATGATTAAATTGAAGCAACTACGCATTCAAAAGGGGCTTAGCCAAAAGGAACTGGCTAACAGTCTAGGAATTGCGTACAAGAACTATAATACGTACGAGTTGGGCAGAGCCACTCCAGATATTGATACTTTAATTAAAATAGCCAATTATTACCATGTAAGTCTTGATTATTTATGCGGTAATGAGTTTCATCGTATTGAATTAGGTTTTCTATCTGAAAAGAAAGAAGCAGTGGTAAAAGCCGTAAAAGATTTAAGTGATTTACAGTGTGATAAAGTATTATCATATATTTGCGGAATGCTTGATAAAGTAGATGACGATTATATTAATAATTAAATGAAAGTAGGGATTATACTCCCTATTTTTTATTTGACTAAATTTATAGGTATATATATACTTAATATAGAGTGATAATTGTCCCTATAACTATAAAGGAGTAATGCTATGAGTAGAAACGAAGTGGCAATTTTAGATTTCGGTTCTTCCAGAATAAGTATTCTGGTGGGAGTGAAAGGTGTTAATAATACTTTCAAAATTATAGCATCTGGAAGTAGTGAATATGCAGGTTTTTTAGATGGAGAATTTATCGAACCTGACAACTTATCTACTGCCATTTCTTATGCGAAAAATCAAGCGGAAAATGTCTATGGTAAAAAGATAAAACGTTTGTATGTTGGTGTACCTACAGAGTTTTGCTGTAATACATTAGAACATATTAGCATGAACCTTAATGGTAGAGTGAGAGTAAAACAAAAAACAATCAATAGACTTTTTGAAAATGCTCATATTGAATATCCTAATCGTGAAATAATTAACAAAACACCTATATATTTTGTACTTGATGATGGCAATCGTGTACTTAATCCGCTAGGTTGTATTACATCTACATTGTCAGTACTTTCAAGTTATATTTCTATAGAAGAAGAGTTTTATAAATTTTTAGATACTGTATTTTGTGAAGTCGGAGTGTATACCATCGAACTTATTAGTTCGGCATTAGCGGAAAGTCTATATTTAATAGAC
>DJSB01000046.1:0-7065 GCA_002437945.1 Christensenella sp. UBA6345 | reverse complement strand
GACCCTGAATTAAGACAGAATGGTGCTATACTTGTAGACTGTGGATATATTACAACTAGTGTAAATTCAATATACTTTGAAGGTATTACAGATTTGCGTAGTTTTTCGCTAGGTGGTGGATATATTACTAGTGATATTATGGAAGTACTAGATATCTCGTTTGATTGTGCAGAACAATTAAAACGTAAAGTTCTATTATCTATCGAACCTACTAAAGAAGATACTTACGAGATAGTAGTTGACCATCAACTTAAATCTTATCCTGCACGACTTGTTAATGATATTTGTTTAGCACGTATAGATATGATTGCTGAAGGTATATTAAAATGTATACATAGTTTTCAAAACAAGATTGAAGATGATAGTATAGTATATCTTACTGGTGGCGGATTAGCATATTTAAAGGGTGTAATACCATATTTAGAAAAGATTATTAATAGAAAAGTTGTTGTTGTCACTCCAAAACCTTTGCAATTTGCAAAACCTGATTTGTCGAGTTCGTTAAGTTTGATAGACTCGGCTATAAACATTGAAGAAAAATAAAATAAAATTATTTTATTAAGTATTTTAAATAAGTTTAATATTTATTAAAATTGTGTTAGAATAATTATGTTAAAAAAAGATATTATGAAGAGGTAACTATGTACGATGAAAATATAAGTCAGATATGTAATATCAAAGTTATTGGTGTTGGCGGTGGCGGTAACAATGCTGTTAACCGTATGGTTAATGCCAATATAAAAAGTGCTGAATTTATTGCTGTTAATACTGACAAACAAGCATTACTTATGAGTAAAGCCCAACATCGTGTACAGATTGGTGAAAAACTTACACGTGGTTTGGGAGCAGGTGCTGACCCAGAGATTGGTTTAAAGGCTGCAGAAGAAAGTAGAGAAGTTTTAAGTGATTTACTAAAAGATACTGATTTAGTATTCATTACTGCTGGTATGGGTGGTGGTACTGGTACTGGTGCTGCACCAGTTATTGCTAGTATCGCTAAAGAATTGGGTGCATTAACTATAGCCGTTGTTACCAAACCTTTCGTATTTGAAGGCAAACGCCGTATGGACAATGCAGAAAAAGGTATAAAGGAACTTAAAGGTGTAGTTGATACTCTTGTTATTATTCCTAATGACAAACTTCTAAAGATTGTACCAAAGGGTACACCTATTATAGAAGCATTTAGGACTGCTGATGATGTATTACGTCAAGGTATTCAAGGTATTTCTGATTTGATTGTTACACCTAGTCTTATCAACCTAGACTTTGCCGATGTTAAGACTATTATGAAGAATAAGGGTCTTGCACATATGGGTATTGGACGTGGTAAAGGTGACAATCGTACTATAGAAGCCGTTAGACAAGCAGTTTCTAGTCCATTGTTGGAGACTACTATTGAAGGTGCTACTGGTATTATTATTAATATCAAAGGTGGTATAGACTTAACTTTGGAAGAAGTTTATGAATCTGCCGCACTGGTAAAAGAAGTTGTTGACCCAAGTTGTAATATTATATTTGGTTCTGGAATAGATGAAAATATGGACGAAGAAGTAGAGATAACTGTTATCGCTACTGGATTTAGTGGTGCTACATTAACTGACGATATGAAAGAAGAAGTAAGACGTACCGTTAATACCGATGCAGAAAGGGCAACCGAATTTGTACGTAATGATGTTAATGGCGGTTCAAGAGTATTCGAAAATATAGAAAATCAAGAAGAAATTGAAGAAGAAAAAGCGAAAGTACAAGCAATGTCTAGTCGTGTAGAAGTTGACGATAGCAAAATACCACCATTCTTACGTAAAATTAAAAATAAAAGATTTTAATTAATCGACTATTAAAAAACACTATTTGATAAAAATAGTGTTTTTTTTGTTTTATTCGTTTTTATAAAAAATGGCTATATTTAATACAATATTTTATACTTATAACGATGGAAGTATATATTGAATATGTTATTTTGGACAATTTAATAATTAATTATATTTTACTTAATTTGGTTGATAAAAGTTTAAGACTTAATGCAAAAAAATTACTTAAATTTTTAAGCAGTACTATAGGAACTTTAGGTGCTATTTTTATGCCTTTTTTACATATCAATACAGGTAGTTTAATTGTTGATAATTTAATACTCATTAGCCTAAAATTTATGCTAGGATTAAGTATGATATTAGTAATAAAAAAATATAAAAAGTTAAAAGAAATAATTACAGCATTCTTTTTATTTTTATCTTTTACTTTTGTATTGGGTGGTTTGTGCTTTGGATTAATTTATATATTGGGTTTACCTATATCATTTAGTGGGTTAATAATTAATGGTTTTGAAATACCTATAAGTTTGTTTATTTTGCTTATCTATATGTATTCTCAATTTATGATTAAACTTGTCAAAACATATAAAGAAAAAACAACTTTTTCAGATTTCTATTATGATGTTAAATTTGATGGAAAAACAACTATGGTTACGGGCTTTTTAGATAGTGGTAATCAGATAGGCGTAGATAATGGCGGGGTTATTATAATTAATTATCGTACACTTATTAAATTGTATCCCAATATTAATCTTAAAAATTTAATCACAGGTAATATTAATGATGTAGGACTAAACAATGCAAAATTTGTTAATATGGTTAACTCTAGTGGAAGTGATAAAATGCTTTTATTTACCATAGATAAAGTTGAAGTTATAGACCACAACAATAATGTTACAGTACTTAACAATCAATCTGTCGGACTGGCAAAAACTAATTTTTGTGGTAAATTTGATTGTTTGTTAAGCCCATCAATTTTTAATTAAAGGAGAATATTATGTTTAATTTTATAATAAAACTTATTCAAAAACTATTTTTTAAAAAGCCCAACTTGTTGTTCTATTTATGCAATGATAGTGCTTTACCACAAGCGTTAAGTGAAGAAAGTGAAAAAGAATATATACTTATGCTAGATACTAATCCTGAACTAGCAAAACAAAAATTAATTGAACATAATTTAAGATTGGTGGTGTACATCGCTAAAAAATTTGAAAATTCCGAAACCGAACTTGAAGATTTAATTAGTATAGGAAGTATAGGACTTATAAAAGCGATTAATTCGTATAGGTCAGATAAGAATATAAAAATAGCCACATATGCTAGTAAATGTATAGAAAACGAAATTCTTATGCATTTACGAAAGGTATCAAAAATTAAACAAGAGATTAGTTTAAGTGAACCATTAAAAAGTGATTCGGACGGTAACGAACTTATGTTGTGTGATATTGTTCCTAGCGAAGATAACACTCCAGAGAATGACCTTAATACCAGTGTAGAAATTAAATTGTTGTGGCAAATAATTAACAAACTTAATTCTCGTGAACGAGAAATTATGATACTACGATTCGGACTTAATGGAGAAGATGAACAAACGCAAAAGGAAGTTGCCGAGTCACTTAATATAAGTCAAAGTTATATTAGTAGACTTGAAAAGAAAATTGTTAATCGCATAAAAAAAGAAATGTTAAAAATATCTTAATTTTTTATAAGTCTAATAGTTCTAGTATTTAGTATTACTTTAGTGTTTTTTAGATTACTATCCCATAATTTTAGTATGTATATTTAATTTTATTTTGGATAACATATGTTAAAAATAGTGTTGGAGTGATTATGGGAAATAAAGTTGAAATAACAGGTGTTAATACTTCTACTTTACCAAAACTCAATGGCAAACAAATGGCTGAACTTATGGTTAAGATAAAAAACGGAGATAAAGATGCTAGAGAAGAATTTGCATATGCTAATATGCGATTAGTTTTAAGTGTGGTACAAAGATTTAATACTCCTAAAGAAAATGTTGATGATATATTTCAAGTGGGTTGTATAGGACTTATGAAAGCAATTGACAACTTTGATACTGGACTTAATGTTAAATTTTCAACTTATGCAGTGCCTATGATAATTGGTGAAATAAAAAGATTTTTGCGTGATAACAATTCAATTAGAGTATCTAGAAGTTTAAGAGACATTGCTTATAGGGCATTAAAGGCTAGAGAAATATTATCTAAAGATAAAGTGGAAGAACCAACTATAGAAGAAATATCTCAATTGATTGATGTTAAAGTTAAAGATGTTGCTATTGCGCTAGATGCTATATCTGCTCCAGTAAGTTTGGGAAATCCCGTATTTAATGATGGAGATGATACTATATATCTTATGGATCAAGTATCTGATAGTAAAAATAGTGAAGAAATATGGCTTGAAAACATCAATTTAAAAGATGCATTAACTAAACTTAATCCTAGAGAGAAAGAAATATTGCTTTTAAGATATTATATAGGCAAAACTCAAATGGAAGTAAGTGAAGAAGTTGGTATAAGTCAGGCTCAAGTTAGTAGACTAGAAAAAACAGCAATTGACCAGATTAAAAAATGTTTTTAAAGTGACTTTATAGTCACTTTTTTTTGTTGAATTACAATATTTTTTATGATTAAATCGTTCTTATTTTTTTAAGGCTATATATTTACAAAAAAACATATTTATTGTAAAATATGATTAATGATTAAAGGAGATTGTTTATGAGACTAAAGACCGCGATTAAAAATAGAGTGTGTGAATTATTTGAATGTTGGCGTAATGAACAAGATAAAAAAAAGAAAAAACAATACAAGAAAGAATATGATGCGTTATACAAAGAGTATTATAAAGTTTTAGATAAAGATTGGACAGAACTAAAGAAGAATGATATAGGTGGTATATATGAAGACTTACAGCCAAAAAGCAAAAAGATAATATCTGATGAAGAATATGCTAGTCTTATGGATAAATGGAGTAAGATTGTAGGAGAAAAGTTACTATATCCAGAAGAACAAGACTATCAAGATGCAAGAGATGTTGTATTAAAAGTTACTGAAAATGAATCTGCTGAAGTAAGAGAAAAAGAACTTAAGCAATTTGAATATGAATGGGCACATAGAAACGAATGGGCAAAAGATCAAAAGGATTTAGAACGTGACCATAAAAATTACATGGAAATGATTAATAATATGACGCCAGAAGAATATCATAATTTTATGCAATTAAGAGACCCTAATAGAGCATCTTTCTTTAAAAATACAACAGAAGTAAAGACAAAGGACGAGTAGTATATGGAAGAAAATGAAAAGATAAAAATGGCACTTGATACTAACACTGTCCTTAATTTTTCAGAATTTTTAGATAAATATTCTAATGGCAATATCTCAAATATTGATATTAGCCGTATGGTAAGAAGAAAACAATTGTATTTAGATAAATTTGTTGTGCTTATGCGAGATTTCTTCCGTGACCCTATGATTAGATCAATATTTTATAAAGATAATGTATCTATTTTTGAAAGTAAAATATATCCAAACTATTATGATATTAACGAAATGTATCTTGATATGCTACAGAGTGGGGCATTAAAAGAAAGTCAAAAAGATGTTATTTTTCAATTAATGAAAGATAATTATAAGCAATTTACACAGCATTATCCTAATTTATTAACTAAATATGATAAGATAACCCATAAAAAGATTGATAATTCTGCTGATGTAGATCAAATAGAATTATTGATTGGCGACTTAAAAGATCCATACAAACATATAATCCAACAAATTAACGATTTATCAACCAATACAGAAGTTGCTAGATTATTTAAGTTGGGTTTAGGTAAAAATCCTAAATATGAACTTGTAATTACAAGTTATGTTGAAAAAGAAATTTTTACTCATGTTTTAAATTCGATTGAATACAAAGTAGCCCAAGCCGAACTTCAAAAGAAAGCAGAAAGTTCTAAAGGAAAGAGCGGTAAACTAGATACGATAAAGGTGTTTAATGAAGAGACAATAAGAAAGATATTGAAACATTGTTCACTAGTTATGTTTAGTGAAAAAGCAAGTCAAAGAATAGAAAACTTGGGTAATAAACTAGCCCAAGAAAAGATAGATAAGAAAAGTGGAAAGAAAATAAAAGGTGTAGATTCTACTCAAAATAAATTTGGAGATGCAGGCGACCCCAATTGTGTGGCTGCAGCCCAATGTTTAGGACTTGCATTTGTAACGAGCAATTTAAAAGATGTAAGAACATCAGGTTTTAGTATCAGTGCACAAGAATATTCTCAATTGGCTAAACAGTATATGGAAGAAAAAACAAAAATTGTTCCTTTAGCCAAAGACCATACTTTTGCTATGTTAAATCCACCACCTGAATTAAATTCAACAATTACTTCAATTTTTGAAAAGTTGTTGGGACATATGGATAATTCTAGACAAAATAATGTTCAACAAACAGTAGCTGAAGAAACTTGCACGGTAGGTTGTGAAGATAGACTTGATTCGGCTATATACAACCCTATGGAAGCAGTAGAGCATTCTGACGATAATGATATAATAGAAAAGGGCACTTTATTGGGATTAGAAAAACCAGAATTAAGTGAGTCCAATGTACATATAGTGAAAGGTAAAGAACAAGTAGATGAAAGAGAATATAATAGTATCTATAATACATATGATATTAATGATGATTTAACCGATGACGAAAAGAGAAAATTGACAGAACAAAATACTACTGTTGTTACTCAATCAATTAATGCTACTGCAGTTGTGCCTAATAATGGGACATTATCTACCAATACTCATAGTACGGTATCTACCAATATGCCTAGTGGCACAGGAAGTAACGTTGAAAATACTACTCCTACCAATGATGGCGGTATGGATATGAGATAATTAGACATACGAAGTTACTTTAATATTAATAATTAATTACCTATATATTTATATAAGAAATAATTAATCTTATATATGTATATGGGTAATTTTTTTATTGAATTAGAGATTTTGGTGTGTAGTAATGCCTTATTCAATCGTAAAAAGTAGGTCTATTTATTGATATTTTAATAGACAAGATACTTTTTAATCTTACAAAAACATAAAAATACCACAAAACAACATATGGTTAAAATGCACAAAAGTTAAACATAAAGTAGGTAAATGAGAAACACACGGAGCGGACGTGAAGTGTGTTTCTCAACTATCTAAAAAAGTTTTTAAAAAAGTTTAAAAAAAGTGTT
>DJSB01000041.1 GCA_002437945.1 Christensenella sp. UBA6345 | reverse complement strand
CCCTACGGGGTTCACTTCAAATATGGTGTTTTTTTATCTTTTTATTTATTAATAAGAAATTATTTGTTATGTATAAAATAAAAAGACACTATTTTTATGTATATGTCATATTGATAGTGTCTTAATATTTTTTATGCTGTCTTTAACTCCAATTTCCATTGAAAATGCATTAGTTTAACAAGCATTTTATTTAGTATATTATTTAATTTAATTGTTTGATTTTTTATGCCGTGCGACTGTTTCGCTTTAGGTATGGCATATATTTGTTCAAGTTTGGTATGTAATTTTTCACATTTAATTAACAGCAATATATATTCGCATACGTCCTTATTCTCTAGTTTTGTTGTATATTTGTTCATAGATTATCCTCCCTTGTTCTTTTTCAAATTATAAATCGACATTATTCATATTTCAACAACAATAAAACATATTTTTTTATACAATTTTGCATTGTTGACGTAATTACTCATTTTTTGTTATTTTTCGACATACTACGACATTATAAACATAGTTTTTATATATGCACATTTGTTAAAATGTAGTATTATTATTCTGATTTTGCTTAACCTAGTTTTAGGGGATTTATGACAGAATTAATTAATGAGAGTAGTAGCCAAGATGTATTAAAAGGAAGAATGTATCATCTTAAATATAATATTACGAAACAAAAATTTTTAGATCACGAAAAAACTTATTTATTATATAATGTTCCTACTATACTTTCTGCTGTATTAGAAGAACAAGAATATATTATTAACCAATTGGCTAGTAGTATCAAACGTTTCTTATGTGATTGTGAAAAAATACTTGTTGTAGGTCTGGGTAATAGACACATTAACTCTGATAGTTTTGGTACGCAGTGTATACGTAGAGTTATAGCAACTAGACAATTGATTAATAGTACTCGAGAAGTAAGTGTTATTAGTCCTAGCGTATTTGGCTTAACTGGTATTGAAAGTGCTGATATTATTAAAAGTGTTGGCAATATTGTTTCACCCGACTGTGTGATACTTATTGATACTTTGTGTGCCAATGATTATAATAATTTGCTTACTAATATTCAAATATCCGATGACGGATTTCAGCCGGGTGCTGGTGTAGGAAATATAAGAAAAAATATTAACGATAAAACAATTAATGTTAAGACTATATCAATTGGTGTGCCACTTGTGGTGTATGCAAAAACACTTGTAGGTAATGTATTGGGTAAAAATAATTATCGTACCAATAATGCCAAGTTTAATGAGTTGGTTGTTACTACTAAAGATGTAGATGTTTCTATAAAGAAAATATCTTATATAATATCTTCTGCTATTAATTTAGCACTTAATGATTATAGTCTTTCCGAACAAAATATAATACTAGGATAATCTTTGTGGGTATTAGTATTGTAAGTTTATTAAAGTGATAATGACTATAGTATCTTATATAATTAAATTGTTAAGTAGAGAGTTAATAAGATGAGTTGCTTAAATTAAATATAATAAAAAAACTAGTAACATTATTTTGTTGTTACTAGTTTTTTTATGATTATTTTTACTATTATTATTTTTCATTGATGTTTTCATCATTGTCATTTGTGGCTAGGACATCTTGCTTATTTGTACTTGCGATTTTTTCTTTTCTATGTTTAAAGTAGTCGAATATAAACATTGTTACTAAAGACAACGCTACAAGTAATAATCCAGTAAACCACCAAGTTAGTATCGTACCTTCTAATAGTGGGGAAGTAATATTCATTGCACTGGTGTGACTTGTCGCACTTAATAGGAATAATCCATATGTCATAACACAACATAATCCGAGTGGTAAGTAATACCATTTTTTAAGTGTTGGTACAAAATAATGAGTTATAAACATAAGTGTAATCAAGTAGAACATAATTGTATGATGTAACAACCCAGAGATTGTTGCTGGATACAAAAATGATTGATCTTGACCAATAAAGTCAGGGTATATTAAAGTAACTAGTCCACCTATAAAACCTAAATAGCATATGAAATGGAAGAAACCGCAATCTTTTTTGCCTACTAATACACTAATAGACAATAGAAAACTTGATAATCCACAGAAAGTGTTAGGTATAAGTTGAATCCAGTTGTTTTTGTCTATACAGATTGAAATTCTGTTCCAGATAACAGCAAGCAATAATGCAAGTGCTATGGATTTAATTACTATAGTAAGAGTTTTTTCATTTTTAACAAACTTTAATATACAATATGTGCCTACAACTGCTAGTACGATAAAAATAGCAAGATAAGTTAGATGTTGCCACCCAAAAATTTTTGGATACATAATATTCTCCTTTTTGTCTTTATGAGTATAACATAAGTATTTGATAATGCGAAATATTTTATCGACTTTTCATATTTGCTTTTTTATTTTTTCATTTTGTGGTTTAATATGTATGTATTAAGGAGTGTTATTATGGAAACTTTAAAAGCAGGTTGTTATTTAGTGGATTTTGATAATAAAAAAGTTGGACTAATATATAGACAACATTTAAACGATTATTCTTTTCCTAAAGGACATCTTGAAGATAATGAATCTTTGGAAGAATGTGCAGTAAGAGAGACTGCTGAAGAGACCAAACGTGATTGTGAAATTATTAAGTCTATACCACCAATTGTAGATGAATATACTACTCCACGTGGCGAGCATTGTAAGTGCTATATGTATGTGGCAAAGGATATAGGAAAGAGCGATAACACATCTTGGGATACTCATGATTTAATATGGGTAAATATAGATGAAGTTGAACAAAAATTAACATATGATAGTTTAAAGGAATATTGGCGTGTAGCCCAACAATATATTTTAGATATAATAAAGGAAGTTAAATAATATGGCAGATGAAGTAATTAAATTTGAAAATGGCGATGAATATGTAGGCGAAGTAGATAATGGAATGTTTAATGGCAAAGGCAAATTTACTCTAGTTGAAGGTATAGTCTATGAAGGTAATTTTGTTAATGGTGTACTAAAAGGACAAGCCAAAATCACTTATCCTAACGGCAATGTATTTGAAGGAGATGTCTGCATAGGCGACCCTAATGTTACTGATTATAAAGGTAAGGGTAAATATACTGCTAATAATGGTACTGTATTTGAAGGCACATTTAATAATGCTTCATTAACAGGGACTTGCACAATTAAGTTTGTTAGTGGCGAAATATATGAAGGCGAAATTAAAAACGGTGTATTTAATGGTAAAGGTAAATTATCATATAATGGCACAGTATACGATGGTACTTTTGTCGATGGTAATTTTGATGGAGAAGGAACTATAACATATCCCAATGGTAATTACTATCGTGGCAAGGTTAAGGACAATGTGCCATGTGGTGTTGGTTATATGACCTATGGTAAAAATAATTATACTGGCGAATTTAAAGATGGTATAAGAGAAGGTAAAGGTATATACACATTCGAACAAGGTTCGGTATATACTGGTGACTTTGTTAATGATATGTTTGACGGAACTGGAGAGATTGTTAATCCAGACGGCACACATTATAAAGGTGGTTTCAAGGCAGGTCAATTTGATGGCGATGGAGAGTATACTTTTGCTACTGGCGAAGTATATAAAGGTGGATTTAAAAATGGACAATTAGTTGGCACAGGTACAATAACTACAAAAGAAGGCGTAGTTAAAAAATGTGTCTGCGAAAAGGGTATGGTAAAAACTGTAGAATAAATATTGTAAATTATATTTAATGTATTTATTACATTTATACGACTAATTTATAGTTTGATTTTTTATATTTTAAACCCTTTTACTGGTACTATGCAATGTGGTATTATTGAATACTAAATAACGGCTTAATTTAGTTAAATAATTATTGTTTGAATAGTACCTATTAAATATAAAAGGAAATAAAGAAATGATAATATTAGATGTAAACAAAGTTTCAAAGAATTTTGGTTACGGACAATTGTTTAGTGATGTGTCTTTTTCACTTAATGATGGTGAATCTATATCTATCGTGGGACCCAACGGTTGTGGTAAGTCGACTTTGCTTAAGATAATAGCAGATATAGAAAAAAGTGACACAGGTAGTATAAGTATAAAGAAAGGTGCTAGTGTCGTTTATCTAGATCAGACTTCATCTGATAGAGTAGATGATCGTATAGTAAAAGACATAATTAAAGAATCTTTTTCAGATTTATTTGCAATAGAACAAAAGATTAAACGTATGGAATATGCTATGTCTACTAGCATAGATGTTAGTGAGAAATTGTTACATGATTATTGTGAATTAATAGAAAAATTTACTAGTATAGGCGGGTATGATATTGATACTAGACTTATGACTATATGTACTGGATTACATATCACAGACACTATGCTTAATGAAGTATATACTAATTTAAGTGGTGGCGAAAAGACGCTAGTTCAACTTGCTAAAGCACTACTTAAACAGCCGGATTTAATATTACTAGATGAACCTACCAATCACTTTGATATTCAAAGAATTGAATGGCTTGAAAACTATATAAAAGAGTTTAAAGGTGCATCAGTGATTGTTTCGCATGATAGATATTTTTTAGATAAGATGTCTAATAAAATACTTGATTTAAGTGGTAATGTCCCTAAAGTGTACAATACCAATTATACTGGTTATATTAATGAACGTGACCGTGATTTTGAAAAACAAATGTCTAGTTATAAAGACCAACAACAAGTTATTAAAAGACTTCAAGAACAAATTAAATATTTTAGTGAACGTGGTATGGCTACCAATAGTTCGACACTATGTAATAGAGCACATGCACTTCAAACAAAACTAGATAAGATACTTGAAAATAAAATTGATAGACCTAGAGAAGAAAAGAAATTAAATATAGATTTTAACAAAGAAGATAAGGGTAGTAAAAGAGTAATTGAAGTAAAGGATTTAACCATTACTACACCCAATGGACGAAAAATACTTGATAAAATTAATTTGATTATTAAGGCTAAATAAAAGGTGGCTCTTATAGGTAATAATGGTAGTGGTAAATCTACTTTTGTTAAGACTATTATGGGATTGCAAGACCTAAAAATTGACAGGGAAGTATTTGTAGGACCTAGTGTAAAAATTGGCTATTTGCCCCAAATCATCAATTTTGATAATGAAAAACTTGACTTGCTTAATTATTTTAAAGAGTTGCTTTGCATTCATGAACAAAAAGCAAGAGAAATATTGGCACGATTTAAGTTTGGGAAAGGAGATGTTAACAAACTAGTTAAAAACTTATCTGGTGGCGAACGTATAAGAGTAAGACTTGCGTGTCTACTTGAACAACATGTTAATTGCCTTATCTTTGACGAACCTACTAACCATATTGATATATCAACAAAAGAAGTGCTTGAAAATGCAATTGAAGATTTTGACGGCACAGTAATATTTGTTTCGCATGATAGATATTTTATTAATAAATTAGCAGAAAAATGTGTAGAGTTTAAAGATGGAAAAATAAGAGTTTTTGAAGGAAATTATGACTATTATAAACAACAATTAAATAATCAAAAGGTTTAGTTATATGAAAAATGTAATTATTGGTGGAACTGTAAGGTCGGGTAAAACAACTTTGGCTTGTAAATTATTTAATGAAACAAAAATATCGTTATGTGAAAGCGATACTATTGTTAATGCTTTTAATGAAGTATATCCACAACTAGGTATTTTACATAAAAAACCGAAAGAATCGCGTGAGATATTTAAACCCTTTTTGTTTGAAGTACTTAATGGATTTGTTAGAAGTTTAAAATATAAGAACATACCAACAGTTTTCCCAGGCTCTCAATTTTTGCCAGAGCACATCGCCCAATATGGTCAATTGGATAGATATGTTGTAATTTTTCTTGGTATGGGACATACAACTGCACAAAATTTGCTAGAAAGATTTAGAAAAAAAGATGGTATAGGTGATTGGACTGCAGATTTTAGCAATGAAAAACTCATACATATATGTCAACAAATTATTGATGAAAGTTTAATTATAGAACAACAATGTCAACAATATGGATTTTTGTATTATGACACATTTGACAATAGAGAAGAGACTTTTAATGCTATTGTAAGTATGATTAAAGAGATTAATAAATAAAAGAAAAAAATATCGTATTTATACGATATTTTTTTGAAGTAAAATAATATAATAACTTATTTTTTATGTTGTAATTATATTGTGTAGGCATTGGTATAAGAACACTAACTATTCTCATACTATATCACAAAAATAAGTATTATTGTTTTATGATTATTATTGATTATATGGTTATTGAAGTGATTGATTACCTGTCTATTTCTTTTGTTATCCAAGCCATAATCACATCTACTACCATATCTATTTCTTGTATAGTTAAATCACGATTAAAGGGTATGTGATACCATTTGTTAAGGCAAGTCCTACAACAAGTTGCGGTGGCATGTTGTGCTATAAATACAGGGTGTCCATGTGTGGGAGTTTGTTTGCCATCGTTTTTTGGATTCATTGGTGCGAGTTTTTTTATAATAAAATCATAAGCATGACGTCTGATAGTGTCCATACCTTTATTATTGATATAATCTATATCATTAGGTTTTAGATGAAAACTGGACCTAAATTTAGATGTATTAAGTTGGTTAAGTATATTGGTTGTGTTCATATTAATATTGTAGTTGTATTGTTTGCGTTTTTCAACTAAAATCTACTATTCTATTATATTTTGTAAGTATTTGATTTAAGGACTAATAATATTGTGATTGCATTTATCAATAAAAAAACTACACTGGATTAATAAGTGTAGTCTTTTTTAAATAATTTATTTTAATTATAGTTATTATATAAAAGTGAAAATCTATCTATTTTTCATTGATTCTTGTTTTTCTAAAAGATATTTACTGCGAAGTTTAAGTTCAAATTTAGTTACCTTATCAATAAACTCCTTTTGTTCTGGATTAAGTTTTTTATATTTATCACCCAACTTCCAGTCATCTTTAAATTGTAACATTGAGAATTGGTCATCATCATTATTAGTGTCACTTTCTTCACTAAAATCATATATTTGCTCGTCAAGATCTTCTTGCCCACGTAATTTTTTAGTACTTACTTTCACTATTTTATTACCTAATGCGTGATACATAAGTTGCAAAAATCTATATTGTTTGTCGAAGTCGTGATAAGAATCACCATCTACGGCTTTGATATTGGCTATTGGCCATATCAATCCTTCAGAGTGGGTAAGTCCCAATTTATCAGCATGTGCTTGAACCAATTGATATATGTATTTACCTAGACCAGTGCCTTGATAGTCATATCTTGTCTTAAAAGTAGCAATGTATATACCATTATCTTTAATTTGATATTCTATAAATGAAACAGGGGATAATACATTCTTTTGATCAAGGAGTGCAATTTGATAAGCACGTATATTATCTTCAATTTTTGAGAATGCTACCACCAATTCTGTTTTTGCTTTTTCTACATAAACTATATCGGCTGGAGCACCATTATTATCAGATTTAACTATTGCTTTTAGTAATGCGTTATAATTATATGTACGGTCATCATTAATTTGTGTTTCATTAGTAGTTTTCTTTTCCATATTATCTGCCTTTACCTTTATTCATTTTTTCTATGTATTTTTCATTTTTTGCTAATTCAAATGTAACTATCTTGTCCAAATATTCTTTTTGATTTTCAGATAATTTTGCTAACTTTTGTCCACGTTTCCAGTTGTCTTCAAATTCAAGGTTAATCCCTTGGAATGTCTTTTTTTCTACTATGTTATTACCTAGTGCATGATACATAAGTGTTAAAAACTTATATTCTCTTTGAAGATTACCTGGCTCACTAGAAGTTATTCCTTTTATATCACCAATAGGGCATATTAATCCGTTAGAAAATTTTAAACCCAATTTATCAGCATGTGCCTGTGCAAGTTGGTATATAAATTTACCTATTCCTAAACCTTGATATTCGTATTGTGTTTTAAAATATCCTATGTGCATACCATAATCTCTTAATTCATATCTAATAAATGATGCAGGGTTACCTATATGTTCAGGACCATCAAGTATAGATATTTCGCAAGTACGATCAAGATTGGGGTCGCTTTTAAAAGCAATAATAAATTCCTTATCTGCTTTTGGTATATAAATTAACTGAATAGGGGATTTACCGCCATAATAACTTTTGGCTAATTGTATTGTTAATTTTTCTTTTGGATTTAATTTACGTGTAATGTTTGATTCACTCATTTTTTTAACCTTTTTTGTTTATTATGATTCTAATTCAATTGTAAATTTAGATTCTTTATCATATTTCATCATTGAGTCAAGAAACTTCAATTGAGCATTATTTAATTTTGCTATTTTGGTGTGGGGTTGCCATCTATCTTCAAAAGTAACGAGATTAAGTATTGGATTAGTATTTTTATCTTGTTTAGGATTTTCTATTATTGTATTGCCTAATGCATGATACATAAGCATTAAAAATTTCTTCTCACTTGCTACATTTTTACCACAGCCATCACTTACACCTTTAATATCAGCAATAGGTTGGATTATGCCGTGTGAATATGTAACTTTATGTGAGTCGATATGTGCTTGTGCCAATTGATAAAGGTATTTACCTAATCCTTTACCTTGATAATCATAATCAGTCATAAATTGTGCAATGTAACAATTATCATTGTATATTTCATAATTAATCTCTGAAATAGGAGATATTATACCTACATCGTAAAGACTTAATGTTGCGTATGCTCCATCTCTTCTATATCGTAGTATATAGTCTTCATTGGCTTTATCAATGTGAACTTTTTTAACAACAGAAGAAGGATACATTTTTGCTAATTGTTTTTCAAATTCAGATATTGTCATTGAATACTTCCAATTTTATTTTCTTTTATTATTTTGTTGTTCGCTTAACTTGAATAAATATTTTTCATAAGTAATCATATCTTCTACAAATTTTTGTTGAGTAGGATCAAGTTTACTATATTTTTCATTCTCTTTCCATTGGTCTTGAAACTTTGTAATCTTCTTCCCATTCTGGGTTTCTTCTACAATTTCATTACCCATAGCGTGATATAATATACGTAAAAATCTGCGTTCGGCTTTATCACAATCTTGGTGTGGGATTGTTACACCTTTAATATCGTCTAAAGGGGAGATAACACCATGTGACATATTAATGCCTATTTTATCACAATGTCCTTGTGCCAATTGGTAAAGGTATTTACCTAGCCCTTTACCTTGGTAATCATAGTTGGTATGAAAATGTGATATGTATGCGTCATAACTATGTATCTGATACCTAATTTCTGCTACAGGTGCTAGTCCTTTTGCTTCGTCCATTATAGTGATAGTACAACAACTAAATGGTGGCATATCTTTTCTAAAAGCAACTAAAAACAATTTGTTTGCTTTAGGTATATACACTATCTGGGCAGGAGAATTGGGACAAAGAATATTATATTTTTCTTTCATTGATTCTAAATTCATAATTTTACCTATGATATAATAAATTATTAATATTATTATATTTACATAATATATTCTATCACAATAATATGTATTTGTACATATGCAAATTTAATAAACTTTAAAAATGTTACCATATGTATCATAAATCATATGTAGATTTAATTGAATAAATAAATTATTTGTTAATTGCAAATATTATTA
>DJSB01000009.1:59630-64638 GCA_002437945.1 Christensenella sp. UBA6345 | reverse complement strand
ACGTGGCTTTTAATAATTGAACGAGAGAGTTGAGTAGAGATGCTATCATGTGCATTCTTATCGCTCTGATTTTCAACAAAGTATTCAGGGTGTACCATCTTTCCAATATCATGGTATCTTGCGCCAACTAAAGCTAATTCGGCATTAGCGCCGATAGCCTTTGCTCCGGCATATGCTAAATCGGAAACATTCTTTACGTGGTTATATGTTCCCTGGGCAACTTGGCTTAACTGATTAAGAATTGCGTTATCAGTATATGCTAGCTCATTAAGACGCTGCTTTGTTGGAATGTTAAAAATATGCTCTAAAATAGGAAGCAAGACAGCGTATTGAATGAAAGCAAGTACAACATTAACAGCCATTGCCAAACAAGAGAAAATATTCTCTGTTAAAGAAAGATTGTTTAAGAATGAGAAGAACAATGTAATTAAAACTGTAAACAATATGCACTTAAAGCAAGTAGCAATTGTTTGGAATCTTCCGTTATTCCTCATTATATAATAGTTTACGATAAAACCACATAATACATAGTAAAACAGAGAGGCAAATGTACTATTTGGCCAAAGCGTATACATACTAGCTAGCGCTATTATGTTTGCTAGTCCATAGGAAAAATTGTTCGTAATAGAAACGCCAATCATACCAACAAGTAAGAATGGCATTATGCTATCGAAGTTATAAAAACCATAAGATATTATTCGCCAAGCACAGACAAAACCGACTAGTAGTGATACAGCAAAAATTGCTAACGATATGATTGAGTATTGAGCTTTTCTGTAGTCATATGGAATTAGACCGACAGAAAAATAGAACCATATTGCTAAGACAAACAAAATAAGCAAGAAACGAGGAAGTGCAGAGAAGAAAGACATTCCTGTTACTCTCTTAGAGTTTAGTACTTCTAAAGTATGAATCTGTTCAGGTGTAACAAGTGTATCGATTTTTAAAATGTAATCGCCCTTCTCTACTGTACATACAACAGGCTCAACACTTAGTCTTGCATTTGTTACCATATTTGAAGTGAAGACTTCATCATAAAAAATATTTGCCTCTAAAACATTCTCTACAATATCAGTAATGATCTTCAAATCTAAAAAGTCATAATTAGGATAGTTTTGAACTAAGAATTGATTAATATATGAGCTAAGGGAATTATCAACAATTAAGTCATTAAGACTAAGTGTTTTACCACTTAGCGTATATGGAAATTCCTTAGATTGATTGACATATATTTCATTCTTACCTTCCTGTAAAAGGTAGGTAATATCGTTAATAGAAAAGATACCTTCAGAGATGAAATAATCAATAGTCTCTCTGATAATTGCAGCTTCTTTTACGCATTTGTCTTTATCACTTGAAATTTCAGATAAAACATCATAGATAGACAATAGTGAATCATCTGTAATTTCTTTTCCATTAACAAGATAATTATATATAATATCTGCTTTAGTACTCATTGTTAGAGTAGAAGCATATGAGTAGGTAAAATAAGGATTAATCTTATTAGCCTCCTCTTCTCTCTTCTTCTCTGTTGCCTCTTCATCTATATACGAAAAAGAAATTGGGCTAATTAAGTCTTCATCACTTAATTCATTTGCTTTATAGTCCTTACTTGTCTTTAAGGAAAAAAGCATATTTGAAGAAAGAAGAATAGGAATAGCAGAAGCTAAAACAAGACATATTACCATCAACGAAATAAAAGCAGTAAGCTGTCCGCGAGAAAAAACTTTGAAATCAATTCTCTTACTTTTACCCTTATTCATTCTTCTCCTCCAAGGAATAAGCTTTAACTATCTCCCTTACAATTCTCGACCTAACTGTGTCGCGATGGGTAAATCTTACCACACTGAGGCCCTCTATTCCATCTAGAATCTTTATAGCTTCAACAAAGCCACTTTCACTCTTACGTGGTAAGTCTATCTGAGTTGGGTCGCCATTGACAATCGCCACGCTTGATTCGCCCAATCTTGTTAAGAACATCTTCATCTGTCCAGAAGTAGTATTTTGAGCTTCATCTAATATTACGACACTATTGTTTAGGCTTCTACCTCTCATATATGCAAGAGGAGCTATCTCAATTGTTCCATTATCTTCAAGTCTTTTTATCTGTTGTGGATTAAGAAGAAGATCCATTGCATCATATAACGGCCTTAGATATGGATTTAGCTTTTGCGTTAAATCTCCAGGAAGAAAGCCAAGAGATTCGCCAGCTTCTACAACAGGGCGAGTTAAAACAATCTTATTCTTTCGTCCAGAAAAGACCTCTTCTAATGCATAGGCAATTGAGAGAAATGTCTTTCCACTTCCAGCAGGACCTGAAGCAAAGACAAGCGTTGACGAAAAGAGCGCAGAGATAAACTCTCTCTGGGTCTTTGTTTTAGGCCAAACGCTCTTACCCAAAACATTAATAACTTCCTTTTTTTCTTCTTTTTTCTCTTCTTCATCTTCTACTTCGGGCTTATCTATAAATTCCCACATTAAAGATGTATCTGGCAATTTACGTTTGTCAAGACTAGTACTATCTTCAAAAATTTCTAAAAATGCTAGGTCTTGCATAATTTCACGATTTTTCATAACGATTTCGAAAAACTCATTCTTGTATAAAGCAAGTTCGTATGTATGAGTAGTGTTAATCCATGCATCGGCACTATCTCTATAAGGTGTTATGTAACTTTCTTCTGCGTCACATACATTATGCCAAGATTTCATAGTATCTTCTGGTGCTGTACCACGGCGTTTAACGTCTCTAATCATACGTCTTATTAGTCTTAAATTAACTGCATTAATCTTATAGAACTCATCTCTCTTAAATCCCATCAAAGCATTGGTATAAATTTTATAGAATTTATCTGTACCCAAGTGTTTGGTAATTTCTGGGTTAAGAGCATGCAAACCTTCAAAGATAATATAAGTGTTTTTATCGAAATGTAAATAATATTCGTTAGGTAGATTAAGTCCACTTATAAAGTCAAAACGTGGAAAACCTGCTTCGCCATATGTAAACAAAGTCTTAAAACAATCTTCTATCTGTGGTAAGTTAACTGTTCTTAAACTATCATAATCTTTCATACCATTAGGTAATAATGGTGTATCGTCACGATTAACAAAGAAATCGTCCATACTTACAATGATAGCCTTTTTCTTTTTAGATTCAAGAATTTCTTTTATCAAACGTGCAGTGGTAGTTTTACCAGCACAACTTGGCCCAGCCAAAAGTATAACTTGTGGCTGCACTTTAAGTTTTAATATTTTTTGTACCAATTGAAACAATTGTCCACGATACTGACTTTCAGCATCATAAATAACTTTCATATCATTGGCTTTTAACTTTCTATTTACTTCATCAATGTTAATAAATTCTACCATAATTTCCTGCACTATTTTTTAATTTCTATTTTTGTTTTTCCACCCATGTATGGTTGAAGTGCTTCTGGTATATTAATACTTCCGTCTTCATTCATATTGTTTTCAAGTAAAGCAATTAATGCTCTAGTTGATGCCAAAACTGTGTTGTTAAGGGTGTGTAGATAATAATTACCTTTTTCGCCTTTACATCTTATACCAAGACGTCTTGCTTGTGCATCACCTAAAGTCGAGCAAGAACCTACTTCAAAATATTTCTTTTGTCTAGGACTCCATGCTTCTACGTCACAACTCTTTACTTTTAAGTCTGCCAAGTCACCACTACAACATTCAAGTGTACGTACTGGAATATTAAGATGACGGAAAATATCTACAGTATAAGCCCACATCTTGTTGTACCAGTCCATACTATCTTCTGGCTTACAAATAACTATCATTTCTTGCTTTTCGAATTGGTGTACTCTATAAATACCACGTTCTTCTATACCATGAGCGCCAACTTCTTTTCTAAAACATGGACTATAAGAAGTCATTGTAATAGGAAGTTCGCTTTCTTTAATAATTTGGTCTTTAAATTTACCTATCATACTATGTTCGCTAGTGCCTATCAAGAATAAGTCTTCACCTTCAATCTTGTACATCATTGCACTCATTTCTGCGAAACTCATAACACCATTAACAACATCACTTCTTATCATAAATGGTGGTATGCAATAAGTAAAGTTTTGGTTAATCATATAGTCTCTAGCGAAGTTAATCATAGCAGTAACTAGTCTAGCGGCATCGCCCATAAGATAATAGAAACCATTACCACTTGTACGTCCTGCGCTGTCTTTATCTAATCCGCCAATCTTGGCTAAAATATCTGCGTGATATGGGATTTCATAATCAGGAACTCTTGGTTCGCCAAATTTTTGGATTTCGACATTTTCGCTATCATCTTTACCGATAGGAACTGACTTATCAATAATATTAGGTATAGTCATCATAATCTTTTTAATTTCTTGAGAAAGTTCTTCTTCTTCACGTTCGATTTCTACTATACGTTCGTTGTTTTTTACAACAGTAGCCTTAATAGCATTGGCTTCGTCTACTTTCTTTTCTTTCATAAGTAGACCTATCTGTCCACTTAATTTGTTACGGCTAGCACGTAACTCATCGCCTTCTGCTTTTAATGCACGATTTTTATTATCTAACTCTATAACTTTGTCTACCAAAGGAAGTTTAGCATCTTGAAATTTTTTCTTAATATTTTCTTTAACCATATCTGGATTGGTTCTAATTAAATTAATATCTATCATAATATACTCCTAAAATTTAGTTTATGTTAATAAAATGTAAAAAAATGAGCCAACCATAATACCCCTATTTAGGCACATATACACAAATACATATATATATTTTTTCGCCCAAAAAAGTATGGATATATAGTTAACTACTACCCTAAATTATCCCTTGCGGGAAATATTAATTCTTTTAAAATTACATTTAATTTTTATAAACATTATTAGTCACCATTTAAAGTATAACCCAATCGAGTTTAAATTACAACCTAAACAAAGTTATATTTACATTTTTTTTACAATTTTTAAGGCAACTATAATTTTAAATTGTTTCGAGTTTACCCCGCCTAGATTACGACAAA
>DJSB01000009.1:50791-59596 GCA_002437945.1 Christensenella sp. UBA6345 | reverse complement strand
CGCTTCGCTCCCAAGTTCGACTGTCGCTCATAATGACAGGCGGGAAATAATTTAACTTGACATAATATGCTACAGTATCAAGCACATATTTGTAAATAGAGTTTAATTTGTAGGTTGCGTGTTGTTATTATTATCATGATTATTCTAATGGTAGTCGTAAAGCATATACCACTAACAATACATAACGTACACTTTATATATGTCATTCTGAGCGTAGCGAAAGCGTAGTCGAAATTTGACGATAGTCAAATCGAAAGTGTGCCAAGCACCTTTCGGAATCCAAAAAATGTGTGGCATATTATTTTTTAACAATACAAAACGTGCAACTTATATATGTCAGTTCTAAAGCGAAACGTAGTGTAGTCGAACCCGTAGGGCAACAACATAAGTTGTTGGAATCCCAAAACGTACAGTTAATATCTCTATACAACATAAAAACGCCAACTATAAAAGTTGACGTTTTTATGTTTTGGCTAAAAGGGATTTATGGATGCAAGATATTTTAAATTTAACTTGCAACACTTATACAACAAACCAAATATTGATTTTATTGGAAAATTTTAAAAAATTTTTAAAAATATTTTTTATTTTTTTAATATTGGCTAAATAAAGCCATTTTTTAATAAAATATTTTTCATAATAATTATTTACTACTTAATAATTTGATTACAATTGCAATAGAGTATCAGCATATGTTGTTTGCCAGTTGTTCCTTACTGTTTCCCAATTCTTAAACAAGTCATTAATTTCTTCAGTCTTAACGATAATCCAACTAGAGTAACTATTGTAGAATTTGTTATAATCTCCCCTACTATTTATATGTTTATTGTACGCATCTCTACCATTCTGCAAAAGAACATTTTTAGCATTCCTTAATTTTGAATTAACACTATTTACTTTAGATTTAACAGTCTTCAGACTATCGTGTATCTCATCACAATATTGCTGATACTCGCTAGTCATACGGTTTTGGCAAGATTGTATATTGTTTTGCAGAGTTTGTTTTTCTGTATTATACGCTTCTACATTGTTATATTTTTCTGTAAGTTGTTGTTGTTCTTGAAGTAACAACCCTTGTGACTCGATTATATCATCAGCAATGTCACTTTTGTCTTCTGGATTTTCTTCTTTTTCTTTTTCATTCTTTAATCTTTGAATTTCACTTTCCCACAATCTAATATTGTCTTGACAAGTCTTTTTCGCACTGGCCCAATTTTTGTCAAAGTTGTCATATAACTCTCTATTAGTATTAAGTTCATTAACCAAGTTTTGATAAGTTTGATAATATTGACTGCATAATGGTTGTGTATTATCAACAACATCAGATAAAGCAAAATCATTACGGAAACAATGACGTAATTTTTGATATGCAGTGGCAAACATCATGTTAAGATTTTTTACACTATAATTAATCATATCGCTTTTTTCATTGCCATCTATTTTAGAATTCATACTCGCTATCATATCTACAAAATCTTGTTTTGACTCGTACTGTGTTAATACAACACCATAGATTTGATTAGTAATATAGAAATTTTTTATACGTTCTTTTACTTTGCTAACTATTTCTTCTTGTTTTTTCTGGTCATCATTGTACGCACTCATCATAACTGCATTAACCACACTATCTTTACCTTGCATATCAAAATAACCAGATTTTAATGCAAGCGAAACTATACGTTCGGTAGCATTCTCGGCACTCATACCTTGCAAATTTTCGTCTTTAAGCAATACTTCTGCGTGTCTGTTTTTTGCCATATACATAATAACATCATTGTGAGCATCAAGCATAAGTTCGATACTAGGGTTAATATCTATACTTAATCTACTGACTACCAATTTTTCTGGGTTAAACCACTTGGCGATTATCGGCATAAGCCAACTTAAAAGCAAAAGCATAAGTAAGGCAAGTCCCATAAAACATATTATTGATGTACGATTGTTAATTACTTTTGTGTCGTTATTGTTAATTTCTTCATACACAGGGGTTAAGTCTTTTTCAACTTTTGTAGATTTTACTTCGTCCAAAACATCATTGTTTGGCAACTGATTTTCTACTTCGAGTTTAAGTTTGTTTAAGATGTCTCTTGCTTTCATTTCTCTTCCCCCTTTTTTAATATTTTTTGAAGTTTTTTAATACTATTATTGTACGTCCATAGCACACTACCTAGCGGTTTGTTAAGAATATCTGCTATCTCTCTATGTTTATACCCATATACCGAATATAATATAAGCACTTGCATTTCAAATTCGTTAAGGTGCTGTCGTGCTATCTTAAATATAGGCATATCTTCTTTTTCTATATTTTTATCCGTTATAGGATTAAGATATTCATGTTCGGACGTGTCCATAACTTCAACACGTTTGTTTTTGTTAAGGTAGTTAATACTTAAATTACGACATATTGTAAGTATCCAAGCATAACCATTAGTACCATCTTTATAGTACAAAATTTTCTCTTTAATTTTTAAATATGTGTCCTGCATAATATCTTCAGCAGTGTTTGGGTCACCGACAATACTTAATGCTAGCGAAAAAACACCCCTTTTTGTAAGGTGATATATTGAGTCCAAGGCATTTTCTTCGCCTTTTTTTAATTTAACTAAATAATCATCAAGTAATTTTTTATCCATTTGTAACCCACAATTAACCACTATATAAATAACAAATTTTACCTATATTTTATTGGAAATAGCACATACAGTGTCCAAAAAACATAAATTGTATAATATTAGTGATTAAACTATTATTATTTTACCATAATAAATAGTATATATAAAATGATTTAACTATAATTGGGTATTGACATAAAGCAAAATAAAGGGTAAAATTAATATGTTAAACAAAATTAGGAGAAAGTTATGACAAGTAAAACATTAAACAAAATTATGATCGTAGCAGCCATATTGTTTTGTGTAATATTTGGCGTTTCGGTATATATAAAAAATGAAAGGTTACGTCAATTGGACGAAGCCTATGACAAACAAATGGAAGAGCAACGTAAAAACGAAAACCAAAGTACTTTTGACGATGCTTCACAAACACAAAAAAACAACCAAGCCAACAATGGTAGTAATGGTTCTTCTGAAAGTGATATAGACTTTACAGATTTTATTTCTGTATATTCTTATGCTGAAAACAAACTTAACAAAATAACTTACATTCGTTCAACTGCCACAGGTACTGGTACTATATCTGGTTCAGTTACTTCACCAGTAAAAGTTAATTTAAGTAGTCAACCAATTACTATTTCGTATGAACGTGCAAAAAACAAAACACAAAAGTTTTTCGCATATAACGTAAAAGGTACAATTTCTGCCGCTGGTACATCTATGCCACTAAACTACTGGACATCTCTATACAAACAAGGTGCTACCTGCCAAGAAAGAATTGCACATGGTCAAGACAATCCAAAATGGGAAACAATCTCTAATAGTGGTATGCAAGAAAAATATGGTTGGGACGCAAGTGAAACTTTCCATATTATTAACAAAAATTCGGTAACAAGTAGCAGTATGATATATGATACTACAAGCCGTACTTACATTGGTAAAGCAACACTTAATGTTAAAAATTCGGCTACTAGAATGGCAAAACTTATAAAAGGTCTTTACGATGGTACAGCCCCAGCACAATATCAAAGTTGTGAAATTACAGTTACTTTTGATGAACATGGTAACTTTAAAACCATTCAATACCAAGAAGCATTTAACATTTCTATCAGAAACGAACCTAACAATGCTACCGTTAGTGCTAAATTAACTACAGATTATGTAGAAACATTCCACACTATAAGTAATACACAAGGTGTAGATATTAGTATATTTTAATAAATATATTTTGCAATAAAAAAAGCCCATCATTGATGGACTTTTTTTATTGTATAAATCACCAACTATTTTTTAGTATACTTTAATTCAATTTTATGTTAACAATACAGTTTCAAAGGCTATTTAACTTTGTGATACTGGCTAATCAAATTATATATATAAGTTAATTAATTTTATTTAGTTATATAAGTTAATCATTTTAGGTAGTTAAATTAATCAATGTTAGTTAGTAAGGTTTTTATGAAAAGTCAAGAAAATATAGCAAAAAAATAGAAAAATTTAAAAAAAAGTTAAAGAATTGTGTAAAATGGTTGTTGTAACCATATATTCATACCCTTGCAAGGGTATGAATAGACAAGTTTTCTTTGACTTTTCTTTTTTATGGTATGCAAAAAAGAGTGTGTATCTAACACACTTAAAAAGTGGGTGTATTTTGGTTTTTAGGCTATTGCTTGTAAGTGTTTCTCAAAGAGTTCAGAAGAAGTCGCATAGTTAAAAATTTCTCTTGGGTAGTTATTTACCCAGTCTTCAACTCTTTGTATGTCTTGTATTGTGTATTTGCCAATGTCAGAGCCTTTTGGTATAAGTCTTCGTATTTCTCTATTAAGTCGTTCGTTTGTGCCCCTTTCACTAGAACAGTAAGGGTGACAATAGAAGACAGATGTTCGTTTGCCATGTCCATAAGAAGATTTTTCTATGCCGTGAAAATCTGCAAACTCGCTTCCGTTATCTACCGTGATTGACTTAAAAACTTTTTTGAAAGTTTTACCAAATCTTCTTTCTAAGATGTTTAAGCACTTAACAACACTAATTGCTTTTTGATTTTCCATTTTGAAAATTATTTCTTTTCGTGTAAGTCTTTCACTTAACACTAGAAGCACAGGCTTTGTTTTACCACAAACACAGTCCATTTCCCAGTGTCCGAATGAATTTCTTTGTTTAATTTCTTTTGGTCGTCTTTCAATGCTTGTGCCTTTTGGTGCTCGTTTTATTTTGACTTTTTTGTATTCTTTCTTTCGTTTCTCTAATCTAATATGTGGAAACAAGCCCATTTCAATATATCTATAAAGAGTAGTTTTGCTTATGTTTGTATCAAACTGCATATTCTTATACTTAATCTCGCCAAGAACTGCACAAGCAGATATTTTGTCTTCTATAACTCTTTTTTCCATATACTTAACAAAAGCAAAGTCTTTACCAAGTTTAATTGGTCTGCCTTTACCAGAGCATAGCAAGTCGTATCTATCTTGTGATATTTGAGCAGAATATTTTATTTGTTTCTTTATTCTGACACCATACCAAAATGTGTCTTGTTTTGTGGTATGCTCATAAGCACCCCGTTTTAATTCTCTGTAAATAGTGCAGAGATGTAAGCCAAGTATTTGGGCAATCTCTTTTTTAGTCTTCTTGGCATTATTTAATGTTTCTATTTGTAATCTTTGTGTAAATGTTAAATTTCTTCGTTTCTTCATAACTAATTCTCCTTTGTATGTTTTGTCTTATTATACAACTAAAAAAAACTAGGTCATTAAACAACCTAGTTTATAAAGAGAATTATTATTGATATTAAATTATTTTGTAAGCAAAATTAAATAACTGTTTCGTTGTCGCAAAAAAGCATTTTCTTTTGCTAATTGTTCATTTTTAATTTTTTCGCCCATAATGAGCCTATTGGAACTTCTTATTTCTTCTATCAATCTATGTTTCAATAATTCTATTTCATTTTCTAGTTGTTTTATGTAATCTAATGTATTTGTATTAACTCTAATCATTTTTTTGTTTTTTCTCCTTGTTTGATTTTAATTTTTGATATGCTTTTTGCAATTCCCAAACTATGTTCAATAGTTGGTTTTTTGTCTTTGTTTCAAAATATGAATATTCATATTCTTGTTTTGGATCATAAGCCATTGGAATATCGTCTTCATTGATTGTTGTATCTTCAATGACTTTTTCGGCTTTGTCAGAGCCGTCTTTTAATGTTTTAATGTATTCACGAATTTGTTTAACTGTCATAGTTGGTTTTATGAATTGTTTTTTTACAAGTTCGTCTGATGTTTCAGAAGATAGAACTAACAATTCAAACAACTTACTAGGTGAAAAGTCTTTGTAATCATTAAGTAAAACATTTGCACCTTGTAAAACAAATCTTTCATAACATTGCTTATATCTATTTACTGCTTTTTTATCAAAGCCAAACTTTGCAAGCAACTTGTATGAATTATAATATTCATTGTTTTTTGCTTTGAAATAACTTTTTTTGCAATAACTCCAAATATCATATATAGTTTTACAAGTTTGGCAAAAGTTTATTTGATTATCTTCGAAACAATCTTGTAATGCAAGCATTAAAAGATGTAATTCATTATCTTCAAAATCTAAATCACTTTTTATAAATTCTTCCACTAAAATATATCTCCTAATTCTTCAATTTCTTTTTGTGATAAAGGAATGAAACCTTTATCAATACAATTTTTGACACTGTTGTCTTCCCAGTATTGCAAAATGTTATGTTCTTCATTGTAGTTAGTGAAGTCAGCATTTTGAAAATGTGGGTTATTAGACATAATGTCTTTTATATTTTTTGGTGTGTCAAAATCTGCACCTATAAGCCTATCTAGGACAGCAGGTCTATTCAGATTTCTAGAATAGAAAAATCTTTTCTTAAATATCTCTGTCGATTTTCCTATGTCTTTGTTAATATACTTTTTTACATAACTGTTACACCTTTCACGACTTGCAATTCTTGTTACTGTTGTTAGTCCATATGGGAATGTTGTTACATTGTATACGGACAGTCCATCAGTGTCTTGTAGTTCGTGTTCGCTTTTTGTTCTCTCAAAGAACTCACGGCTTGCTATTTTGTTTTTGTAGTAAGCCCAAGAACAACAAACTTTTCCAGAGTTTACAAGTCCTAACTGCTTTGTTGTAAGTCCACCTATAAGTAAGTGAAAATGTATGCAACCGTCTTCGTGTCTTTCTAGGACAGTTAAGTATCTAAAACTAGGGTATTGATGTTTTATGTTATTTATGTATTTAACATAAACACCATATACAAGTTCGTCATTGGTTCTGTCTATCTTTTCTTTATCAAAAGTAAGAGTAGCAAACCAATCAAAGTCATTCATTTCAAGAAGCATATTCATTAAAATTTTTGTTCTTCGTAATGAACAAGCCATTGAATTTTGGACTTCGCTTTTCTTATAAGTAAGTATTTCGCCAGTTTCTAAATCTAGTTTATATCTGATGCCGTCAATATCGTAAGGTTGGCTTTTCTTTTCTACCTGTTCTTTATTCGACTTAAAGTATAGTGATGTTAATGTTTTATCTCTATATATTCTATCTTTTTGGAACAAGTAATAGGCAGTTTTTTGTTTTTCTTTATCTTCCATAAAAACTCCTATTTTTATATTAAATTAAAAATGTATTCCGTTGAGTGTTACTATTGTCAAGTAGAGTAACACTCTCGCACGGGGCACGGGCAAGCCCTTGGCCCCAGTGCGAAAATGCTATCGTTAGACTACTTGCTTTCTTTTCTTGGGCTCTGCCCAAACCCGCAAGGAACTAGTCCCTTGACCCGTTTATCACTCGCCGTTAGGCAACCAAACCCCGAAACAATGTTATTGTTCTGGGTTTGTGTCGCAAGAGTTTAGTTCGCTTGTGCCTTTGTCAAGGGCAGAGCATAAACCGCTTTCGCTATTTATTCGTTCGCTTTGCTCACTCTCTGCTATTTCCTTGACAATTTCACTTCGCTTTTTGCGTGAAAACAACTTTTTGAAGAATAAAGCAAGTTTGTTCTTTGGCTTGTCTTCGGTTGCTTTTTCTTCTTGTGTTTTCAGTTTTAATTTTTGTTTTAAGTCTTTCTGATACTTGTAATCTTCTTTATCTATTTTGCGAAAGGCTTTTTTCATATTTTTGTAAATGTATTTATGTATCTTATTATTAAACTTTTCTGGAACATAGTCGGCAGTGTCTAGGGTGTGAGAAAAGGTTTCATAATACTTGTCTAGGGTTTTGTTTATAAGTTTGTTTTTATTAAAATTTATCAACTTGCTTTTCTCCTTTGATAATAGTTTTCGGGCAGTTCGTCGTCCATTTCTTGTAAGTATTGTTTATAGCCTTGCAATGTTTCTTCCGTGTCTTTGCTTTCGTTGTAGTCTATGTCTTCGTCAAAGTGATCTTCATAAAACTTTGGCTTGCAATTTTGACTATCATAACACTCAAATACATTGTAGTTTGCTGTTACAGTTTCTTCGGTATAGCACTCTTTATCTTTCTTGCCACTTGCCATATATCTGTCAAATAGGCTACTGTTATCAATTTTTCTTATTTTCCAAGTCAAACTTTTAACTTTGCCATATTCGTCATAATCTATATCAAGTTTTACAATTTCAATAAACTGTGCTAGTTCTCGAATGTTTACATCAATTAACATTGGTCTTTGGGTGTCTAGGAAGATGTCCAAATTGTTATGTCCGTGCTGTTCATACCACCTTGATTGCCATTCGGGGAAATACATTGACATACGGCTATTCAAATACTTTTGGGCTTCCGTTATCCCGATACATTCATAAGGTAAATTAAAGTGTGTTTTTACAAACTTATTTGCAAAGCCTAGTCTATATGGGTTTATTCTACGGCTAAATCTTGGACTATACCCAAACTTTTTGAATTTGCAGTCATAATTTGCTGAAACACAATGAATAGGTATAGTCTTTATATTTGTAAAGCCGTTTTGCACTTTGTTTGTAAGTTCAACTTGCATTTGTCTGTTTCGTTGTCTATTAAATGCTTGGACATTAAGACAGTGTGTCATAAAACAGGTCTTACCAGTTCTTGGTGGTGCAAAGATTATCGTTATCATTAAATATTGTAGTCCATAACAAAGATATAATTTTTGCCATCATGAGAATAATAAATATTTTCTCCGTCTGTCCAAACATCCTCACCATAAATATTATTAAACCCATTCCAAGTT
>DJSB01000009.1:20064-50723 GCA_002437945.1 Christensenella sp. UBA6345 | reverse complement strand
TAAAACATATTGTAGTTCATCATTAGAATAATAAATATTTTCTCCATCTGTCCAGATATACCAACCAAAAATATTATCTAACCCATACCAAATTTTTATATTCCAAGTAGAAGTTTCTTTGTCTAAAACATATTGTTCATTACCACTAGAATAATAAGTATTTTCTCCATCTGTCCAAACGTTCTCACCCATAATATCATCTAACCCATTCCAAGTTTTTTTATTCCAAGTAGAAGTTTCTTTGTCTAAAACATATTGTTGATTACAACCATAAGAATAATAAGTATTTTCTCCATCTGTCCAAACTTTCGGACCCCAAGAAACAGTATTTAACCCATTCCAAGTTTTTTTATTCCAAGTTGAAGTTGCTTTGTCTAAAATATATTGTACATTACCACTAGAATAATAAATATTTTCTCCATCTGTCCAAATTTTCCTACCTGAAACATAATTAAACCCATTCCAAGTTTTTTCTACTAAGGCATTAAATTTCGTATTAGATACAAATGTAACATCGGTAAAAATTGCATATTCATTAAAATCAACATTTTTACCGTTTAATGTCCAATCATAACTTTTATTTATATTTGATACATATTCACCGTTTCTAATTTGTTTTATCTCTAAAATCTCACCATTAACCATAAATGTTACATTATGAAGTTTAGTAAATACTGCAAAATAAGTTGTATTTTCAGTTACTTGTTTTGTTGTAATATCTGATATAACATCAACACCATTCAAAGACCAGCCGTCAAATTCGTAACCGTCTTTTGTTGGGTTAGTAGGAAGTGTAGCACAATTATTTTTTGTGATAATTTGACTATCTACAATATTGTTATCAACTTTGAATTTAACATCATACTTGTATGTAACATCTGCAACAATTTTTGTGTTGGTAGTAATTGTATAAGTAGATAAATCAATAGCAGAGCCATTTACTGTCCAACCATTGAAAATTTTGTAAGTTGTGCTTGTAGGGTTTGTTACAGCAAGTTTAGAGCCTTTGTTTACGATTTGAATATTGTAAACACTTCCGTCATACTCGAATGTTGCAACAACTTGTTCGCCATTTTCAAGTTGAGCAATATAACTTTCATAATAAGATACACTTGCTTGTAGTTCGCTAATTTTGTTGTTAAGAGCATTGATTTGACTTTGTGAATTTTGAGATTGTAAAGTCATGTCACTAATTTGTGTATTAAGATTAGCAATTTGCGTATTCAAACTTCTAATAGTAGCAACATTCATATCGTTGGTAGTTTGTAGTTGTGAAACAGTGTTTTGTAATGTTGTAATTTGGTTATTCAAAGTTGTGATTTGTTCGCTTTTATCTTCGCCACTATTTGTAAGATTTGTAACTTGTTTTTGTAAATCTGTAATTTGACTATTCAAACTTGCAATAGTAGTTTCATTGCTTGATTTGATTGTAGTAAGATTTTCCACTTGTGTTTCAAGACTAGATTTTTGTGTATTTAACTTGTCTATTTGATTTGAATAATCTTTATTGTTGTTTTGAAGAATAGTAACTTGTGAATTAAGTTGTGAGATATTATCATTTAGTGTTGTGATTGTATCTCTATAACTTGCAATAAGTTTTGTATATTCTTCTTTATCTGTTAGAGCAGTATTATAGCCGTCTTCGTATGATTTGTTTATGTCTTCTTTGGTATAAACACCAGTTCCAGACATTCCGTCTTTAACCTTGTTGAAGTTTATAATTCCCCAAGACAGAACAAAAGCAAATGCACCAACAAAGAGTAGACTAAATATAATACCTAAAACTTTTTTTGTTTCCATAGTTTCTCCTTTATAAAATTTCTATAACTTGTAAACGAATACCATTATCTTTGAAATATTGCTCAAAGAAACTAGCATTTGTTTGACCTTTTGTAGTAAATGTTAGTTGTGTTTTACTGCTTAAAAATTTAATTGACATTTGCATAGTTGCTGAACAAACTATATCTCCGTCAGTATTGTAAAAGTCCATTAAAACATCTGAATATATAGAGCCAGCCTTAACATCACAATTAGTCAATACAAAATCATTCATAACAATTTTATATTCCTTGTCAGTTCCGTTAAAATCGTTTACTTTTAATAATTCTTTATCAAAAGTGTAAGTGTTGGTATCGTCATACAAATCATGGTAAAAGACAACACTTGTATTATAATAACTAAAACTCTCTTGGCTAAACTTATTAGAAATATCTATTGAACCATTTACATAACTTTCTGCTTTGATTTCTCTGAAAAGTTGTATTCCACAAAATGTTCCAACAATAATTAAAACAAAGCAAATTATATATGAATACCATTTCATAGAACCACCCCCACATATTCATTATTTATGGCATTAGTGCCAAAATCGAATGTAATACCATTTGAATATTTAAGTGTTTTCAAATTGGTGTTATACAATGCTTTTTCAAGCAAATAAAAAGTTTGACTGTTTCCAGTAATTGATAAAGTATCAATTTCAAAATCTTCAAAACCATTGTAATCAAAACCAACAATATTGATTTTTTTATCTTTCAAATATTGTGATTGTAAGTCAATAGAAATATTGACTTTTGCTCTTGGCATTTCTGCAAACATTTTCTTTATATCTAAATTAAGACTAGCGAAATAACCTTTATATACATCACTATAACGATAAGTAAAGTCTTTTTCGCTTAATGTATATAACATTCGTTCTTGCCAGTAAGTTGTATCAATTTTATCTTCTACAATGTCGTATTTTGAATTACATTCAATAATTCCAAACATTGACTGTGTGCTATTTCTTGCACCATTTTCGTCATAATGGAATTTAAGAACAGCATAGTTTTTAACTACATCTGATGTTGTATCTTCTACAAATTTGCTACCGTTATATTCGTAAACTGTAAAATATTTAGATAAATCAACAGTGATATAGTAATCTCCATAACCAGCACTATTTGATTTAACGGCTTTCATAACATCATAGAATACATCTCCATAATCATAAAATGTATCTGTATAACTATCAAAGCCAAGCCAACGACCAATAAATGTTTTTGATTTATAATGCCAAGTTCTATACTGACCAGTTAATTGAATTTGAAAAGGTTTATTATCAATTTTTATGGTTAAAAGTTGTTTTCTATTTAATTGAGTTGCTATATTACCACCAGACCAAGAAATCATATTTGTTGTATCATAATAATAAAAATCTTTTACAACTTTATTATCTGCTTCGTCTTTTGTCCAAACACGAGTAGTGTATGTTACAAAATCTCCCAAGTATTGCATACCAGTTGAGCGACAAGTCGTTGTCATAAGTGATTTATCTGTAAAATAATCTAATCGCAACTCTTGTAATTCAATACCGTTATTCTTTGAGTTTGAATAATAATTTACATTAAACAACACTCGATTTTCATATTCAGATAATTGCTCACTTGTTAAATTGTCTGCTTTTTCTACCAAATCAATAGGAACTTGGTTGCCAACATAATTAACACCAACTACTACATCTTTAACAAAAAAATGATAATAACCAAATGCAAGAGAGATACAAACACTAATTACTGCAAGGAAAACTAAACAACAGTTACCTAAAACTTTTAATGTTTTCATATTTTCTCCTTTATATAAATTTTTAATTAAAATAAAAAGCACTATATAGGTTGTCCTAGATAGTGCTTTTGTTTATTACACAATTCCATTCCACCCAAAAACATTTAATATTTTTGCTAGCCATTCGAAAGCCGTGCTGATAAATTGAAATATTTTAGATAGAATGGACAACGGAAATGTCCCAAACAACACTACTAAAACAACTATTAAAATAATTAGTAATATTTTTTTCATAGAACAATTCCTTTATTAGATTATTGGTTTAATCATTGCAAGTGCTTCTGCACCAGTATCAACAGCGGGCTTTGCTGTGCCAAACCAATTAACAATTTGTTGCCCGAAAGTTACACCGTTTACTGCACAGCCAATACCGACTGTTAGGCAGAAAATTGCAACTGCACATACCATACCTAAAAGCACTAACATAACTTTTTGAAATACTGTCAAATTTATTCTCCTTTTTATTTATTTTCTTTGAGTTCTGCCGATACTGCTTTTGGCCCAAAGTTGGTAATTTCATATTTTACTAGAACAGGGGAGTATACGACAACTTTATCGAATACTTGTTTGTCCACTTTATATTCCAAGATTGTTGAGTTCAAAAACCCAGTATCTTTTGAAAAATCTTCGCCACTAACACATTTTAGAAAGTATCTATCAGGTTGTGCCTCAATAACACGACCGTCAGACAATTTCTTTGTGTCAAATGCTCCTTTGAAAATTTTTTCCAAAACTACACCGTCTTCTTTAATCATTCTTTTAACATTATTTGCCATTTTTTTATTCTCCTTAATTTATATATTTAATATTGGCTAATCTACTTTATAAATTGGCTTTAAAACTACCAATTGTATGCCTACTACTATTTTCATAGGACTTACAGTTTTGTTATTAAATTGTTTGTCGAATAACACCAAATGCAATTTGGTGACGACATCGACACTTTTTTGTTGGAATTATACAATTTATAATGTATAATTTGTTTTGGAAATATATTATGTTTGATATAACAAATAGAGTGAAAGATGAAAAACATTTTGCTAAAACAATAACTGCAAAATACAAAATGTCTAACACTAAACATAAAGATTTTGTTAATATTGTTTTACTTGATATTCAAGAAGTAAAACAATTTTTTGATATTAAAGAACTTACTAATCAATTACAATTACTAGATTTTTATTTCGTTGTTTTAAAGAATAACCCTAAATATATCGGTATAGTAAAAAATAATGAAACAAGAAGAATTGAAATAGGAAAAGTATTGAAAATCAAGGAATATTTATAACCTTAACAAAACTATGTAGTTTTTTATTATTGTCTAAATAATAGAATGAAAATATATTTTTATCAATGTGCCTTACTTCCATAGTTCCAAATGGACTATTAAGTAAAGACTTTTTTATTCTATATATCCTTTGATATTCAGTTTTCAAAATATCTTTTTTCTTAACATATTCTAATTTGCTTTCATCAATTTCAATATCTAAATAGTATTTATTTTCTATCTTAATTATCTCATTCATAATTTCTCCATTTTGTTTGTCATAAAGGGTTGACATTTATATTTGAATAATATATAATGTAATTGTTCTTAATGAACTACACATTATTTGTGTAAGGCTTATAACTTTTGTTTATAAGCACCAGAGCCGTATGGATGGCTCTTTTTTTTTATTCACTTACGCTTTTTAAATTTGTCATATTGTTTAACATTGAATTGTTTAGTTTTTGCTTTTTTAAATATAGTATCTCGAATAGACTCAACATCTTTATGCGAAACATCCATATTTTTATGGTTTTCTCTAAACTTTTCATTAACTCTAATTGGACGACCTTCATTATCTTCAATTTCTAAATAGTGCTTATAATATGTTTTTTGTTTAGTTCTAGGGTTTCTATAACCTTTCAACTCAGTTCTATTTGCACCTTTCTTTGAAGATAAGGGGACAACTGCTAAATCTTCATTATTTGTGTCAACCACTACAACAGGTCTTGTTTTGTAAGACTTTGTTTTTTGTTTGCCCAAAAAGTTATCTTTGGTTGTCAAAGTTCGTCCCCAAGGTATAAACCTTTTCTTTTTCAAATATCTTCTCCTTTATAAATTAAATTAGTGATTTTTGGTTTTTTAATATCTACCATTTCTTATACGACCCAACATCTTGCCAGCACAAGACAAGTTTTCTCTTGTCTTTGGAAAGTATTTTGTTGTGTCAGAACAAATGCGACCTTTTCTATCACTTCTAACTTCACGAACTGCAATTTTTGTTCTAGTCAAATAAACATCATCGGCAGAGTTAATTTTCTTGCAAAGTTGTTTTGTAGAAGCAACTTTTTTTTTAGTCGCAACATATCTACGAGCCAAATTTTCACCCCCTTTTGCTTAAATTAAATAAGGCGAAGGCTAACAGTTTTATGTAATAAAAAAAGTTTCATCCTTATTTGCTATAAGAATAAAACTTTACAGTTAGTAAGGTTTTTATAGTAATTTTCTTAAAACATTTTACAATAATACGGATTTACAATATACTAAAAGTGTAATTAAATATTACACAAATATTTGTTTGTGTTAAGGAGGACTTATGGCAAATAAAAAAGTTGAAAAACAAGAAACAGAAACTGTAGAAGTTGGTAGTTACAAACAACAAATTGCCGAAACACCAGCCGAACCTGTAAAAGAAGTTGCTACCGAACCTGCAACAGAAAAAACAACTAAACCTAAATTCGTACCTTCTGAAGATGCAATGCAAACCAAAAATATTGCATGGTTGGCTTACATTTTATTCTTCATACCACTATTAATTAATAGAAATAGTGCATTTGTAAGACATCATGCCAATGAAGGATTGGAAATTAATATTTTCGATTTCTTGGGTTTAACACTACTATTGGTAGGTGCATTAGTAGATTCAACAGTAGCAGGTGTACAAGCACTTATGTTGATTTTTGTAATAGTTGGTGCTGGACTATTAGTCCTTACACTTATCACTAAAATCTATATGATTGTTACCACCCTACAAGGTAAAGAGACTAATACTCCTTGGTTCTGGGATATAAGAATTATTAAATAATTATTTCATAACAAAATTAATAAACAAAAAGAACACTATCTTAAAAATAGTGTTCTTTTTTTATACATTAATATTATTAAATTATTGTAGACTTAAATACAATAACTATAATTACATTTTTGTAATTGCTGGTATATTAACAAGTTTAAAGCCATCTTCAAAAACAATTTTTGTAGCATACACAATAGCCAAATTGTTAAGATTAACTTCGCCATTATCAATAATACGGTTGTTGGTATAGAACTTATTAAATTCGCTCGCTATATCCATAAGCAATCTTACTATTAAGCAAGGCTCGACTTTTTCATATGCATCTACTACAGTTGATGGGAACTTATTAAGAAGTTTGATAAGTCCATAACCTTTACTTTCATCTATGTCAGCAAAATTAATTTTTGATACGTCCAATTGAACATTAGATTTTTCAATAATACTACAACATCTTGCATAAGTATATTGCATATAAGGGCTTGTTTCGCCATCAAAATTTAATGACGCTTCCATATCATACACAGTATCTTTTACTTTTTCATATTTAGTTGCTTCAAAAGATATAGCACCTACAGCAACTTGCTTTGATACTTTATCTGGATCGGTAACTTTAGTGCCACGTTCTGCCATAATCTCTTTGCTCTTTTCTATGCCGGCTTCTAGTAAATCTCTTAACAAGGCTTGTTTACCTAGTCTACTAGAAATCTTGCCTGTAGGCAAACTGTATCTACCATAGGCTATATGTTCAAGTTTACCTGCATATGGTTTACCTAAAAGTTCGACAATTTTAAACAATTGTTTAAAGTGTAATTTTTGTGCAACGTCAGTAACATATACAGCCTTATCAAAGTGATATGTATTATATCTATCTTCTACTGCTGCCAAGTCACGTGTTAAATATAGACTAGAGCCGTCACTTTTCTTAATTAATGCGATACCCAAGCCATATTCTTCTAAATCTACTACCAAAGCGCCTTCACTTACTTTTGTAAGTCCTTTACTTTTAAGTTCTTCAACTACTGGTTCCATCTTGTCCGAATAGTATCTTTCGCCACGCCAACTATCGAATTTAGCGCCCAATTCACCGCATAATCTTTCTACTTCGCCACGGCATAATTCGGTAATCCAATCACAAAGTTGGGTTGCTTCTTTGTCTCCATCTTCGATACGTTTAAACCACATTCTTGCTTCGTCATTTAAACTTTCGTCATTTTCGGCTTCACGATTGAATCTAACATACAAGTCTTGTATAGCATCAACTCCTGTTTTGTTGATAAGGTCTTTATCTCCCCAACGCTTGTAAGCAGTAATCATCTTACCAAATGGTGTACCATAGTCTCCCACATAGTTAATAGAAACTGTTTTGTAACCCAATTGTTCATAGATATTTTTCATAACAAGACCAATTATAGTGGTTTTCAAGTGTCCTATGTGCATATACTTTGCCAAGTTTACACTTGAATAATCCAAAACAACTGTCTTACCCTTATAGGTGTCGGTTTTGCCAAAATTACTATTTTCGCTTATAACTTCTTTAACGATATTATCTGCCAAATATGTTTTGTTAAGGAAAATATTAAGATAACCATTAACCGCTTCGGCTTTTTCTATAATACCACTAGCGGTAATATTGTTGTTAATATCTTCACTTAAACTATTTGCGATAACCATAGGATTGGTTTTTAATTCCTTTGCAAGTGGAAAACATGGTAGACAAACATCTCCATTTTTACCATCGCTAGACAATGTAAACAAATTAGTGTATGGTTTTAAATCATATGTTAATTTAATTTTGTTAAGTTCTTCAAAAACTGTATTTTTAATATCCATTATTTTTCCTTTAAAAAAATTATTGTGTCATAATATAATAACACAATAATAGTTTTTTTAAAACTGAATTATAAGTAATAAACCAAATTAATATAAAAAGTGTACATATTGATTAACAACTAATACAATAGATAATATTACTAGGTAAAAACTAAACCATGACAAGTTTTGACGTTTGACCATTTTTAACATAAGTTTTATACAGAATAATCCGCTTAAAAAAGCACATATACAACCTACAGCAATATTAAATGGCTGAAAGTTTAATACCACATTTCCACCTAAACATTCGATAATTTCTTTAAGCAGTCCACCCAATATTACTGGTATACTTAACAGAAAAGAAAAGTCTGCAGCATCATCTTTTTTTACTCCCAATATTAATGATGTCGCTATAGTACTACCACTTCTTGATATACCGGGAAACACTGCTAATCCTTGTGCTATACCTATAAGTATTGCTTGCTTATAACTTACATTAAGATTGGTCATATCTCTACCATTAACAATATTCTTATTAATATTATCATGATAGACACTGCATATTTTTTTATTCCTATTATCAATAACTTGCGAAATCAATAACAATATAGCAGTAATCAAAAATCCTATAATTATAAAATTATTACCGAAAGTAATCTCTACAAGATTGTTAAGTGCCAAGGCTAAAATAATCGTAGGAATAGTAGCCACAACTAATTTAAGATTGGTCTTACAAAATGGGTGTTTAAGCATAACCCACAATTCTTTTCTATAGCATAATAACACTGCTACTAATGTAGCCACATGTAATACTACAGACAATAACATTGTATTCTCTTTAACACCCAAAATATTGTAGAACAATACCAAATGTCCACTGGAACTTATAGGCAAAAATTCGCTAGCACCCTGCACTAGTCCCAAAATGATAATTATCCATAGTTCACTCATACCTACTCCATTATTGCTTGTTCTAAAAAACCTACAACACTAAAATTATTATTAGACAAAACATATACATATTCAACATATATACTTATTATATTTAAAAATTAAGCCAATAATTCCTTATATTAAATATTTTATTAATCGAAAATTGTATATTCGCTTTTAATTATTTTGTTTTTAATATATACTAGTAGAGCAAATATATATTAACCACATACGGAGGACTAATATGAAATTAGGTGTAGTTGGTTTACCCAACGTAGGAAAGAGTACATTATTTAATGCTATTACCAAGAATAGTATTCCTAGTGAAAACTATCCTTTCTGCACCATCGAGCCTAATGTTGGTATAGTTGCTGTACCAGATAAAAGACTAGATGTTTTAGGCGAAATGTACAATACAAAAAAGATTACCCCAGCAATTATTGAATTTGTTGATATTGCCGGACTAGTAAAAGGTGCAAGCAAAGGCGAAGGACTAGGCAATAAATTCTTAAGCCATATAAGAGAAGTAGATGCTATCGTGCATGTAGTAAGATGTTTTGACAATCCAAAAATCACTCACGTTGATGGCAGTGTCGACCCTATAAGAGATATAGAAGAAATCAATCTTGAATTAATACTTGCCGACCTAGAAACAGTAACCAAACGTCTAGAAAAATCAGAGAAGTTGTACAAGACTGGAAACAAGGCTATAATAGACGAAGTTGAAGTATTACAAAAAATCAAAACTGTGCTAGAGAATGAAAAACCTGTAAGAAGTTATCAAGCAACCGAAGCCGAAAAAGCACTTATAAAAAGTTTCTTTCTTATCACAGATAAGCCAGTAATATATTGTGCCAATATCAGTGACGATAATATCGCCACCCCTGAAGATGATATTGAGTACGTAAGAAAAGTTAAAGAATACGCTAAAAGCGAAAATGCAAAGTGTGTTGTTGTATGCGCTAAATTTGAAGAAGATTTATGCGGACTTACTGAAGAAGAAGCCGAAATGTTTAAACAAGAATTGGGATTAAAAGAAACCGGACTTAACAAATTGATAGTTGCTGGTTATGACTTGCTAGGACTAATCAGTTATTTAACAGCAGGTGAAAAAGAAGTAAGAGCATGGACAATAACTAAAGGCACTAAAGCACCACAAGCAGCAGGCAAAATACATACTGACTTCGAACGTGGATTTATTAAAGCCGAAATAGTAAGTTATGACGACATCGTTGAAGCAGGCAATTTTCTAAAGGCTAAAGAAAAAGGCAAAGTACGTATGGAAGGCAAAGACTATGTTGTACAAGACGGCGATGTAATACTATTTAAGTTTAATGTATAGGAATTAACAATATGGAAAAATTTAAAGCACTTAACGAACTTAATATAAAAATCACCAACAATAATAGTGTACTTGTCGATGAAAATTGTTGTACTGCAATAACTATATCGCTTAATAATGAAGGCAACGTATTCACTTCTTTTGTAGGTGCATACAACCCTGACATTATTAAGTTATTAAAGAAAGTTCAACACAAATATTATCGTAATCTTATTAAAAAACTTAAAGAAAACAACCAAGAAGTAGTAGATAATATTACTAAAAAAGCCGAAGTTACTGAAGACGTAACTCCAGTAGAAAAAGAGAGAAAAATTAAAGAAAAGAAAGTTCACGAAAATTCACGTGTAAAAAATGAAGAGTCAAAAACCGAGAAAGTCGACTCTACAGAAAATAAATCTGATAATAAATAATTGTTTATTAAATAAGTTAAATAATAATACAATAAAAAAGGCACCTAGTAGGTGTCTTTTTGTATATCAACAATTTATATTAGCCTGGGAATTCTAGATTATCTACAAAGTTGTATAATTCGCTATGATGTGTAGGGAAAGATACTTGACGATAACTATAATTCTCATTAGAACTACTTACAATGTAGCATTTAACTTTAGTTAATGTTTCATTGTTGGCTACGTCAAAATATACTGAAGTAAATTTAACAGTTTTGTCGTTGCCAGTGATAGTGCTATCTTCTACGACTTCGCCGTTAACTTTTAAAGTCATAGTTTCTTTAAAGTCTATTCTTAATACATAACTACCTTCTGATGGACTCTTTAAAGAACTTGTAGAAACAGTATTCTTTAATACTTCGGCTTTTGCTTTTTTACCATAAGCACCTTGGAATAAAGCACTCATAACAGATTCTTTAGTACCAGCATTGTATAAAGATTTCATTTTATTAAAATCATCTTTTTCATGATTATCCGAATAATAATTGTCTTTTTCGTGTGTATACACAGTGATACCTGCTATTTTGTTGGTATCTATAACTTGGTTAAAATTACTCTTTACTAGAGCCAAAACAATGGCAGCAGTAGCAATTAATCCTACCAATACTATTGCTATAATTGTAAAAACTTTTGTTAATGTTTTTTTCATTGCATTTACCTTTTCATTAAAATTATTACTAAATTGTATTATATAAAAATCAAAATGTCAAAACAAATTATTCGTTTTTATCGTCTGATTGTTTATCAGATTTTTCATTTGTCTTTTTTTCTTCTGATTTTTTAGTACTTTTTGCCTTGCTAGTACCTGTAGATTTTTTAGTAGTACTTGTAGTTTTTGCACTAGATTTTTTAGTAGGTTTGGTTTCTTCTTTAGTTTCTTTAGCATCTACTTTAATATCTAATGGTTCTTCTACAGTTTCTGTAGGTTCTTCTACATTAAGTTCTTTCTTTGCTTCTATCTCGGTACGTTTTTCGGCTTCGGTTTTTTCACCATCTGGCTTTTCTTCTGGAAGATTTTGTGCCAAGGTTTCTGACTTAATCATTTCATAGTCTTGTTTGGTTATTACACCCGCATTACTTAATGCTTCGGCAGCCTTAATTTTAAGTTCTTGCATTTTCTTAAAATTTTCTACTTCGGCTTTCTTTTTACGTTCTTCGTTACGTTTTTTTGCTTCTGCTTCTTTTTCATCAAGGGCTTTGGCTACGTCTTTATAGTCAGCGCCATTAATAATAGCATCAACTTCTTCACTATATATAGTTTCTTTTTCCATAAGTAGGTTGGCCATATTGTCCAAAATATTTCTATTTTCAGTCAATATCTTTTTACCTTTAGCATAACAACTATCCATAATTGATTTAATTTCTTCATCAATAATAGATGCTGTTTCTTCACTATAATTAACTTGAGTTTGATAGTCACGTCCAATAAATACTTCGTTGGATTTACCCAAATTAATAAATCCTAAACGTGGACTCATACCCCACTCTGTAACCATACGTCTAGCAATATCAGTAGCGTGGCTAATATCCGAACTAGCACCGGCTGTAATATCTCCAAATACTATTTCTTCAGCGATACGTCCACCCATAGTCATACTGATTTTGTCACACAATTTTTTATAGAATAGGTGATCATTATCATTTTCTGGTCTAGTAGATGTAAATCCGCCTGCCATACCACGTGGAATAATAGAAACTTCGTGTACGGCATCGCCATAATTAAGAAGTTTTGCTAATATAGCATGACCTGACTCATGATATGCAGTAAGTTTTTTATCTTCTGGAGTAATAAGTCTAGATTTCTTTTGTGGTCCTACTAATACTTTATTAATACCTTCGCTAATATCTTCCATAGTAATAGTTAATCTATTATCTCTAGCAGCCAAAATTGCGGCTTCGTTAAGGAAGTTTTCAATATCAGCACCAGTAAATCCGCTAGTTAATCTAGCAATTTCTGTAAAGTTAACACTTTCATCAATAGGTTTGTTCTTGGCATGAATTTTCATTATGCCTTCACGTCCCTTAACATCTGGAACGTTAACATAAATCTGTCTATCGAATCTGCCTGGTCTTAACAAGGCTGGATCTAATACATCGGCTCTATTGGTTGCTGCCAACACAATAATACCTTCGTTACTTTCAAAACCGTCCATCTCTACTAGCAACTGGTTAAGAGTTTGTTCTCTTTCATCGTTACCACCACCAAGTCCAGCGCCACGTTGACGACCTACAGCATCAATTTCGTCTATAAATACGATACAAGGAGCACTATTTTTTGCAGTTTCAAACAAATCTCTTACTCTGCCTGCACCTACACCTACGTATAGTTCTACGAAATCCGAACCACTTATTGAAAAGAATGGTACGTTACTTTCGCCAGCAACTGCTTTAGCAAGTAAAGTTTTACCTGTTCCTGGTGGGCCTACAAGTAGTACACCCTTTGGAATTCTAGCACCCAATGCTTTAAATTTTGCTGGGTTCTTTAAAAACTCTACTATTTCTTGAGTTTCTTCTTTTTCTTCTTCTGCACCTGCTATATCTGAAAAACTGATATTAGTTTTTTCATTTAATTTGGCTTTACTCTTTGCAAAACCACCTGCACCTTGACCTTTACCACTTAACATCTTGTACATAAGTATACCAATTACTAATACAACTACTATACTCATATATGGTAATAATGTTGAAAGTAAACTTGCTTTAACTGGAGCAGATGTAACTACAATACGTTGGTAATCTTTGTATTTATTAGTAATTGCAGTTTTTTGTTCGGCAGTTAATTCTGGGTCAAAATCTCTTAAACCTTTTGCACAGTCTATATTTTTACTTAACTCGTAGAATTGTTGCATTTCTATAGTTGTAGTGTATTCAAAATAATAGTCTGCATTCTTTGGCCATTGTTTATCAGTAATCTTACTGTCTGCTTTTCTTAATTTGGCTATACCACCATAGAAATATATGTCAGTAATCTCCTGATTCTCTGCCATGTTATAGGCAGCACCTACATCAATTTGTTTACCGCTACTACCCTTGTTGCCAATATAAAAAACAAGAAGTACGGCAAGCAAAATAATAATTAATGATATAATACTAGAACTTGCGCTCTTTTTCTTTTTATCCAAAAATATTGTCCTCCGATTATTTTTATGCCTAATAATTTTACCATATTTTTTTGGGGTTGTACACTAATTAACAATTCTTATTATAAATATAATTATAATAAACAATAAAATATATCAAATAATGTCGTAATTTCACGATTTTTTAAACATATTGAACGTGATAAAAAATATGAAATATATTTAGCATAACACTATTAATAACCAACTGACATATGGGTTTTATTGGAAGAAAATTTAGTAAAATTACATTTAATAGTATCATACAATTTTAAACTTTCTAATATTGATTTTGCCGTAAATTGAGCCATATCTTTTACCATAGTGTACTTAACACTTTTCAAAAACATTAGTTGACTTATACCTACACTATTAACCATGGCAAGTATGCTTAAATTACCCATAATTTTGTTGTTTTGTGTGGCATTGGGTATACACCCATAAGGACAAAATTTAACATATCCAACTTGGTTTTCGTCAGTCAATGCCGAATCAATAATCACTATAGGACTTAAAGGAAATTTGTTCTTAATTTCCGCCCATGTATCATATAAATTACTGGCTCTAACATTATCATTAAGAGTGCCAAAAACTTTTCCTTTTAGTCGTGTTTCGTCCTTTAGTATATCGCCAACCATAGCACCATACATATCGCCTACAACATTCGAATTTCCCACACATAAAAAAACTGGTTCTTCCCCATAATCAAGCAATTTTTCAGCAATTTCAAATGCCATTTTTCTTGTGTTATTATTACTACTTAATCCGTATACTCCCATTTTGACTCCTTTTATACATAATTATACAAAAAATTAATAAATTTTTTCTAATATTTAATATTTATACAAAATCATAAAAAATGCCTTTATATAGAGATTATTTACATATTTTATTAATTTAATAACAAAGAAAACAAATAACTTTTTTAATATTTTTTTCAAACAATTAGTGACAATTGAATAAATATATGATATATTATAAGTAACAAAACGTAAAATAAAGGGGTATATTATGGGTTGGGTAGATATTGTATTTATATGTTTAATAGTAATATTTGCAATCATTGGTATTGCTAAAGGCTTATTTGAATCCATTTTAGGTATCTTTAGTTCTGCTTTATCAGTAGTAGTTGCTATCTTGGTAAGCAAGCCAGTTGCTGCATTCATTAATAAAATGGTAAATGCCAACAAGTTCTTTAGTGACTTACTAATCAAATGGAAATGGATTTCTAGCGAAGGTGCTACTGTATTTGGTAAAACTTATACTGCTGCTCAAATTGGTAATGCATGTACAATTATAGTTTCAATTTTGGCTGTATGGTTATTAATCAAATTAGCAATTTGGTTGTTATCTAAATTATTTGACAATGCTACAAGCGGAAGTTCTGCTTTAAGCGGATTAAACAGAGTTTTAGGTTTAATCTTTGGTGCTGCTAAAGGTTTCTTAATTGGTTGCGTAGGTTTAGGTCTTGCATCTATTTTAAGTATTTGCGGTGTTAAGGGTGTTAAACCATTAATGGAAAAGAACAAAATGAGTAACTTCATTTATGGCTATGTTAATGAATGGGTTGCAAAAACTGTAGAAGATAGAATTGATGATGTTCTTGGTAAGAACGTTGAAGGCGCTAAAGGTGATGCTGAAGAAACTCCAGCAGAAACCCCAACAGATACTAACGAATCTTCAGTTACTGTTACTATGCCAGATGGCACAACTGTAGCAGTTAAATATTAAGCCGAATAATTAAACAAAATATAAAACACTAGGATTATTATATCCTAGTGTTTTTTTGGTATCATCGAAAGTTAGACGAGAGCAGTGCAAAGCAATATTTTCGAAAAACTGACAATATTCAAACTGTGATGACACGATAAACCGTGGAGTTGCATCTAGCAACTTGATTTACGAACATAGTGAGTAAATCAACATTACATTGTATATATAGTAAAATAGCATATATAGTAAAATAGTATATATAGTGAAGTGGTATATACAAAGTTATACCACCTATAATTATGACTAACAGCCAAACTTCCAAAATAAAAGACGATGGAGTGTAGACGATATCTTAATCAAGGCTGATTTTGAATTTAATATAAGAACTAGCATATTATGTTAAGTTATCCAATTTTCCCGCCTGCCATTATGAGCATTAGTCGAACTTGGGAGCAAAGCGGACAAGCGACAAACAAGTTTGTCGTAATCTAGGCGGGATTAAATTTTAAACAAATTATAATTAAGTAAAAAATACTAGTAAAATCTTCTAATAAAAACCATCATTAAAATATGATAATAAAAAATGAGATAACTAAAATTAAGATAATTAAAAGTGATAACAAAAATTAATTTATTAAAATTAGTTAATAGAAATTAAGGTCAGATTAAAAATTATAATTAAAAAAATGAACAAGAAAATTATCAATAAAATTTCAAATAAAAAATTATAAAAAAATTTACAGAAATAATTTATAGAAAAAAATAATAGAAAAAAATAAAAGAAAAAAAATGTTTGAAGATAAAATCTAATTGTAAAAATTAAGTTAATCAAAAACAACAAAAAAATAGTCAAAAAGTTGTGATTTTTTGACTATTTTAAATGACTAATATATCATCTTTTTATACGAAAACCGCTCAGAATGCGTTTGAAATTTTTGAAAAATGCGATTTTGTGGCTTTATTTAGCCATTTTTCGCTATTTTTAAAAGTACCAATTTTAGGCAATTATTTGCTTAAAAAGTCCAAAATTCTGTCCAAATCGTCACTAGAGTAATAATCTATATAAATTCTTCCTTTTTTGTCATTACCCATTACACTTACCTTGGTAGCAAACTTATGTTGCATTAAATTAATAAGTTCTTTTAGTTCTGGACTAGGTTCAACTTTAACTTTTTTGGCTTGTGGGTTATTAAGTTGTTTAACAGCCTTTTCCAAATCTCTAACTGTAACTTTTTTAGTAACAGCCAATTTTGCCAATTTTACTTGAGTTGCTGGATCACTAACCACAACCAAACTTCTTGCATGACCAGCACTTAATTTTCCACTTTCAATAAGAGCCAATACTTCTGGTTGAAGTGTAAGCAAACGCAATGTATTAGCAATAGCAGGACGACTTTTACCCAATCTATCAGCCAAAACATCTTGTGTCCAACCATATATTTCCAATAATTCACGCATTGCATTAGCAACTTCTACAGGATTTAGGTCTTCACGTTGAATATTCTCCAACAATGAGATTTCTTTTATTTGTTGTTCACTATAATCTTTAACAATAGCAGGAATTACCTTTAATCCAGCCATTTTGCTGGCTCTAAAACGTCTTTCACCGGCTACTATAATATATCTATCACCGTTTTTATTAACGATAATAGGCTGAATAACACCATGTACTTTAATAGAATCTGCTAATTCCTTTAAAGCGGTAGGATCAAAATTTTTACGTGGTTGGTTAGGGTTAACATCAATTAATTTAATATCAATATCTACAACCCTTTCTCCATTAATTTCTTCAATCTTACCTTTAGCATCTTTTTTAATCTCTATATCTTCGTCTTTCTCATCAAAAATACCTAGTAAACTACCTAGTCCTCTTCCTAGTCCTTTCTTATTATCCATAATTTTATCCTTTCTTATATAATATTGTAAAATGGCCGTTTAAAGCCATTTTTTTATTTTTAATACATAAAATATTATTAAATAATATATTATCTTATTATACATAACACTAACATAGATAATATACAACAATAATATATGTGTAAACTACTATAATCTATTAATAACTTACAATAATTAAAATATATTACTTATCATTATTTCTTTTTAAAAATTCTTCAGTCAATGTTCTGTATGCTACAGCACCATTACATTTTGGATCATACATACATATAGGCTCGCCATAACTTGGTGCTTCAGCAAGTCTTATATTGCGTGGAATAATGGTATCATATACCTTATTATTAAAGTATTTATTAATATCTGCAGCAACCGAATTACCTAGATTACTTCTAGCATCTTTCATAGTCAATACTACACCTTCAACTGCAATATCTGGGTTAAGGTGTTTTTTAACCAATTTAATAGTATACATAAGTTGTGTTAAGCCTTCTAGAGCGAAATATTCGCACTGTATAGGTATAATCAATGAATCACTTGCAGTAAGTCCATTAACTGTAATTAAACCCAAACTAGGTGGACAATCTATGCATATGTAATCATAACTATTTTTAATAGGTTGAAGTATCTTTTTAATAACTTTTTCTCTATTATTCATCTGCACTAATTCAATTTCTGCACCAGCAAGGTCTACATTGCTAGGTATTACGTCTAAATTATCTAATTTTGACTTAATAATTACTTCGTCTAATAAATTATCGTCTACAATAACATTATATATAGTCTTTAATCCAGATTCTTTATCGATACCTAAACTGCTTGTAGCATTACCTTGTGGGTCTAAATCTAATAGCAGAACCTTTTTCCCCATCATAGCCAAATAACTAGCCATATTAACACAAGTGGTAGTTTTGCCTACACCACCTTTTTGGTTAATGAAACTAACAATTTTGCCCATATAATCACTTCCTAATTAAATATTTTACTTGTATTAACATTATATCAAATATATTAAGAAAATAAAATAAAAATTTATATAAAAAATCAATTTATTTACAGATTTTATGGACTTTTTTGATATATGCAGCACAATTAATTAAGACGCACCAAAAATGTAGCATATCATGATATTTTGTATTACTATGATGATACAACCTAATACAAATACAAACATAAAAAAAGACAAAGACATAAGCATAAATATAAATATAAGCAAAGGCATATTCATAGGCAAAGACACTGGTATAGGTATAGACATAGCACAAGGATTAATATGGCCACATACCATTAATACAATTAATTATACACTACCACTATCAGTCCTAATAAAAACATAGCACAGATTATTAAAGCTACTTTAAGCATTACATTGACCGATATTGGGTAATATTATTGATTAATTAATAATTACGTGCATAGTTCCATAGGTCTTTCAAAAATGTTTCACGTGAAACATTAAATTATAGTCAAATTTACTAGGAAGACTTATTTAGATATAAAATTTAGAGATTTTAAATACCCCATAAAACAGCCAATTTTAAGCAAAAATAGTCTGACGCAAGGTCAATTTTGTAAAAATTCAGGCAAAAATAAAGTTAAAATGTTTCACATGAAACAAAATAAACACAATAGATGACACACTTAAACAGAACCATGAAACAATTAAAATACACCACCACCCCACCGGCTAACAAATAAAAAAGACTAATCAACAATTATGTTAATTAGTCTCAATTAATAAATGGAATTCAATTAATCGCCTATAGCAATATACGTTAAACACATAACTAATATATACAACTTTATTATAGTGGCATAAGTCTTGGCTTATTTTGTCCACGTGGGTATTTAACTGGTGTTTTAAACTTTTTCTTAATAAAAACAAGATTGCGTTCAGCATTAATCTCTTCGATGTAATGATTTTTTATATCTGTTAGATTACCGCCCAATATTTCTATTGCATTTTTAGCACGTTCAAGTTCTTCATTAACATTTTTAGACTTATATGCTATCATATATCCAAATAGTTTTACAAAAGGTAAACAATATTCGGCAAGTATATTTGTTTCAGCCACAGCACGTGCAACACAATACTCATAACGTTCCCTATATTCTGGCTTGTTGGCAAGTATTTCACATCTTTCATGTATTGCGTCTATATTATTTAAGCCTAATTCCTTAATACACTCCTGCAGAAACATAACACGTTTGTTACTACCATCTACCATTGTTACAGTAATATCTGGACGTAGTATTTTTATAGGTATTGATGGAAATCCCGCGCCAGCACCTATATCTATTAGATTAGAATTTTCTTTTAAACTGTCTACAACAAGACAACTATCTAGGAAGTGTTTAATTATCACATCACGCTGTTCAAGAATAGTGGTTAAATTAAACTTTTCATTCCACTCATTGATTAAGTGAAAGTACTTTTCAAATTTGGCAATTTGGTCATCATTAAGTTCAATGTTATAATTACTAAACACTTCTTTAATCTCTGTTTTAAAATCCATAATTACTCCACACAATGTTTCACGTGAAACATTTATTTATATAAAATTACTAAAAATCAATATGCGTCTACCCTATTTTTAGTATAAAATAGGTAAAAATACCAAATTTTTATTATATATAGTATATCATAAATCGATTGAATTACAAAACATTCTTCAATTTTTTACTTACATTTTTATAGTTTAACAATAAATATAACACTATATATTCTTTTTAGTATCGTCTTGCAATAAAATATGATATAATGTTATTAGAAAGTGAATATTATATTATTGCAGTAAGAATATCAGTAATATAATAGTCAAATATATCAATTATGGAGAAATATATGAAAGAATTTGAGAACAAAAAGGTCTCGCTTAAAAAACATTATATGGTTATCTGTTATTGTTTTATTAGAAATAATAACCGTAGTAGTTACTTTACTCGTATTTCCTGACATTATGGCGTTATTTTTAACCTTTGAATTCATTGCGTCTATATTTATTGTCGGTGGATTCTTTTCAAATCAGCCCAATGAAGCCAAAGTACTTACCCTATTTGGTAAATACGTAGGGACATGCAAAAAACCAGGTTTAAACTGGTGTAACCCATTCTATTATCGCACAAAAATAAGCCTACGTAAGCGAAATTTCAATGTAGACCGTATAAAAGTTAATGACGCATTGGGAAATCCAATAGAAATTAGTGCAATTGTTGTATGGCAAGTAGAAGATACATATCAGGCATCATTCGATATAGAAAATTACGCCAATTATGTCGCCAATCAAAGCGAAAGTGCTTTAAGAGAACTTGCAGGTATGTACCCTTACGATTTATTTGATGATACTAGCGAAGATGTTATTACTTTACGAAACAATAACGAAGAAATTAACGAGAATTTAAAGCAATCTATACAAAAGCGCCTAGATAAAGTTGGTGTAGAAGTTATTGAAGCACGCATTAACCACATAGCCTACGCACAAGAAATCGCAGCAGCAATGTTACAACGTCAACAAGCGAGCGCTATTATAGCAGCAAGAAAAATTATCGTGGAAGGTGCTGTAAGCATGGTAGATATGGCACTAAAAGAACTAAAATCTAAAGGAATTGTAGATCTTAACGATAAAGCAAAAGCAGAAATTGTTGGTAATTTATTAATAGTATTATGTGGCGATAAATCTGCACAACCAGTAATTACTACAAATAAAGACTACGAATACTAAAATACTCGATAATTAGTTAAGCATTATATCGTCTTAACACATAAAAAATGGCTTTATTAAGCCATTTTTTTTATTTATCAATATATTATTAATCAATATACTTCAACCTACTTTTTTAAACAATTAATACCTTATTATTTAATCATAATTTAATAATTTTTGCCTATAAAATCATATTAAATTAATCATAAATATCATATAAAATCAATCAATAAGCGATATAAATCGATATATCGTCCATTTTTGTCGATATAAAGCCTATTTAACCCAATAAAACACTATAAAAATTAACTAAATATACCCTTAATTTATCTAAAATTGGTTCAATATGAACAATATATGATATATCTATCATCTAAAAACTCGATTTTTCGTCCATTTCTTTCATTTTTATCATTATTTTTATCGATTATTCTTAATAAAACGTTAAAATATTAATAATATATCGTATATTCATCTCTTTTTTCTTATTTTTTCACAAATTTTCAACATTTTTATCATTTTTTCGTCATTTTTATTTTCGATACTTTAAAATGCTCCAAAATTTAATTTTGAAACACAAATTTTTATTAATTAGTTATAATTATAAAACTAGTTTAGTTATTATTTCATAACTTTAAATTTATTAAAATTAATAAAAAATAACAAAAATAAACCTAGTAATATTAGTTATAAATACATAACTAAAATATACTAGGTTATTAATTATATTTTAAATTGATTTTTTGGTTATTTTAACCATATATTTACTTATTCATTGTCTTTAAATATACCGTTAAAACGGCTATATCTGCAGGACTTACGCCACTTATACGACTTGCTTGACCTAAAGTTAAAGGCTTAACTGCATTAAGTTTTTGTCGTGCTTCCATACGTAATCCTTTAATCAACATATAGTCAATATTAGGGCTTAATGTAGTGCATTCTTGACGTTTTGAATCTTCAATTTGTTGATTTTGTTTTTGTAAATATCCTTCGTATTTAACATCAATTTCTATTTCTTTTAACACGTTTTTAGGATACTTTTCATATTCTGGAAAATATTTAACAAAATTTTCAATTGATATACCGCTTCTTTTTAATATTTCTTTTAAAGTAATACCTGATTTTGGTAAAGTTTCACCACTAAAATTAAACAATTCTTCTACTTTTTTAGGACTAAATGTAGTATTTAATTCACTCCTTAATTGTTCAATTAACTTAACACGTTTTTTGTATTTTTTGTATCGTTCTGGAGTTACCAATCCTATATCATATCCGCGTTGAGTAAGTCTTAAATCTGCATTGTCTTGTCTTAATTGTAATCTATATTCAGCACGGCTTGTCATCATACGATATGGCTCATTAGTACCTTTAGTGGTCAAGTCATCAATCAGTACACCTATATATGCTTCATTACGTTTAAGCACAAATGGTGGTTTTTTATCTACATAAAGACTTGCATTAATTCCGGCGATTATACCTTGTGCTGCGGCTTCTTCATAACCACTAGTACCATTAACTTGTCCGGCAAAATATAACCCGTCACAACCTTTATATTGTAGGGTAGGGTACAATTGTAAACTATCAATACAATCATATTCTATAGCATAGGCATCACGCATTATATGAGCATGTTCTAGTCCTTTTATAGTATGAACCATCTCATATTGAAGATAGGTAGGCATGGAAGTAGAGAAACCTTGTACATATACTTCTTTAGTGCTTAACGCTTCAGGCTCTAGAAACAATTGATGATGGTCTTTATCGCTAAATCTTACTACCTTGCTTTCAATACTTGGACAATATCTAGGTCCTTCACTTTTTATTATTCCGTTATACATAGGTGCTTTATCTAGATTATCTAAAATTAATTTATGTGTATCAAGATTGGTATAAGTTAAATAACAATTAATAACATTACGTGGTGCTTTTTTAGTCATAAAACTAAAGGTTTGTATATCATCTTCGCCAGCCTGTGGTTCAAGCACACTATAATCTATACTATCGCTATGAACTCTTACTGGTGTACCAGTCTTAAATCTACGTATTGTAAGTCCTAGTTTCTTTAATGACTGGGTTAAATGATTGGCAGGGGCAAAACCATTAGGCCCGCTATTCTGCCTTACATTACCGATAATAACATCACTTTTTAAATATACACCTGTGCATACTACTACTGCATCGGTTAAATATGTATCGCCTTGTAGAGTTTTTACACTAGTTACCTTGTTATTTTTAGTAATAATCTCTTTTGCTTCGCCTTGTCTTATATATAAGTTGGGAGTATTTTCAAGAGTTTTCTTCATCTCGGTATGATACATAACTTTATCAGCCTGTGCTCTTAAAGACTGTACTGCAGGTCCTTTCGAACCATTAAGCATACGTCTTTGAATAGTGGTTTTGTCGGCATTAACACCCATTTCGCCACCTAAAGCATCTATTTCACATACAAGATGGCCTTTTGCTGTACCACCAATACTTGGATTACAAGCCAAAAAGGCTATACTATCTAGATTAAGAGTTAATAGTAGTGTTTTATGATTCATTCTGGCACTTGCCAAAGCCGCTTCACAGCCCGCATGTCCCGAACCAATAACTACAACATCATATTTTTCGTTCATCTTCGTCACCATTTTTAGTAAAAGTAAATTGTTCGTTGGCTGGGACTGTAACTATATTTTTAAATTCCTTAAACCAACTATTATTTTTAACAAAACCAACTTTTGTAAATGCTTTTTGACTAGCAACATTGGTTTTGTTTACGTAAGATACAAACTTACAATTTTCTACATTAAATATTAAATCAGGGTGTTTAACCACATCAAACAACATAGCAGTGCCGTAGCCTTTGCCTTGTAATTCGGGATTAACAGCAAATATCATACATTCTAGTGTAGGCATGGGTTTTAGGTCATTATTAACCAATACAAACCCTACAGGCTTATTGTCTATGGTAGCAGTTTTTAAATACATATCATCTGCACCACCTATGGTATTAATAAACATAAGTACCATATTGCCTAGTCCACCATAACTATTCGAATGTAAATATTTATTTAAGTTTTCTACACCTTTAATACTAGCCGGAGTTTTAACTTTTAACTCGTCTATATTACACCATCTATTAAATTCAACACAGTCTTCTCTAGTTATATCTCGCCATTCAAAATTCATTTGTTTTGTCCTATTTGTTAATAATATTTAACCAATATATTGTGTAAATTTATTTTCCTACACAAAAACCGCTAAATATCTCGTTAATGATAGATTCGTTGTTGTTATTACCTGTAATTTCGCCCAAAGCAAGCCACAAGTTTTTAAGGTCGATACTTACTACATCTAGTGTAATCCCCATATCAATACCATTAACAACATCGTGAGCATAATTAATAGCCTTTTTTATGGCTTCTACGTGTCTAGCACTAGTAATCATAAGATTGCTATTAACTATATTTTCATCTATCACTAGATTATACACTGCAGATTTAAGTTCTTCAATACCTTTTTTATTAATAGCACTTACCATTACTACATATTTAAAGTTATATTGGCTTAAATCTATATTTTTACCTATATCACTTTTATTAACTACCACAATAGTGTTTTTATCTTTGCACATATTTATGATTTCTATATCTTCATCGGTTATTTTTGTGCTGGAATCCAAAACCAATAATACTACATCAGCATAATTAATTGCCTGACGTGCTTTTTCTATACCTATTTTTTCTACTTCATCGTTGGCTTCATGCAATCCAGCAGTATCTGTAAGAACAAACTTAACACCTTTATAAGTATAAGTTTCTTCCAACATATCTCTAGTAGTACCTTTTATAGAAGTAACTATAGCACGGTCATAATTAAGTATTGCATTAAGCAAACTACTTTTGCCTACGTTTGGTTTACCCAAAATAAGTACCTTACTACCATTTTTAACTATTTGACCAGTTGTAGAAGTTTTTAATAGATATTCCAATCTTTCTATTATTCCATTAACACTAGCCACTGTTTCCATAGCAGTTTGTTCTTCATAATCATTTTCAGGGTAGTCTAGTGTAACTTCAATTTTTGCCATCATCTTGGTAAGTTGTCCCTGAATTTGATTAATTTCTTTACTTAAATTACCTTGTAATAGATTATATCCGGCTCTTACTTCGCTCTCGCTTTCGGCATTAATCATATCCATTACACCTTCGGCTTCATCTAATGTTAATTTACCATTAACAAAAGCACGTTTGGTAAATTCGCCAGCACCAGCAAGGGTAGCACCATTGTTAATTAATGCGTCAAGTACACCTTTTGCTATAACTGTACCGCCATGACACTGAAATTCGACTACATCTTCGCCAGTATAACTATATGGTGCTTTAAACCATACCATCATACACTTTTCATTAAAATTTTCAGCCTTAAATTCGCCTAAATACATTCTTCTAGGTTCGATATTAAAATCATCAATTTTAAAAGGACGAAAAACTTTAGATGCTATTTTGTAAGCATCTTTTCCGCTAACCCTTATTATACTTATACCTCCCACACCTATAGGTGTAGAAATCGCTGCTATTGTTGAATCCATAATTACAACCTTTCAATTTATTTACTTATTAAGTATATCAAAAAAGTCACTATAATAATAGTGACTTTAACAAAAATAATCAATTACTTTTTTATTTTTCTTCTGTATATTCAATTATTAAATATCTATTAGGGTCTACACCTTCACTATGTGTAAGTATATGACTTGTTTTTGATAATTCTTCATGAATAATTCTTCTTTCAAAACTATTCATTGGATCTAATCTATAACTACGTCTGCTTTCAAGAACTTTAGAAGCAATCTTGTTGGCCAAAGATCTTAAATCGCCGTTACGTTTTTCTCTATAACCAGATACATCTACAAAAACTCTTTTTGCACCCTTAAGTTTACCATATAGGTAAGTGTTAAGTAAATGTTGTATGGATTCCATGGCTTCGCCATGATAACCTATAAGTACACCTAAATTCTCGCCAGTAATATTGGCATAAATATCGTTTTCTCTAGCAGTAATTTCTACTGTAGCATTGATATTGTATGCATAGATTAATCCGTCCAACCATTCTTTTGCCATAGCCATAGTCTTATTAATCATTTCTTGTTTACGAGCCAATTTTTCTTCTTGAGTCTCGGTATCTAGTATATTTTCGCTAGCCTTAACAATATCGTCTAAAGTAACTTTATTTTCGTTTTCTTCTTTTTCCAATTGTTCTTTATCGTACTCGATTTCAGTTTCCAACTCTTCACTAACTGGGTTAGATACTAATTCATCTTTTTCGATTTCTTCAGTTATATTGGTTTCTCCCAATATCTCTTCTTTCATTTCTTTATCATCGTCCATAATCATTTCGATTTTGGCTTTCTTAAATAATCCACCATCATTGATTACATTAACAGTAACATTCTCTATAGTGGTGTTAAGTTTTTTAAGTCCTTCTTCTATAGCCTTTTCTATAGTTTTTGCACTAACTTCTATTTTCATCTTTTACCCCTTATTTTCTTGAGTAAGAAACTCTCATTTTCTCTTGTTCTTTCTTAATTGATTTATCAAATACTTTATCTACAAATATTGTAACAAGTGGGCCAGTCATAAGTCCAAACAACGCACCTGTAACAATGTATATAGCAAACATAGCATTATAGAATAATGTAAACATAGCCATAATAATAGGCATCATATATATCAAAACTTTGTTTTGTGCCATAGCATCTACATAAGGTTTACCTTCACGTTTGGCTTTGGCTTTACCTATCCATACTGTAACTTGTGTAGATAGATAAGTTATTACAGCAGCCAAAACAATCAAAATATAATAACCGTTGTTACCGCTAAATTCCTTACTTTCTTTAATAGGTGAAGTAACTGCTTCGTATATCGAACCATTAAAATATTCGTTCTCGTTAGTATATTTTTTAGCATTGTTTTTAAAATCTTTATAACTTAATACTACACTAGCATTAGTGTCTGGACGCCAGATATTTTTAATCCACAAGAAACTTTCTTTTATTTCGCCGTATTTAGCCACTACTTTAGCACTTGCTCTAGCATCGTCTTCTTCACTAATATCACTAGTACTGATTACATTACCTTCTGCGTCAAGTTTTTCTATCTTTACCACAGTAGTAGTATCATCATTAGTGGTGGTTACTAGTCTTGAATTCTCGCCACCGATTTCTTGAGCATATACATCTTGTAGGGTAGCATACTCGGTATATATCTTGTAAGATGCTATCTTGTTAAGTCCGCTAAACAATGTAAAGAATATTACCATAGTTAAAGCCATGTTAACAACCATACCTACACAACTACCCATAATATTGTAGTTATGTTTTTTGTATATCTCCATGGTCTTTTGATTAAGTATCTCTTTATTGTTACCGTATTTGTTTTGTATTTTTTCTAGTTCTGGTTTAATCTCTGCCATTTTGTAGGAATTACGTTTGTTAATATACCTATTGTAGAAATCAAAAGGCAACATAATTAATTTGATGGCAAGTGTAATAAGTATAATTGTTAAACCATAATTTTTAACTAGGGATTCCAAGCCAAAAATTAAAGATTCCCACATACCTTTAGGTTTGGCTATTTCCAAAAGTACAGAACCTAAATTTAGAAAATCCATTTTTTCTCTCCTTTTATATTATAAGGGACTAAATCTAGCCCGCCTGTGTGTTTCGGGGTGCATCTTAATAATCTGCGACAACCCAAATATACACCTTTAAATACACCAAACTCTTTGATAGCACCAATCATATAATTGGAACAACTAGGATAATAAATACAAGTATGGGGTAGTAAAGGGGATATTAAAAATTTATAAATATAGATAGGTAAAAGCACGATTAGTTTAATTGGAAAAAACAAAATTTTTAAAACTATCATTTTAACAAACTTGCTTTGGTCAATACATCAACCACTGCTCCCTTTATCTTTATGTAGTCTAGGGTAGTAATCTCTGGTTTGGTAATAAACACATAGTTGTAACATGGATTAATAGTATCAATCATATGTCTTAATATATCTCTTAATTGACGTTTGGTCTTATTTCTTAACCATGCTTTACCAGTCTTTTTACTTACAGAAAAACCTATTCTAGGCTGTTTTAATTTGGTAGGTACATACATAAGGGTAAGGTAGGTATTGCTACTGTATTTACCATGCTTGTACACGTACCCAAATTCTTTTCTTTTGGTAAGTCGATTTATTTCTTTCAGCATATTATCTCTCTTAATAATTTTTTAATGTAAACATAATCAACTAGTTTCTATTAAGTATACCATAAGCACAATTATTTTATAAATTGTTTTTGCGATATTTTTACATTTACATATACATTTTCAATGTAAAATAAAAGCCTTTAAACAAGTTAAAGGCAATTATTTGATATTGATTTGTTTACGCCAATACTAAACTTAAGCAGATAAAGTCTTTCTACCACGGTTTCTACGACGTGCAATAACACGTTTACCGCCTTTGGTTTTCATTCTTGCTCTAAAACCATGTACTTTACTACGTTGTCTTTTCTTTGGTTGATATGTTCTTTTCATAGTTATAGTGTCCTTCCTTTCTTAAATTCTAAATAAAAGCGAGATATACTCGCTTATAATTTATTAGTTTGCTGTTTTATTATACTTTTTTAGTATTTATGTGTCAACCATAAAATTTAATTTTTAAGTCTATTATCACATCTTTAATCTAAAAAGTATTACAATCTTGTCAAAATACCGCAATCTTCGTTGTTTTTAAGTCTATTAATATTCTGTTCATTAGTCATTTGGTCTTCCACACCGCACAAGATACGTTCGACTTTATCTATGTGTTGTACTCTAGATAATTCGTTAGGGGTGGTATTAGGTTTAAATACCCTAGATATAGTCTTTATCATACGATTGTACTTTAACCAACTAATTGTATTTTTAACTGGATTTACTTCTTGTTTATTCCTTATCATATCTTTTAAAGATATTGATAAATCATTAAATATAGGGTCTTTTCTTATTGCTTCTATCTCTTCTCTAGTTAATTTTTTTCTTGCCTTAACTAAATCAGTATAACGTTTTGATAATTCGTCAGCCAAAATATGTTCGTCTAAAGCAGTTAAATCTTTCTTACACAATCTTTTAAAACTTTCAAATACAGCCTTTGAATAATCTCTGTATTCAGTATTCACATCACAACGGAAAAATACTTTCTTTATATCTCTATTTTTCTCTCTACCACTTTCAAATACACGTACACCATTAGCGCCATTTTTCATAAAGATATTGTGACTAGCCTTAAATTTTTTAGTATTAATATCAGTAAAAAATTCAAGTTGTTCGTAGTCATTATCTTTAGCATATTCCAACACACCATCTAACAAAATTTTTGTTGTGTTATCATCACTTTGTTGTGGGTCTATCATTAAATACTTTAAGCATAAAGTATTTTTACGTACTGATATATCTTTATATAGTGCAGTTTGAGTAGCCACAACAGCACAACCTATACGTTCTCCATCTTTTTCTAGAAATATTACATCGTCTAAAAAAACTCTGCCATTTTCGTCTAAATAATTTTCCCAACCACCCATTTTTTCTGCTTCTTCATTTAAAACAGAAAATTCTTTAGGATATACGGTTTCGCCTATTTTTACATAACTTTTCCAGTCTTTTTCATTATCATGGTCAAGTAGTGATATAGTATATTGATAGTTATCTTTTTTCATAATTAATATATCCTTTTGTTAGAATTTTATTAATCAATAATAATTACAATATAATTGTATCAAAAATATCAACCAATTGCAATACACAATATTTAATATGTTTAATATTTTAAGGCAGGGAAAATAAGTAAAAATAACTATACCTATAAACTTATTTACTCCCACAAAATTATATACTCATTGTTATCTAATTTTCCCGCCTGTCATTTATCAAGCATAGTCGAACCTTGAGTGACAACGAAAGGCGATGGAGTGTAAACGACATCGTAATCTAGGCGGGGCAA
>DJSB01000009.1:0-19974 GCA_002437945.1 Christensenella sp. UBA6345 | reverse complement strand
AACGTCAAATTTCGACTCCGCTACCGCTCCGCTCAGAATGACATATATAAGTTGCACGTTTTGTATTGTTAGTAGTTAATACCACACTGTCAATACTATCATAAACAATTATGTTGATTACAGACATTTGTAATGACACCTTTATATTATTTAATTGTTATTTATAGTAAACAAAAAAACATAACCTTGATAGTGACTTTTCACTATTTGTGTTATGTTTTTTATCTTAATTATTAGTATACTATACAACTCTTACTGGCAATATTAAATATACATATTCGTCAGTTTCGCTACTCTTTAAGATACATGGCGCAGATGCTACTGTAAAACTTAATTTAATAAATTCGTCATTAATAACTCTTAATGCTTCGTTAAAGTATCTTACATTAAATGCTATTGTTAAGTCATTACCATTAAGTGCTACAGTAATATTCTCTTTAATATCGCCTATATCACTCTTACTACTTAACATCATAAGTTTGTCTGTAATGTCAAACTTAACCAAGTTGTTACGGTCAATACGGCTTAACAAACTTGCTCTGTCTAAAGCATCTTCAAGTTGTGCTTTATTAATAGTAACTTCGGTAGTAAATTGTGTAGGAATAATCTGTTTGTAGTTGATAAAATCGCCTTCAAGTAATCTAGTAATAATACGTGTATCATTAACATCAGCCATAAGATAATTTTTGGTTACGTGAACTTTGATTATCTCATCAGTATCTTCTAGTAGTTTACTTATCTCGTTTAAACTTCTAGCCGGAACAATACAAGTAAAGTTGGAAGAATTATCTTTAAGGTCTTTATTTACCATCGCAAGTCTATAACCATCTAGGGCTACGGCTTTTATCTTCTTATCTTGAATCTCGAATAATACACCTTTTAATATAGGACGACTATCTTCAGTAGATACGCAGAATACAGATTTAGTAATTAAAGATTTTAAATCTTTAGATGTTATTTCAAAAGATTCGGCATTTTCAAGTCTTTTAATATTAGGGAATTCTTCAGCACTTAATGCTTGAATATTACCTGTACTATCAGTATATTTAATTTCTAGCATATTTTTTTCATTGCAGGTAAGTTCGATTTGTTCGTTGGTTAATTTCTTTATGTATTCGGCAAAGAATTTACCTGGTACTACGGTTTCGCCATCAATAAATACTTCAGCCTTTATGCTTTTTTGCATAGATAATTCTAGGTCAGTAGCACTTAATGTTAAAGTGTCATCTTCTGCTACAAGTTTGATACCTTCAAGTACTGGATTGGTAGTCTTTTGGCTAGTAGCCTTAATAACTTTCATAACTGCATCAGATAAATCTAGACCATCACAAATTAGTTTCATTTTTTTTCTCTCCTTAATGTTAATTATTTATTTTTTAATTATAATTATTATTATTAGCGGTGTGCAAATGTGGACAACCTATAAAAAACACATTATATAGTAAATTAAATGTCTAAATTGCGTTGTTTGCACCACTACATATAGTGTTTAATAATGTGCACAACTCGGTGCATAACTTAAATAAGTTATCAACATATACACATTTCGGTGTGTACTAGTGTCTGTTTACCATACTTTTTAAATCGTTTACAGTAACACGTATTCGGTTGTTTTCTTTTATCATATCGCTTATTTTTTCTCTAGCATGTATTACTGTTGTATGGTCTCTACCACCAAATATTTGACCTACACTTACTAATGGTAAATCCAACATTTCGCATATTAGATACATACATATTTGACGTGGTTCGACAATTTCTTTATTTTTCTTTTTGCCTACTAGGTCATCTTTTGTAATGCTAAAGTATTTACATACACAGTCAATTATACGGTCAGAAGTTAAACTTTGCTTGGTTGTGGTAACTTGATCTTTTAGTGCTTCTTCTACATCTTCTAGGGTAGCACTAGGTTTACCGGTCAAACTAGCATAAAAACTTACTTTGCTTAACATACCTTCAAGTTCTCTTATGTTAGTATCACAACGTTCGGCTATAAAGTTAATAACTGCTTCGTCTACATTGTATTTATCTTGTAGGGCTTTCTTTTGTAGTATAGCAAGTCTTGTTTCAAAATCTGGTGTTTGAATGTCTTGCATAAGTCCCATACTAAATCTGCTACGTAGTCTTTCTTCTAGACTAGCAATCTCTTTAGGTGGACGGTCTGAAGCGATAATAATCTGTTTCTGATTCTGGTACAAGTCATTAAATGTATGGAAAAATTCTTCTTGTGTACCGGTACGATTGGCGATAAATTGTATATCGTCTACCATAAGCACGTCCACGCTACGATATTTTTCTTTATATTCAATATTAGCCTGCATATTGCTACTTTTTAGACTTTCAACATAATCACGAGTAAATTGATCGCAAGTAACATAAAGTATTTTTAACTCTGGATTATTTTTAATAAGGTAATTACCTATAGCATGTAATAGGTGAGTTTTGCCTAGTCCTACACCACCATATATAAATAGTGGGTTGATTTTGTCGAATGGGTGTTCGGCAACACCACGAGCGGCAGCATAAACATATTTGTTTGAATTACCTACAACGAAATTATCAAAAGTATACTTTGGTATAAACTTACATAGTGGAGCAGCCTTGCTTACTTCTTGTTCGGTTTCTACGGGTTTGTTAAGATAATTTTCTTTTTCGTCTGGGTCAAGAACTTTAAAATCTTTAATTTCTGGTTCTATCTCATTAAGAGCAGTTCTAATCTGATTTTCGTGTAATTTAAGTACACGTTGTTTGGCAGTTTCGCTAGATGTAGAAAGATACAATACTCCGTCACTGTAATCTAAAGGTTCAAGTGATTTAATCCATAAATCATATGATACAGCAGTAACTTCGTGTTGAAGTATAATACAAGCCTTTTGCCAAATTTCTTCAATCTTTAACATTGGTTATTCCTTTTATTTTTTATCTATTTATTATATTATCACAAAAAACAACAATAAAGCAAAATTTATTGTTATTTTATTTATATATTATTTGTAACAATTTTACCTTGTTCTACTTTTAGTACATTAGCAGGTAAATCTATATTGTATTCTGTACATGTAAGTATAGTCTGAAAATTGTTAATTACTTTTAATAATTTTTTACGTCTGTTAATGTCTAATTCGCTTAATACGTCATCTAATAGTAATATTGGATATTCGCCTAGGTTGGATTTAAAAATCTCTAATTCGGCAAGTTTTAGGCTTAAGGCACAGGTACGTTGTTGACCTTGGCTACCAAAATGTCTTACGTCTATATCATTAACCACTATTTTCATATCGTCTCTATGTGGGCCAACTGTGGTAAAGCCTAGGTTAATATCTTTGTCTAGACTTTCATTGTACATTTTTAGTAAGGTGTTTTTTAATTCTTGCTTGTCTACTATATTAAGTCCTACATATTCCAAAACCATTTTTTCGCCGTCATCGGTAAGATAATAATGAGATTTTTCTGCCCAAACTTTTAATTGGGAGATTAAATCTAATCGTCTTTCAATTATATAACAGGCTTGCTCTGACAATTGTTCATTCCAGATAGATATAGTATCTTTAATGTTGGATATATTGCCGGATTTAAGTAAGCGGTTACGTTGGTCTAGTATTTTGTTATATTTGTTAAGGGTATAGAAATATTTTTTATCAAATTGACATAAGTCTATATCCATAAAACGTCTACGTTCTTCGGGGCTTTCTTTTACAAGTTTAAGTTCGTCAGGCGAAAAATATATTGCATTAAGTTCGCCCATAAGTTCGCCCAGTTTTTTTATAGGTACACCATTAATTTTTATGGCTTTGTTTTGATTGGCAAATAAGTACAATTCTATTTTTTTATTGCCAGTGCTTTTAGTAAATTCTACTGTGACTTTGCCAAAACTTTCATTCCATTTAACAAGTTCTTTTTCTTTTTTTGTACGTGGACTTCTACCTATGGCACACAAAAAAATTGCTTCAAGTAAATTGGTTTTGCCTTGAGCATTCTTGCCTTCTAGAATATTAAGTCCGCTTTTTAAATTAACTTGTTGAGAAGTGTAATTGCGGAAATTTTTTAAGTTTATGCTTTTTATTTCCATATTTATAGTCTACATAATTAGTATACAACAAATCATTATCTTTTTTCAAATCAATTTAAAAGATATATAGACTTTGTAGTTAAGCCTTATCAAAAAATATATTTTCTGCATACAAAAATAGTAGACATAATGTAAGGAGTGAATATGTGCGGAATATATGGTTTTGTAGGACACAATGCAGTTAATGAAACCTTAAATGGTATAAAGAAACTTGAATATCGTGGTTACGATTCAAGCGGTATAGGATTTTTTAGTTATACTTTTGGATTAAAAGATAATAAAGAATACAAGAATAATGTTTTTAAATTTAATAGTGGTTTAAACATAATAAAAGAAAAAGGCGAGATAAGTAGGCTTGAACATATTGTTAATCAACTTAAACCTACTAGTGATATTGCAATAGGGCATACTAGATGGGCTACTCACGGCGAACCTAGCATAATAAATTCGCACCCGCATTATAGTGATAATGGTAATTGGATTGTAGTGCATAACGGTATTGTAGAAAACTATCTAGATTTAAAAAAAGAACTTAATAATGTTAAGTTTAATAGTGATACAGATACCGAAGTTATAGCCCAAATGTTAAGTTATAATTATGACGGCGATGTCTTGTCGACTATAAAGAAAGTGTGCGATAAACTTGTGGGAAGTTATGCTCTTGCTATTATTAATAAAAAACACCCCGATAGTATTTTTGTAGCCAAACTTAATAGTCCTTGTGTAGTAGGTGTAGGTAAAAATTGTGGCGTTGTTTGTTCGGACATTAATAGTATAGAAAAGGTAGATAGTATGTATATGCTACCCAACTATAGTTATGCAGTAGTAGGAAAGGGTAAAGTAGAGATATATGATAAGGACTTAAATATTATCAATCTACCTAAAGTTGTTAAGTCAGATACTGCCGAAGATAAAGGGTTTGATGGTTATAAGCACTATATGATAAAAGAAATTAACGAAATCCCACAAGGCATAATCAATACAGTGGCAAGTTATAATACTTTTGAAAAGATAAAAAAAGTATTACCTAAAAAAGTAATTAATCGTACCCGTAATATATTAATTATTGGTTGCGGAACAGCCTATCATGCTGGACTTATAGCCAAACGTATAATAGAAGATAGATGCAATATTAAAGTAGATGTGGAGATAGCCAGCGAATTTAGGTATAACAATTTTCAGCCTAGTCATAATACTCTTGCAGTGTTTATAAGCCAGAGTGGAGAAACAGCCGATACAATAAAAGCAGTAAAAATGTGTAAAGCCTATGGCCTTACTACTTTAGCAGTTACCAATGTTGCCAATAGTAGCATAGTTTATGAAGTAGATTATTGTATGTATACTCGTGCGGGTAAAGAAGTGGCTGTTGCTAGCACTAAAGCCTATAATTGCCAGTGTGCTATGTTCTATCTTATCTCTAGTTATATTAAGGCTATAAAGACTGATAATCCCGATATAGTGTTGGAAGAAAGCAAAAGGTTAATAGATGTCGCCAATAATATAAAAATTAATAGAATCAAAGATGTTTGTAATCAGGTGGCGGAAGAAATAAAAGATAGTAAAAGTATATATATGATAGGACGTAATATAGATTATTACACTGCTTTAGAATCAAGTTTAAAACTTAAAGAAATATCGTATATACATTGTGAAGCCTACCCAGCAGGCGAACTTAAGCATGGTACTATCTCATTAATTGATAATAACCAATTTGTGTTTGCATTCGTGACCCAAGATATGATAAAAGAAAAAACTTTAAGTAATATTAATGAAGTTACTACTAGACAGGGTAAAGTAATAGTTGTTAGTCAATTTAAACTTAATTATGAAAACAAAATATATAAAGAAATAATGTTACCAAAAATAGACGAAAAGTATATGCCACTAGTAAGTGTAGTGTATATGCAGTTAATCGCTTATTATACTAGTCTTAAACTCGGCAACAATCCCGATAAACCACGAAGCCTAGCAAAATCAGTCACGGTAGAATAATTGGTTCTAAACTAACTAAATAATATATTAAAGCCTAGCAAATCGATAATACCAAAATATATGTTACATCATAGTAGCATATATTTTTTTATCCTTTATATTTTAAAAATTAAATAATTAAAAGTCTATATGTCATACTGAGCGTAGCGAAAGCGTAGTCGAAATTTGACGTTAGTCAAATCGAAAGTGTGCCAAGCATCTTTCGGAATCCCAAAACGTGTAGCCTATACTTGTCAGTTCTAAAGCGGAGCATAAGCGTAGTCGAACCCGTAGGGCAACGGCGAAGACGTTGGAATCCCAGAATGTAAAGTTAATATTATCACATACCTTACCCGCCTAGATTACGCCCAACAAGTTTGTCACTTGTCCGCTTTGCTCCCAAGTTCGACTATCGCTTGATAAATGACAGGCGGGGATATAACAACAGTCGATGGAGTTTAATATTAAACCACTTTGATTATTAAAAACGAATAGTTTAACAACATATTTTTCACACTTACATACATTTTATCTAAATATTTGATTATTGTTTAAACTTTATAATCGGGCTTGTATGACACGAAACGAAAAAGTTAAGTAGATATTATTATTTAGTAACATAAAAGTCTTACAAATGCATTTTAAATGTTATATAATATATATACTATATATATTTATAATATTTACTTTACTTATTTTTAAATATATATTATTATATATATAGTTATAATTTACTTAAAATAGGAAAAACCTGTATTAAGTAAAAATTTTTTTGTGTAAGGTAGGAAAACAATGGCAGAAATGACAGAGAAGGACTTGACTAGAAGTGTAAAGTATGACGAGAACGATATTCAAGTACTAGAAGGGCTAGAGCCAGTTAGAAAACGTCCGGGTATGTATATAGGAAGTACAGATTTACGTGGACTACACCATTTGATTACAGAAATAGTAGACAATAGTATTGACGAGGCTTTGGCTGGCTATTGTGATCATATTGAAGTTACTCTTAACAAGAATGGTAGTGTTACTGTAGTCGACAATGGTCGTGGTATTCCTTGCGGTGTTATTAAAAAGGAAGGTAAGAGTGCAGTAGAAGTCGTATTAACCAAACTTCATGCTGGTGGTAAATTCGGTGGCGAAGGTTATAAGATTAGTGGAGGATTACACGGTGTAGGTTTAAGTTGTGTTAACGCACTATCAGAGTGGTTAGATGTTACCGTATATCAAGGTGGCAAGATTCACAATCAATTGTACAAACGTGGTATTCCACAATTCCCACTAGAGATTACAGGTAATACAGATAAGACTGGTACTACCGTAACCTTTATGCCAGATGATACTATATTTGATTCGGTAGTTTTTGATTATGATGAACTTAAGAGTAGATTTAGAGAAATAGCATTCCTAAATAAAGGTTTAAGAATAAGTGTTTCTGACTTAAGGGGAGAGACTCCACAAGAAGAAAGTTATCAATATATCGGTGGTATCGTAGAATTTGTAGATTACCTAAACAAGAATAAAGAGACTTTGTTTAGTGAGCCAGTATACATTAATGTTATTAACCCTACCAATGAAGTAGAAATAGCATTCCAGTACAATACTGGTTACAACGAACTTATTAATAGTTATGCCAACAACATTAATACTCAAGAAGGCGGACATCACGTAGAAGGATTTAAGAACGCACTTACCAAGATAGTTAATGATTATGGCAGACAAAACAAGATACTTAAAGAAAGTGAAAAGTTAAGTGGCGAAGATATAAGAGAAGGCTTAACAGCAATAGTTAGTGTTAAACTTACTAACCCACAATTTGAAGGTCAAACCAAAACAAAACTTGGTAATGCCGAGATGAGAAAAATTGTTGCTGATGCTATGCAAGATAAATTTGGTACTTACCTAGAAGAAAATCCAGGTGTAGGTAGAGACCTAGTACTTAAATGTATCACTGCAAAGAGAGCAAGAGAAGCAGCAAGAAGTGTAAGAGAAGCAACTAGAAGAAAGGGTATTCTAGAGAGTACTACTCTACCAGGTAAATTGGCAGACTGTACATCTAAAGACCCAAAAGTTAGCGAAATATATTTTGTCGAAGGTGATAGTGCGGGCGGTACTGCTAAACAAGGTAGAGATAGAAAGTTCCAAGCCATTATGCCTTTAAGGGGTAAGATACTTAACGTAGAAAAAGCATCACTACACAAAGTACTAGAAAGCCAAGTAATTAAAGATATGATTACTGCTATAGGCTGTGGTGTAGGTAGCGAGTTTGATGAAAGTAAATTAAGATATGACAAGATAATATGTATGACCGATGCCGATGTCGATGGTAGCCATATACGTATACTTATGCTTACATTCTTCTTTAGATTTATGCAACCACTTATTACCAATGGACATATATATTCGGCTATGCCACCACTATACAAGATACAACTTAATAAAGATGTATACTATGCTTATAGTGATGAAGAAAAAGATGCAAAACTTGAAGAATTGGGTAACAATAAAGCAATCAATGTTCAACGTTATAAAGGTCTAGGAGAGATGACAGCAGACCAACTTTGGGATACAACCATGAACCCAGAAAAACGTATTCTTGCTCGTATCACAATGGACGATGCATTAGAAGCAGAAGAAACATTTAACAAACTTATGGGTGAAGATGTTGAATTAAGACGTCAATTTATAGAAGCCAATGCTACTTTAGTAAAGGATTTGGATATTTAACATATTGGTGTTAATAAATAATAATTTGACACTAAAATATAAGTTTATGACAAAAAGTTAAATATAAATAAAGGAAATATCGTAATGGAAAACGAAAAAGACAACGATAAAATAGTTAAAGGTACAGTTAATGAGAATGAACATTTAACTGACCATATAGTAGACAATACTAAAATACTAGATATAAAAGTAAAAGAAGAACTTGAAAAATCTTTCATCGCATATGCTATGGCGGTTAACGTAAGCCGTGCTATACCAGATGTAAGAGATGGTCTTAAACCAGTTCATCGTCGTATACTTTATGCTATGGGCGAACTTAATTTGTTTAATGATAAGGCATACAAAAAATGTGCTCGTATTGTCGGCGATGTTATAGGTAAATATCACCCACACGGAGACACTGCAGTATATGATGCTCTTGTAAGATTGGCACAAGACTTTACTATTAATGCACCACTTGTAGACGGCCACGGAAACTTTGGTTCTGTCGATGGTGACCCACCAGCAGCGATGCGTTATACTGAAGCAAGATTAAGTAAAGTAGCATCAGAAATGCTTGCTGATATTGATAAAAATACAGTAGATTTTATACCTAACTTCGATGATAGCGAAGTACAACCAAGTGTATTACCAGCACGTTTCCCTAACTTATTAGTTAATGGTAGTGACGGTATAGCAGTAGGTATGGCTACCAATATTCCACCACACAACTTAAGTGAAGTTATTGATGGCTGTGTAGCACTTATCGAAAATCCAGATATGGATATAGATGACCTTATTAAGGTTATACCTGCACCAGATTTTCCTACACGTGGTATCATTATGGGACGTAGCGGTATACGTCAAGCATATCGTACTGGTAGGGGTACATTCATTATTAGAAGTAAATGTGAAATTGAAGAATTTAACAATGGTACAAGACATCGTATTGTTGTTACTGAAATACCTTATCAAGTTAATAAGTCAAAACTTATTATGCAGATAGCAGACTTGGTTAAAAACAAACGTATTGAAGGTATAAGTGATATTAAAGAAGAAAGTGATAGACAAGGTTTGCGTATTGTTATTGACGTTAAACGTGATGCTAATCCACAAGTAGTTCTTAATACATTATATAAACACAGTCAGTTGCAAGTAAGTTTTGGTGTAATTAATCTAGCATTAGTTAACAATGCACCAAAGATTCTTAACTTGAAAGAAATGTTGCAAAACTATCTATTATTCCAAGAAGAAGTTATTACTAGACGTACCGAGTTTGACCTAGATAAAGCACTTGCAAAAGCACATATTTTAGAAGGTTTAATGATAGCACAAGCCAATATTGATGAAGTTATTAAGACTATTAAAGAAAGTGCTGATAAAGTAGAAGCCCAAACCAAATTAATTGAAAAGTTCCTACTTACAGAAAAACAAGCAGTTGCTATTCTTGAGATGAGACTACAACGTTTGACAGGACTTGAAGTAGAAAAACTTAAACAAGACCTTGCCGATGTTCATGCTCTTATTACCGAACTTCAAAGTATACTTGCCAACAAAGATAAGTTGCTTAATATTATTAAGACAGACTTGCTTACAATCAAACAAAAATATGGAGAACCAAGAAAATCAGAGATTAGTACAGACTTTGGCGATATAGATATTGCAGACTTAATCGAAGAACAAGAAGTAGTTATTAGTCTTACTCATGGTGGCTATATCAAACGTATGCCAGTAGCAGAATATAAGAGTCAACACCGTGGTGGTAAAGGTATTATCGCTCATACCACTAAAGAAGAAGACTTTGTAGAAAATATATTCACTACATCTACTCACGATGATTTACTATGCTTTAGTAGTTTAGGTAGAGTATATCGTATTAAAGGCTATGAAGTTCCAGAAGCACCAAGAACAAGTAAGGGTAGAGCAATAATTAATCTATTACAATTAAGCCCAGAAGAACGTATTACTACTATCATTCCAGTTAAACCTGATACCATAGGCTATCTAGTTATGGCTACAAGACAAGGTTTGATTAAAAAGACCAATATTACCGAATTTGAGAGTATACGTAAAGGCGGTAAGATTGCTATTAAACTACTTGAAAATGACGAACTAATAAGTGTATATATCACTCATGGTAATGACGAAATTATTATAGCAAGTAGCACTGGTAAATGTATTAGATTTAACGAACGTGCTGTAAGAATTATGGGACGTGATACACAAGGTGTTAAGTCTATCAGCCTAGATGAAAATGAATATGTAGTAGATATGTCTGTTATTAAACCTGATGCTTATATGTTAACCATCTCTGAAAAAGGATTCGGTAAACGTAGTAACCAAGAAGACTATAGAGTTCAAGGAAGAGCAGGAAAAGGTATAAAAGCCGGTGTATTCAATGAAGTTACTGGTAACCTAGTTAACTTAAAACAAGTTACTGATAAAGATGATGTTATGATGATAGCCGATGACGGTACAATAATTCGTATCAAAGCAAGCGAAATAAGCATTATTGGTCGTAACACAAAAGGTGTTAAAGTTATGAGACTTAACGATGACGCAAAAATAGTATGCGTAGCAGTTACACCTAGTGAAGAAGCCGAAGAAGAACTTGCTAATAGTCTAGAAGAAACACCATCTACTCCAGCACCTGTATTAGAAGAAAATGCTGATTTAGATATGGACACAGAAGTAGATGCTGAAAATAGTGATAACACTGATAATGACGATGAAATTTAATTTAAACATTGATTAATTAAGTTTTCATAAAAAAGTTTTATAATAAAAAATAAAAATGCTTTATGGTTAACATAAAGCATTTTTTATAAGTAAAACTATAAATAATCAAAAAAAATTTAATGTAGATATTGTATTAAAGTATGATATTATAATATAAGTCAATAATTAAAGTATGAAAAAAATATGTTTATTTTTGTCTGCATTTATACCCATGTACTTTTTGTTGTGGGTTAAATTAATACTAGATATTGTTAATCACAACTTAACTTTTAATGTACTTAACACTACATTTTTTATTGCTCTAATTTTTATAATATTGTTAGGGAGTGTGGGAACATATTGTCAGATATATAGATCCAATATTACTCCCGTAAAAGTGAAAATTGTTAAATCCAACAATATTACTGACCAACATTTTCTGGGATATTTTTCTCTTTTTGTATTATCAGCAGTGACTTTTGACTTATCTAAAGTTAATATGGCTATTGTCTTTGTTTTAATTATTATTATGATAGGTGTGGTGTATATCAAAAACCAACTTTTCTATATCAATCCTTTTCTTAATATTATGGGATACAATTTTTATAATATTAGTTATATGTTGGACGGTAAGGTAGTAGAAGACTATGTGTTTTGTAAAGGTAACATAACTACCGATAACGACTATTATATTATCTTTAATAAAAATTTTAGTTTCGTAGATAAATCATATCGCCCTTAATTAAGTATGGTGTAGTGTTTATGATATACAACTTAATTACTTTACAAGTTCTTTTACAAGGTCGGGATTGTTATTTAGTAGTTTAAGCCCCCTATCCATAAAATTGTCTAGAGTGTTGGCTTTATACAATTTTCTAAATACTTCAATTAGGTTTTCAGTGCCCCATATTTTTGTATCATAGAAATAATAATAAGCAGGTTTTTCACGCATAATTTTTCTAAATTCACTAAAATAAACTATAGGGTCTATAGCGATTTCGGACAACAACCACTCTACGTGTGGTGCTTCAAAATTGGTTTCTGGGCAATCTGGAAAATCTTCTTTCCATATAATAAACCAATAAAAATGTATAAGTTCGTGTATGCAAGTACCCAAAACTTCTTCTTTACTATTGCGGAAATTAACATCAAAAGATTGGTCTTTTAAATATCTAGGGCAGGTAGTGTTGATATTAACATATGCAGTGTAGTACTCTGTCCCTTGGAATTTAATGCGAAATATTTTTTCAAACTCGCTACATACAAGATTGGCATTAGCATTCCAATAATCTTGGTATTCTTTAATTTTAGATTGCATTTCGGCAAGATTATCGTTAAAGATAGGGGTTAATACTTTTAATATTATTTCGTATTTTTCATCTAGTGTTTTGCCTACAAGTTCAGGTATATTAATATTAAAATTTTGGGCTATCGCTGTAGGGAATCTGCCATTTATCGTAGAGTCATCATCGAAAAAAGATGTGATAATATGAGCGGTATCTTCTAGACTTTTTAATTCAAATATTACTTGTGGTTTTTTGTACATACATAATACTCCTTTGTACTTTTGGTTTAAGCATTTGGATTGCGTTCGATATGGATTAGACGTGTGATTATTTTATATAGTTTTTTAACTAGTTTTTCATCAAAACGATTACCTATGAGTTGGTATCTTTTTGTCGTGCGTATCAATGTACCAGTAAATTGGTCATATAGCACACCATAATCAAAGTATATACTAGTCTGCATAGTTTTGTAGTCGTATTGAGTAATTAATGTTGCTTGAATATGGTCAGTGCCTTCTATATCTTTTATTGTACCCATAACTTCATTAAGTTTGATAATCTCTGCATTTTGATAATCAAGTACGCAGGACATAATGGCACGATAAAATGTTGTGTAATTGAAATTATGATAATTAATGTATTTACATACTTTTGAATTAAGTATTAATGAATTATCATCAATTATTCGGTCGTCAGTAATTAAATCAAGTATAAGATTGTGTATGCATAATTTGTTGCGCATGATAACTATGGCAGTGGCAGTAGTACGTACAGATTTTTTAAGCGCCATTAAAAATGTATTGTTATAATCTTCTTGCTTAAAAGTATAATCACGGGTTACGTCATATGTTAATGCATTTAGTGTTTCGTTAATATTTTTGTCTTGCGTGTAGACATACATTTTATTAATTTTCATATCTTTATGAGTAAATGGTAGGTAATAACTTATCATTTTGTCAACAATGTCACTGTTAATTATATTGCCCACCATCATATTATCTAGTGTGTAAGTATGCTTGTGTTTGGTCTCCCATTTGTGTGGTGTGCCTACACATATACATTGATTGTCTTTAGATTTATGACTATCATAACTTATTTCTCGTATTATTTTTCCATCACTAGCAATTTTGATATGTCCGTATTCATAATAATCAGTACAACGAAAATAATATGTGTCCTTTGAGGTATTATTAATAATACTATTGATATATTTGTCCGTAAAATTCTGGGTTATAGGCAATAATAAAAAATCGCCATGGTTGGTACTGATATATGTTTTGTACCCATCATGAGTGGTAAGATAATCAAGCATTATGTCCATACATTCTTGATTAATAGGTTGTATAGACACATAATCAGAGTTATTAATATTAAGATTGTTAGCAAAAACAAAATTAGTATTTGTTTTTAAATAATTGTTAATTTTCATCTTCTTTTGTTATCTTTAGATATTGTTTTTATCGAAAATAAGTATAGCACAAATATATTAAAATTAAAAATAAATAACTATTGTAACTAGTATCTTATCTAGTTGGAATAATTTTTCATTATATATCATTAATAACAAAAACTAACACACTTTATTATTATAGTTACTTTTTAATTAACTGCATATTATGTTAAGTTGATTTATTCCCGCCTGTCATTATGAGCAAAGTCGAACTTGGGAGCAAGGCGGACAAGCGACAAACTTGTTTGGCGTAATCTAGGCGGGGGTAAATAAAATATGTAGTAGTCACTTTACGTTTCGAGATTCCAACAACTTGCGTTGTTGCCCTGCGGGTTCGACTTCACTACGTTTCGCTCAGAATGACACATATAGAATGCACGTTAAATATAAAAATAACATAAACTGTGATGCCACAAGATATTGTTGTGTTGCGATTAGCAACTTGTGTTGTAAGCAAAGCGAACAACACAATATCACATAACATAAAAAAAGAAGCCAAATAATTGGCTTCTAATTATCTATTTAATTCTTTATCTTCTACATTTTCTTTAGAACGATATTTAAGAGCAGTAGTTTCGCCAGTAACAGTTGATGTGGCAGTCATATCAAAACTTTTTGGTAGTCTAATATGTGCCATTGCTGTAGCTTTATCACTATCTAAAAGAATCTGTACCATATGTGAACGTGATGGATTGTTAGCGACATAAGCACATTTTAATATGCCTTTAACTGGTCTGTAGCCGTGTCCTAAATTTTCTTCAGATGGTGTAAATTCGACATATTGACCTATATTGTTAAGCATAAATTGTGTGCCACTATCATTGTACCATTTGCTATTTTTCTCATCTTTTTGGTTAAAATTGTTAATGTTGAAATTAAGCAAAATATCACGATTAGGGTTTTCGTACATTACATCTAAAGTTTCGGCATCTTTAACACTTAAAGCACAGAAAGTATTAAATTTTTCGTCTGGTCTGTCTAATACTATATGAAGAAAGAATCTTTGATCTTCTGGAGCATTAACGACTAGTGAAAAACTATCTGTAATTCTACTTTTTAAATTGGGAGTAATTAATCCTTTTACAACACCTGTTTCACCATAAGAATTAACTACTTCTACTAATAATTCTCTCTTGTTATTTTTTGCAAGGTTTAATTTTAACAATGCGTTTCTATCAATCCACAACATACTTTTTTTCTCCTATATTACATATATAATGTTATCACAACTATTTAATGTAGTCAATGGGCAATATTGCCAAAATAGGTAGATTTTTTTGATTTTGTCATTGAAATTTTGATATACTTGTGGTACAATCTCGTTGTTTAATTTTTAGGAGTTAGTTATGTATATAAAAGCAAGTAGAAAATGGCAATTTGCCTTGGAAATAGCAATGGTGGTACTAGGCACAATTATTATGGGGTTTGGATTTAGTATTTTTCTAGAACCCAACGAAATCTCTACTGGTGGATTTTCTGCGTTGTCTATGGTTATTAATGTATGGCTAGGCAAAATAGGTATCAAATTTTTATCTACATCAGTAATATATTTAATACTTAACATAGGTCTATATGTTTTAGCATTAAAGACTTTAGGTAAAAGGTTTGCAATAAAGGCTTTAATAGGTATATTTTCTTTTTCGTTAAGTATGCAATTATTTGCTTTATTACACCTTAATTTAGGTTTCGAATTGCTAGTTTCTGCTATTTATGGTGGAATCGCTATGGGATTGGGTGTAGGTTTGGTTGTACGTTTTGGCGGTTCGACTGGTGGCTCTGATATGATAGCCTGCATAGTAAAAAAGAAAAAACCTGACGCAACTATAGGTTCGCTAATGATATTGATAGACGCAATAATTATATTGTTGTCTACCGTGACATTTAATGATGGTGTAAGACTATTACCATATACAGTTATAGCATTAGTATTAAGTATGATTGTTACTGATTTTGTTAACGATGGCTATAAACAAGTTAGAGCATTTAGTATTATAACCACTCGTCCAGAAGAATTGTCGTCCGCTATTATGGATAAACTTGCTAGGGGTTGTACCTGTACTCAAGTAAAAGGTATGCATAGCAAAAGTGATAAGTGTCAATTGGTATGCCTTGCTAGTAGATACCAGATGGGACAATTGAAATCTATAATTAAAGAGATTGACCCACAAGCCTTTGTGTATTTAACTAAAGTGTCCGAAGTAATAGGTGCTTGGAGTACTGTAGAAGAAATACAAAAAGAAACCGAAGGTAAAGATACACCTAAACCTAAAAAGTTAGGTAAACCAAAAAATAAAATAAAAGAAGATACAAAAACGGTAGATGGTGTACCAACTGTAGATAGTACTGATACACCAAAAACTATCGATAATGTTGACACAACAAGTGAAGAAAGTATAGATAATAAATAGTATAAACTATGTGATGTTGCTTTACTCACTATGTTCGTAAATCAAATTGCTATCGCAATTCCACGATAAATCGTGGCATCATAGTTTGAACAAACATCAGTTATACGAAAATATTGCTACGCACTGCTTTCGTCTAACTTCCGATAATATAATTATTATAAGATATAAAAAATTAATAAATGGCACACTAAAACAATTGGTGTGTATCAATATATAAAAAGTATATCACAAGGTATAGTGACATACTTTTTTTTATAAGATAGATATTAATAGATAGGGAATTTATTGTATGATTATTTATTTTTTTATAAGATTAATTTGGTATTGTTTACTTACATCAATATATGCTTTTAGTATTGTTTGATAATATTGTTTAAGTTCGGGATTATTAAATTTCTCTAGATTATTTTGTAGTATTATTTTTTCCCTTTCTTCATCTACAATGGGAAGATTATTTTGTTTTTTGTATAGTGCCACATCTTTAATAACCGACATTCTTTTTTCAAACAATTTAATTATTTCTTTATCAATTATATCTAGTTGTTCCCTGCATTGTTTTAAATCTTTCATTATTTACTCCTTACATTACAAGTGCGGCTAATGGATAACCTACACATAAAGCAATGATTAAACATACTACCATAAGTATTGAACCATAAGTAAATACTGTTTTTGTGTCACAATATTCACTGCTAGCCACTATAGCAATATGTGGCATACTAGGCGGAGTTGCAAAAGCATAAGCACTTAAACAACCTATAATACAGATAACTGCATTTATATTAAGTGATACTCCCGTAGATGTAATAATTGAACTTGCTATTGCGGACACAAGTGTGGCAGTTACCATGTTGGAAGAAACATTGGTTTGAAGCATTGCCCAAGTGCTAAAAATAATTAATAGTAGTAAAGCAGGTATACCGGCTAATGCACCAGATAAGTTGTTTTGTAAAAATGCTTTCAATCCGACACTATCACTTGTCATAGCACTACCAAGTATAAGTGTGCTTGCACACATAATTAAACTTGACCATGGTACACCATTTTTAAAAGCGTCACTGATATCAATAAGTGGTTTACCATCTATTCTTACTATACACAATATTAATGTACCGAGTATTGCTGGCATTGCTGTCCCATATTGATTAAAGAATTGATAAAATTGTGGATTAATATTCTTAAATAGACTAGGTATAATCCATAGAAGTAATACTAGTATAAAAACAATCAAACTAATACATTCTTTTTTGGTAAAAGGTGGTATAGATTCTTTAATTTGAGATATATCTACATTTTTTAATTTTGACATGTCGGGACGTAAAATAAGTCTAAATATCAATATCATTGATAGGAAACTTAATATTCCTACTGGAATAGCAAATGCCATATATTGAGCATATCCAACAGAAATATTGGCAGCATTCATAGCAAGTATAGGGAATACGTGTGCAATAGGTGTCATACCTGAAGAAATTGATACTGTAAAGGCAAGTCCCATTATAAGCATTTTGCCTACTTTTTCACCTTTTTCAATATGTGCAACTTCTAATATTTCGTTAAGTATAGGCAACATTACTACAAATAAAACTGATGGTGATATGAATAATCCCAATAATAATACACTTGTCCAAAACATACAAGTAAGCCACCAGCCACCTTTTTTCGCAAGTTTGTTGGTAGTAAACCAAATGGCTATTCGTTTAATAAGTGGAGTTTTTGATAAGGAATATGTACAAATAAATGTAAATAATAAAAATATAAATGTTTCATTACCAAAACTACCAGCAAAAACAGTTTTTGCATTAAAACTATCGAGCAATACTATTGAAAAAATACATAGTAAACTTGGCCAATCAATACCAATGGTTAACCAAAGTATAAGAGTGCCAAAAAAAATACCTATAATTCCCATAGCATCTTGTGTAAGTCCATTGGGAGCGGGTATAAATCTAAAAAATAGACATAGAGCAATACAAATAGTTATAATAATGCTTCTAATAATAATATTAACTTTTGATTTCATAATTTTCCTTTTGTTATAATTCCAATTAAAACATTGAAATGCATATCGATTATATATCTGTATTATTTTTTTGTCCAATGCTTTTGAATAAACAATTTGTATTTAAGATATTGCCATTATAATTAAAAAAGGTTATACTTTAAATAGAGAAAATTAAGTATACTAACTAGTATACATAGGAGATAGTATGAAAGTTACAGTTAATAACAAACAATATCTAGCAACACTTACAAAAACAGCCGAATTTAAAGAACGTTTAAAGACTGGCGAAAATTATCAATGTGTAGTAAAAGATTCTAATTCTACTGCAGGAGTAATGGACTTTTTCTATGATGAAGTAGATATGTCTGTAGATGTTGAAAGATTTAAGGCTAATGATTTTGATAGTGCCAATGCACTTTTTTCAGTATTAAGAGTATTCTGTCTTAAACACGAATCTATGATTATCGAATCTGACTCTTTAACTGATGCCAATGGCAATGTACAATATAAACAATTCCTTGATAGTTTGAATGCTCCAGACGAAAATAATTTTCTAGATGATTTGGAGTCCCCAATAGTTATTGATAAATCTACTAATGCATATTATATAACATTAATGGACGATGAAGAAAATTTGCGTAATGTAGAAGGTTTTAGTATCGATAACGGCAAAGGTATAGAAAAATAATAAATATAAAAAAGACTTTATCCTAATATGCGATTAACATACGGATAAAGTTTTTTACTAAATAGTATGGTTAACTTAAAATAATAAAAAAAGTTCTACTAAATTTGTAGAACTTTTTTGTTAATCGATTATCTTATAAAGTTAATTAAATAACTAGTGGTAATACTATACCCAATAACACTACTAACAATAGTACGAAATACAATACTTTCCATACTGTTTGTTTATTTCTAACATATTTCCAAGCAAGTACTGCTGCTATGCATATAGCCATAGCGGTAGCCACACCTTGTAATGCAGAAATAATCTTTGGATTCTTCAATCCACATATAGCAAGTATAGATGCTACAAGGTAAAGTATAGCCATAGCACCAATTACCCAAAAACTAATCTTGTTGATACCCCACATACTGCTTCTAGAAGAAGAAGTTGTAGATCTTTTTGTTGTGGTAGTAGTAGAAGATGTTTTTGCACTAGATTTACTAGTAGTTTTCTTTTGTTCTGCCATGATTTATTCTCCTTTTTAGTGTAAGCAAAATACACTTTATTTTTCACAATGTATATTTTAGCAAAAATGACGATTTAAGTGTAGTGTTTTTTATATGATTGTTAAAAAATTTATGTTCCGTCTAGATATAATAAATATTAATACCATACTTACCCCGCCTAGATTACG
>DJSB01000016.1 GCA_002437945.1 Christensenella sp. UBA6345 | reverse complement strand
TCTTTGCAAGTGCATTAGCACTAATTTTGAACTTGCTTCAAAATTTACTTCCTATAGTTTATATTATCTACCAATGTCGAACTAATATCTTTAGATAAATCTGTAGTTAGATATTTTTTGTTATCATCTGGCAACACTACTACACTATTCCCTTGAGCGAGCGCACCGCCTAAAAAATTGGCAACACTTGATATACCTATTCCTATAGATAATTCCTTACATAATTTTTGTGCCATCGCTATTGCATCAGTATCAGTAATAGAAATAATATCATCTACAATACTAGTGTCGCATATTTGAGCCAAAAATTTATCAGCAAGCCCTTGTATTTTATGATGATAAGGTAAAGTAATTTTAATAAGTGTTGAATGTAGAAAAATAACGGCAAACAGATTCACTATTTACCGTTATTTCAAATCACTATTAAATATATTTACTTAATATTTCATTTAAAGTTTCTTTAACTTTTTCTCGAGTAGATATTGGACTTACGACTTCAACAATTTTACCATACTGTATTACCCAATATATAAGTGCTTGTTCGTTGGCTCTTAACCTAGCGAATATGTCATTTTTCTGTTCATATATATTTACTTGGTCTCCAAACCAGTCTATTATATCATTAATTGCTTTTGAAGTACTTAATTTCAACACCGCATCTACTGACTCCCCGGTCATCATATATATGTGTTCATTAATATATTCGTCTTGATTAAATTTTTCCATATTAGGCAATGAGTTTAAAGGCTTAACATCATCGTTAAGTATAACTATATTAGACATACACTCTATCTTATAGTTAGCAAGATTATCATATTTATCGTAGTTACAAACAAGATAATACTTACCATTGTTATTAACCAAAAAGTATGGATTCATCACAAATACACGACCATCCATTCTAGGCAAAAATGTTTTACTAATATTGTACTCATTGTACTGAAAAGAAACTTTCTTACCATTATCAATAGCATTATCAAGTATCTCTATATTTTTAAATATTTGGCTACTTCTCTTTCTAGAAATTTCTTCGACTTTGTATATATGTTTATATTTCTTTTTATCATACTTATTACAATTACGGGTAAGTTTTTTAATTAATACTTTAGCATCTTCTGGAGATATACTTTTTGAAGAATAAACTGCATCTACCAAAAACATTACTTCGGATTCATCAAAATCACGTTCGGCTAGATAACAGCCATTCTTTCTCACTTTTTCAATTTTGTATCCATAATCTATAAGTGTATCTATATTCCTCGCTATTGATTTTACATTAGGCTGTATACCGTACAATATATTAAGTTTGGTAACAATGTCGTTGTAAGTCATCATGTGCTGATTATCTGTATATTCTTTTAATACATCAAGTACATACAACAATATTATTTTTTTATCGCTATCCAAAGCCATATTAAGTCCTTCTTATTTTGCAAATTCGGTAAATACAGTATTAAGTAGAACGATAATTGAAATTACAATATATATCATACTTATTCTCTCCATATTTTATTTTAATAACTCTTTAAAAAATGTGTAGAAAAACACAAAAAGCCATAAAAGTATGTAACCCATAATTCACCACTCTTTATAAACTACTATTAATAGTCATATTGATAATGAAAAAAATAAATATAATTGTAACAAATCATCGCTAAATTTTCGGAAGTTAGACAAAAGTAGTGCAAAGCAATATTTTCGTATAACTGATCTTTATTCCAACTATGATGCCACAAGGTATTGTGGAGTTGCATATACAAACTTTAATTGTAAACAAAGTGAACAACACAACATCACATAGTTTGTTTTATTTACCTTTCATTATCTTACCATAATCATATCATTTTTCAAATCCAAAAAAGCGGATTTAAAAAATATTTACTTAAATTTAAATCATTTTTAAATTAATAAATATAAAATTAATGAAGTATTGTATTACAACCTTTTGTTTGACTATATTGCTAATTGAAATATATAATATTGATAATACAAAATATTTTCCTAAAAGGAGAAAAACATGAACAAAAAATATGAAAAAACCAAACAATATGAAATTGAAGATGGCAGATTTTTAAATCCAAAACAACAAGAGATATTAGATAATTACCAATTCCCAAAATTTGAATATTATGCCAATCCTAAACTATGTGACACATTAATAGTAGATGAAGAAGGCAAACCTTGTAGTTGTTGTGGCGAAATCAAACATGTATTATTTGAATGTGACGGGTGTTACGGAGATTTCCCTGAAGGTCTTGTACTATGTCCAGAATGTATAGCATCGGGGAAAGCCGGTAAAAAATTTAATATTGAATTTGGTCTAGTCTACGAATTTGATTATGATACAGAGATGCATTTTGATAAAATAGACGATGAAGAAAAGAAATTTAAAGCAACTAAATGTATACCACCTATACTTACTTGCAATGATATGGAATTTAGAACTCACTGTGGCGACTATGCAGAATACATGGGACCAGTATACTGGCAAGATATTAAAAATTTAGGTAAACAAGGTATTAAAGACATAAAAGAAGATCTAAAACTTAATCACAATGCATTTCATTTAAAACTACATGATTTAAAGAAAATTAATCCTGACAATGAAGATTATGATATATATCTACACTTATACAGATGTAAACATTGTGGAAAATATTTATTACAGATAGATTTAGATTAATTAAAGGAATTAAATATATGGAAAAACTAGGACACGTAATATTAAATGGCGATAAAAAAGTAATGTTTTCTGCTCCACATGCTGTAGAGCAAACACGTAATGATGCTATAAAATACGCCGAACCTGATACTGGCGAAATAGCAAAATGTCTTAATGCTTTAGGTTATCCAGTAATAATTAAAACTGAAAATATGCATGATGATGCGAATTATGACATTGATTGTGCTTACAAAAATCAACTTACAGATTATATAAAACAACATAATATTATTGCTTTAATTGATTTACACGAATTATCCCCTAAACGTGAACAATTGATATGTCTAGGCACTGGTGGCGAAGACTGCCCTAACCTATTAGGTAATCATGAAAAAGAAACTCAATTGAAAGATCACTTTAAAAAGTATTTTGACGTTGTAACAATTAATGATCCATTCTCTGCAAAAGGCGAAGGAACAATATCTAGATATATTTCGCTTAACTTAAATATACCTTGTGTACAGATAGAAATGAATAGCAAACTCTTTATAGATAATATGGTTTCGCCACAACAAATGGCAGATATTATGGCAAAAGCCACACACATTATGGAGAACAAATAATGTATAAAATATTGTTAGTTAATAATGTAAGTCTAAACCAAGAAAAGTTTGTCACGCAAAATGCTCTATTATTTCAATCTGCACAAGAACTTGATTGCCAACTAGATATAATGACCAACACAAGTGTTTATGGCTGCATAATTAATGGTCAACAACTAAATTATGATGCAGTAATGTTCTATGATAAAGACATACATTTAGCAAAAACACTAGAAAATATGGGGTTAAAAGTATTTAATTCTAGTGATGCAATAGCCAATTGTGACAGCAAAGCATCTACCGAGATATGTCTTGCTCGTGATAATATCGCTAGACCAAAAACCTGCATTATTCCACTTACATTCTTTTACCATAAAGAATACTATAGTAACTATATAGATAGCATAATCCAATATCTTAAGTTGCCACTTATCTGTAAAGAATGGTATGGCTCTTGGGGAGAACAAGTTTACAAACTTAATTCAAAAGAAGAAATAGAAGCAATTATTGATAAAAAACAAGGTAAAGAACTCCTTTTTCAAGAATATATTAAAGAATGCAAAGGACAAGATATAAGAATAAATATTGTAGGCAATAAAGTAGTGGCTAGTATGAAGCGTACATCAATTAATGATGATTTTCGAGCCAACATATCCAATGGCGGAACTATGTCAAACTACACTCCTATTCAAGAAGAAATAGACCTTGCATTAAAAGCCGCTAAAAGTGTAGGTTGTGATTTTTGTGGAGTAGATATTCTACAATCCCAAAAAGGTCCTTTAGTATGTGAAGTTAATTCAAATGCACACTTACTTAATATTTATGCCTGCACTAAAGAAAATGTGGGCAAAGATATACTGGGCTATATTCTAGAAAAAATAAAATAAAACTATTTAAAAGGCACTGCTAGTGTCTTTTTATTTGACTAAAAATAGTACGAAATTATATAATTATATTGTGAGATTAATTACATATTAATTTTGCATTTTTCTAATCAAAGGGGGAAAACAATGAAAAATTATATCGAAATTATGGACGTAGTCGGAAGACAAGTTCTAGACTCTAGGGGTAATCCAACTGTAGAAGTTGAAGTTGTACTAGAAGATGGCAGTATGGGCAGAGCCGCTGTTCCTAGTGGTGCATCTACTGGCTCGTTTGAAGCCGTAGAACTTAGAGATGGCGACAAAAGCAAATATCTAGGTAAATCAGTAGAAAAAGCAGTTAATGCTGTTAATACCGAATTAAAAGAACTTGTAGTAGGTATGAATGCTCTTAATCAATCCGAAATTGATAATGCCATGATTAAACTTGATGGCACTCCAAACAAAGGCAGATTCGGGGCTAATGCAATATTGGGTGTATCTTTAGCCGTAGCAAAAGCCGCTGCTCAATCAGTAGGTCTACCACTTTACAATTATATCGGTGGTTGTAATGCTTGTACCCTACCAGTACCTATGATGAATATTCTTAATGGTGGTAAACACGCAGACAATAGTGTCAATGTTCAAGAATTTATGGTTATGCCAGTTGGTGCAAAATCTTTTGCTGAATGCTTAAGATGGTGTGCAGAAGTATTCCACAATCTAAAATCTGTATTAAAAGCCAAAGGTTATGCTACATCTGTAGGTGATGAAGGTGGTTTTGCTCCTAACCTAAAGAGTGATGAAGAAGCATTACAAAGTATAGTAGAAGCAATAGAAAAAGCAGGATACAAACCTGGCAAAGATATATGCATAGCGATTGATGCTGCTGCTACAGAAATGTACGATGAAGCAAAGAAAATTGGTCATGAAGGTAATTACTATTTCTGGAAGACTGGAAAAGAATTTACTTGTGACGAGATGATAAGTTATTGGGAAGAAATGGCTAACAAATACCCTATCATATCTTTAGAAGATGGACTTGCTGAAGAAGACTGGGAAGGCTGGAAGAAGATGACTGAAAGACTAGGCAAGAAAATTCAATTGGTTGGCGATGACTTGTTTGTAACCAACACCGAAAGATTAAAGAAAGGTATAGATTTGGGAGTTACTAATTCTATACTTATCAAACTTAACCAAATCGGAACTCTTACCGAAACACTTAATGCTATCCAAATGGCTAACAGAGCCGGATATACTGCAGTAGTTTCACATAGAAGTGGCGAAACTGAAGATGTAACAATAGCAGATTTGTCAGTAGCATTAAATGCTGGTCAAATCAAAACCGGTGCTCCATCAAGAACAGATAGAGTTGCTAAATACAATCAACTACTACGCATTGAAGAAGAATTGGGTTCTCAAGCAAAATACCTAGGCAGAGATGCATTCTTCAATCTTAAATAATTATCGATATTTTAATTAAGTTAGTACAACTAACAAAAAGGCTAGTGAAAAATTTCACTAGCCTTTTCTATTTCTATTAAATTAACCACAATTTTATTCGGTCACAAACAAACAGTAAATAGTCTTATTAACTACAATGTCTTCTGGCACAAAACTATTCTCTATACTTTCACTTACACCACGAGCACTAGCCTTACTATAGCACATCATTTCCCTAGAGTCTAGACGTGAACTACTTACCACATCTGCATCAAATGGTTGAAAACTTACCTTAATACAATCTTTTAATACTTTACCACTTGCTCTAGATATTGCTTCTGCATGGAACTGGGCATCATTATAAGCAAGTTGTAATATTTTTTCTTCTACTTCTTTATTATCTTTTACTCCAAACTCAATAGTATATGTAGGTGGAGTAGTTAATTTTGATGTGGACTCCATAATCCTAGAAAGTAATTTACGATCATAATTAAATTCAAGTACTACCCTTTGATTAAATGTAAATCCATCAGGATAATATTTTCTTTGTTCGTTATTATATACTTTATTTTCACTTACTCTAAACGAGCGGGTCTTTAAATCTTCTTTTTTAAATCCCATACCTACTATCATATCAAAATAGTTCTCAACTATTTTTGTGCCGTTAGTCAAAGCACTCTCATAAGTTTTTTCTTTACAATTAAAATCATAATTAATTGTAATCTTGTCAGGAGTGAATCTCATTTCTCCTACACCTTCTACCATAATATCCATACAAATATCTCCTTTTGTGTATTCTATTAATTATATCAAATTTATTAATATTTAAGTAAATCAATATTGCTTAATTCATAACATTCATCATAACGAAATATAAAATAAATAATACCGAAACAACATAAGTGAATATATTAATTTCTTTAAACTTACCTAAACACATTTTTATTATCGTGTAACTAACAAGTCCTAAAGCAATACCTAAAGTAATATTATTGGTAAGTGGCATTACTATAATTGTTAATACACTTGGTATTGTCTGTGACAAATCTTTTAAATCAAAATCTGCTACAGAATCAAACATAAGTATACCTACCAAAACCAATGCTGGCGCAGTAGCAGTAATAGGAATTAATTGAACCAACGGACTTAAGAACATGGCTAATAGGAACAATATACTTGTAACAATATTGCTTAATCCAGTCCTAGCACCACTAGCAATCCCTGCCGAACTTTCTACATAACTAGTTGCATTGGGAATACCCATACAAGAACTAAATAATGCACTACAACCATCTATCAACATAGCCCTATCACTATTATACACATTACCGTTTTTGTCAATAAGGTTACCTTTTTTGGCAGTAGCATATAATGTACCAACAGTATCGAACATATCAATAAGTGTAACTGCAAACACAATTAAAAGCACAC
>DJSB01000017.1 GCA_002437945.1 Christensenella sp. UBA6345 | reverse complement strand
CAAGTTTGTCGCTTGTCCGCTTCGCTCCCAAGTTCGACTACCGCTCATAATGACAGGCGGGATTAGATAACTTAACATAATGTGCTAGTTCTTTTCTATAATCAAAATTCAACTCAGCCCGATGTACAAAAAAACTAGTTGTTGCTTAAATAAATGACAAGCAGGATTAATCAAGTTACTTTTCAATCTACAATTTATCTACCTTTATCTAATCCAGTATTTGGTTTAACAGATTGTTTAAGAGTCCCTTGTTGAGTTGGTCCAACTCTAGTCCCTTGCTGGGTCTGTTGTTGAGCATATTCAGATTTAAGTCTTAATTCATAAACAGAGTCATATTCTTTTTCGTGTATATTTTTTCTTGTAGGTTCAACTTTAACCAATTCAAAATTAGTCAAAATAAATACTGGCAATTGTTGTAGCATATCATAAAGGTCTTGTGGTTTAATAGATGATATTGGCTGGCTATGAAATAATTTCATTACATCTCTTGCCTTTTCCAATCCTTGGTTAAGTCTAGCATCTTCCATTTCTTCTATAAAGTTTTTGGTACAAACATATAACAAAGTCTCTGGGTCTATTGCTTCTTTAGTACTAACCTTATTTGATAATCTTCTACTATCAGTTTTAGTTGGGTTTCTATCAACAAATTTGTTGTACATTTTTTTCTTTTCACCTAATGGCAAGTCAATACCTTTACCAGAAACGTCTTTAGCATTATTGGATAACATATTACCTACAAACAACCCTGAAAATACTACCATACCCAAATCGCCTTGGAATCCTAAAGCATTTTTATTTAAAGATATTGGAGACTTGGACAAAATCTTTTTCTTCTCTTCTTCGCTTTTACTTTCAAATTCATTTTTATCTTTTACCACAACTTCGTGTTCTATATTTTTAACTTTCTTTTCAGTATTATGACAATAGTATTCCAAAACATCTTTTGCCATATTATATATTTTCTTGGCTTCAGGAGATAATTTTATTAAAGTACAAGATTTAAGTACATGTTTTATATGGTCGCCATCAAAGGTCTTAAATTTAGTAATATCTTTACCTTCTTTTTTGAACCTACTAGCAACTTCATCATATTCTTGAGTCCCAAATATATGTGAAAATATTTCTCTATTGCCTTCTTCAGACACTACATACTCTAGTGGCGCATCTTTAGTATTACCTAAATCAAATGTGGTAGCAACCGAATAATTTAATGCAGAGTTATAAAAATCTTTTGATAGGACATCAAAATACTTTGACGTTTCATTAAATTGACGACTTTTTGTTACAAGCATAGACATTTTTAAGATGTCTTTATTTTTAAGAACATCTCTTGGTTTATTCTTTAATGTCAATAATTCATTGTTGATACTTTTAGTACAAAAACTCATATATTGCTTATAATTTTCTATTTTGTACCCTACTACTTTTATTCTCTCTTCAGGAGTAAGTCTTTTACACTTTAGCATATCGTTATACATATCATTAAATGCTTTAAAGTCTACATAGTTACTATTCCTAGTTTCAGATATAGCAAGCAGTTGTTTATCATTAAATTGCTTTTCTATATGATTAATAATGCGATTTCTATCATCATTTAATTTTAAATTAATATCTGCAATAGGAATATATGGTTCTTTCGTTTTGTTATTCTTTTTCATTAATTCTGCTAAATCTATCACATAGTTGGTATCTAATAACATTTTCTTTTTAGCCATAATGCTACTCCTTATCTTCTGTAGGTTTTATTTCAAACACATTGCCATATATTTTTGTATAATCTCTATCATTCTCTGGATACATAAACTTCTCATATTCTTCTGGAGTCATATCTTTTAACATCTGTACAAAAAATCTATGACTCTCTGCAAAACTTTCTTTCTTCCAATTATTACGTCTATCTTTCCATTCACTTTCATAATTATCTAACATTTGTTGAATATCGTCCTGTGACAATCCTTTTGTATATTCCAACAATCTTTTTTTCCCGTCTATATATTCTTGGTCTTCTGGATATAATAATTTTTCGCCAAGTTTTTGTTCCCATTGTTGTCTTAATTGCTCGTACTCTTCATCACTCATTACTTCTTCATCACAATTTTCTAATACAAAATCTATAATACTTTGTGGCACATGCTCTGAACGATAAGTTAAATCTCTCATCTCTTTTGAATGTACCTTATGATATACTTCTGACAAATCTAAATATTTCTTTGCCAACTCTACTTTTTTCTTTTCATTTTTTTCCTTATCTATTATTTCGTTTTCTTTATCCAACTCTTTATTTATCGCATCTGCTAATGTCATATTAATTCTCCTTTAATTATTTTCTTCTGTAGGTTTTATTTCAAACACATTACCATATATTTTTGTATAGTCTCTATCATTCTCTGGATACATAAACTTCTCATATTCTTCTGGGGTCATATCTTTTAACATCTGTACAAAAAATCTATGACTCTCTGCAAAACTCTCTTTCTTCCAATTATTTCGTCTATCTTTCCACTCACTTTCATAATTATCTAACATTTGTTGAATATCGTCCTGCGACAATCCTTTTGTATATTCCAACAATCTTTTTTTCCCGTCTATATATTCTTGGTCTTCTGGATATAATAATTTTTCGCCAAGTTTTTGTTCCCATTGTTGTCTTAATTGCTCGTACTCTTCATCACTCATTACTTCTTCATCACAATTTTCTAATACAAAATCTATGTCACTTTGTGGCATATGCTCTGAACGATAAGTTAAATCTCTCATCTCTTTTGAATGTACTCTATGTGCTTCTCTATACAATGGTATTAATTTTTTTGCTATTTCAACTTTCTTTTTCGTGTTTTTTTCTTTTTCGCATTCTTCTTCTATTTTACCAATATACGCTCTCATTCCTTGTGCTAATGTCATATTAATTCTCCTTTAATTATTTTCTTCTGTAGGTTTTATTTCAAACACATTACCATATATTTTTGTATAGTCTCTATCATTCTCTGGATAATAAAATCATTATGTATCATTAATAGCAAAAACTAACACACATAACCATTATTAGCCACCTTTTAATACATGGCATATTATGTTAATTTGTCTTATTACCCGCCTGTCATTATGAGCGTAGTCGAACTTGAGAGCATTAGCGAACAAGCAACAAACTTGTTTGTTGTAATCTAGGCGGGGTAAAGTATGTGATAATATTAACTTTACGTTTCAAGATTCCAACGTCTTCGCCGTTGCCCTGCGGGTTCGACTCCACTACGTTGCGCTCAGAATGACATATATAAGATGCACGTTCAATATAAAAATAGCATAAACTGTACGTCTAATAATAGTTTACAATCAAGGAAGTTTATACAAGCGACACGCAGTGGCATTTGACATAAACTGACGCCAAATCAAAACTATGTAATCATTGTGAAGCAATGATTGTTGCGATTAGCAACTTGTGTTGTAAGCAAAGCGAACAACACAAAATCACATGGTTTATATTATCGGAAGTTAGACGAAAGCAGTGCAAAGCAATATTTTCAAAAAAACTAATGTTTATTCAAACTGTGATGACACAAGATATTGTGGTGTTGCGAATAGCAACTTGATTTACGAACATAGTGAGTAAATCAACATCACATAGTTTATATTATTACATCATACATGTATATTTTAATATATATTAAAGTTTTTGTAAATCAATTAAAAAAGTATGGTGTTATACCATACTTTTTTATCATTATTTAATTGACTATACTGATTAGATTATAACTAAACTTACAATTATGTTAGTTAAAGGTTAAAGTGATTTTTAAATTTAGCAATTTCTTCTTCAATCCAGTTATTACGGTCATATTCATACGCATTACCTAGATTGTATAAAAATTGGTAAACAAATACCCTATCATCAATACATTTAAAGTTAAACATATCTGGGCACAATTTTTTTATTGTTTCATATATACCATCATAATCCGCCATCTTAACATTAGGTTCATCTTCTTCGCCAGCAAATTTCATAGGATTGTCTAACATCTGTTTAATAATTAATAATTCATAATCAATAGAAGCATATTTTACTCTATCAAAGTCTATTAATTTTACTTCACCGTCATTATATATAAAATTATCAAAATGAGCATCGTTATAAATTAAACACATTTTTTGCTGGGTAAAAATATTTTCTGATTGATGTTGTTTAAAATCTAGCATAAATTGAGTGTCGAATCCACGCTTGGACAAAACATCAATATTTTTATCGAATCGGCGATACATAATCTCCAACCAATTATCATCTATTAATTGTGATGAAAGGTATCTATAATCACAACTATGGAATTGATTAAGTATATCACATATTTTTACTACAATATTATTACGTGTTGTATTGTCTAATGTATGCCATATATTAAATAGACTATGTCCTTTTAATTTTTCTATTATCAAATATCTTGTATTACCGACATTGCCATCAGCGATATATTTTGGTATACAATCAAGTTTAACATTATTATAAAATGCTATTTCGTTTTCAAGTTTTTTAGGTTTAGTATGTTCTCCGCATAATTTAATAACATACTTATCATCAATAAAGAATACTTGGTTAGTAAACCCAGTATTTGATTTTGTTATAGTAGTGTATTTAATATTTTCTTGTTTAAGTATTTTCTCTATTATCGAATAATCCATACAAATTATTTTTCTTTCCCTTTTGGTTTTTGCATTATAAGTTTACTTCTATTAAGTACAACAAGGTAATTTTGACCACTAATATCGATAGCATCATATCCTTTCAATACAGCGCATTTGGCTGGATCGTTATTTAATATAGTTATCAATCTATCTTTTGTTTCATTGGACAAACCTTTTAGTTTTTGAACTTTTTGTACCATCTTCATACTTAATTTGTGCAATGAATTAATATCTATTATATTGGCATCATTAGAAATAAGGGCTTCTATAACAGCGCCATATCTACGTGCTTTATGGAATATAGAATTAGGCATACGTAAATACACATATTGTTCGGCTTCAGATTTAGCATTGTCGCCATATACAAAATATACGCCATTACAATAAATACCTTTGCCGATAAACATATTCTCATTATATGCAAAATCTTTTATAGCGTCTTTATAAACTACACCCCTATATATTCTTGTAAGTTTACTAGATAACAACAAACTATAATGATGTTTGTCTACCAACACAGGTAAAGCATTAAAACCTTTTTCTTCAATTAGTCTAGACAATATAATGTCAGGTTTACCGCCATTGTTAGTTAATAAGGTGGCAGTTTTAAATATTTCTTCAAAGTCTGGAGAGTTAATAAAATTAAAAAGTTCAACGCTACCAAATATACCGTTGTTACTAGCCTTATTACATATTAATCTACTTTTTAACATTTTTTCTTCCATACTATATATTCTACACTATCATAATACGATATGCAATACCCTAATTATCTTTTATCATCACGCCAGTAGTAAGGTTGTAATTCTTTAAGTGGTTTAAATATGAGCAAGTTGTCAGGATTAGAGATAGCGCACATTACATCTCCACCAAAATAATACAAACGTTCCTGACACACACCACATGGTGTCAAAATCTTTAAAGTCCCATTATCATTAACAACACATAGCGAATGAGTGATTTTTTTATCATATTTAAAGGCTTCCAATATAGCACCTGTCTCGGCACACAAATCCACACAACTATTATTAGTTTCGCACCAGACACTAGTAAGCAATCTACCATCTTCTATACGTATGACACCTACTCCACCTTCTCTATCTCCATACCTTTTCTTTAATAATTGTACACCTTCTCTATACATCATCTCTTCTATATCTTTTTCACTCATAATTACTCCTTTTGACATTTGTTTTAATGTTTTTGACATAAAGTATATATTTTAATAACATAAATTTATTTATTTAAGTAATTCACAAAATTTAGTTTTTGCTGGATTAACACTATTAATATTGTTATATACAGAAAAATTTCTTAACTGTATAGTTGCATTAGGACAAAGCGGATATACTTCATTTTGTTCAATTTTATCCCTATAATAATCCAGATTAACGAATGCCACTCCCAATCCATTTTTCACAAAATCATACACTAAAATATAATTATCAAGTTCGTATTTAGGAGTAAAAGTTAACCCGTGTTTTAACATATAATCATCAATATATTTTCTAGAATTGTTATTCATATTGGGTAGTATTAAATCATTAAGCGGGAATCTTTCATCTTCTATTGAGCACTTTTTATACTTATCATAATAATCATAATTACCAATCAATTGATATACAACTGGATATTTTTTAAGTTCAACTATATCAACTGGAGTATCGCAAGTATCGGTAAATATAATATCAAGTTGATCTTCTTCCAACATTTCAATTAATTTTTCGCCACTCGCTCTACACATAGATATATTAATACTTGGATATGTTTTTGCAAATTGGATAAGATATTGAGATATTATCTGATTACAGTTAGACGAGTTAGCACCTATACGCAAGAATCCTGTTTCAAGTTTGTTTTGCAATACCCCTATATTTTCTAGTTTATCCAGTTTCTCCACTATGGGTTTAATCTCTTTTAAAAGTAATATACCTAAAGCAGATAGTTCAAGTCCTTTATTTTTTCTAACAAATAGTTCGCCACCTATACTGGATTCAAGTTGTTTTATTTGCATAGTAATTGCTGGTTGTGATACAAATAATATTTTGCTCGCTGTAGTAATGTTTTTACACTCTGCCACCACTAAAAACGTCTTATACAAATTGTAATTAGTCATAAATTATACTTATACCTACCATAAATATTTTGTATTTTACATTATAGCAAAAAACCAATATAATGTCTATAGAAAATTTGATTGGAGACAGATATGGAAATTAAATTAATAGCCACAACTACCACAAATAGTAATAATTTTGAAGATAAAGTTAACTTTGATAGGTTTAGCGGAAAAGTTGCTGGTATATGCTATATGCCAGGTACATTTGATGACTTATTATTAGAGTCAGAAGAAAAAACAATAAGACGCGCCAACTTAACTAAAAACAGCGGTCATCATAGTGTTTTTGACCACGAGTATATTTCTTTATACATAGACCAAATACCAAAACTTTTGGCGATGATTCTTAACAATGAGAAGATGTATACAACCAGTGAAAAATCAGCACGTTATACCATTATGACCAATTGTAGCAGTGTAGAGAAAAAGTTGTATAATAAGTGGTACAACAAATTTATCGAATTAATAACCAAAAAATATGGCAACTGCACACCATTTTTTGATGAAAAACGAATAAAAAAACTTGCACAAGAAAATGCAAGATATTTTCTATCAATATACACTCCTACAAGTATGGTATATACAGTTTCCTTTAGACAACTTAACTATATAGCACATTGGCTTAATAATTTAGAAAACAATTCTAATCCATATCTGCAAAAATTATTCAGTTATGGAAAAGTATTTATAGAAAAACTTAACCAATTAAATCTTTTAGACCCTAACCTACAAATTGATGGAAAGTCTAGAGAATTTTCATTGTTTGCAACTAGAGAAAGAAGTGAAGAATATGGCGAAAACTATTGCACCAATTATTTAGGTTCATTTGCCAGTCTTGCACAAGCACAAAGACATCGTACATTATCTTATGAAATCACTCCTATCGTCCCACAACAATTTTATGTGCCAGAAATAATTAAAAATGACGAACAATTAAAAACTGAATGGCTTAATGATATGCAGATAGTTAAAGATATTCACCCACAAGCCGAATTAGTTAATATTAATGAACGTGGCACTGTAGAAAATTTTGTATTAAAAACTAAAGAGCGTTTGTGTACCTGTGCACAATTAGAAATTATGCGTCAAACACAAAACACATTGAAAAAGTATCACGACAATACCACCAATGAAGTTGTAAAACATTATCTTGAAAAATATATGAAAGGTGCTAGATGTACTAGCGGAGAATATAACTGCACTCAACCATGTATGTTTAAAGAAGGTATCACCCTAGATAGAGATATATAACAGCGTGAATTATGGAGCAAAATACTTAACCCACATAGCCACAAAACATATAAGATTTATGCAATAATAACTATAGACAAAATTTGATAATTTTTTAAATAATTGTTTAGTAAAATACATTGACATTTAGTGTATGGTTTGGTAAACTAACAATGCGTTAATTGAAAAATTGATGTAAAAACTAAATAATTATTGTGGAGAGATACTCAAGAGGTCGAAGAGGAGGCCCTGCTAAGGCCTTAGTCCGGGCAACTGGAGCGAGGGTTCAAATCCCTCTCTCTCCGCCAATAAAATCCCTAAATTAAGCCATTTTTGATAGTTGGGTGTGATTTAGGATTGAGTTAATGAGTGGCGAAATAAAGCCACTTTTTTTATGTCAATTTGTCATTTGAGTGTCAATTTGAGTGTCAGGTAATCGCAAATAATTACCTTGTTCTAGCCATTTTTGATTTTGCGTTGGCAAAATTTTTATATAACATTTTTCCGTAATTGCTGTATCAGAGTGTCCAAGCCATGCACTTATTTGTTTTATTGGTACTCCTGCTTCATAAATTCGAGTGCCAAAAGTCTTTCTTAAGCAATGCGTTGAAAATTTTTCATTAAGTCCCGCTTCAGCAATTACTCTTTTAAAGTGTTTACTTGCTGTCCAAGGGATAATATCAAAAATTCTTTCTTCAGGGCGATATTCTTTATACTTTGATAAAATCTCTAACGATGAGTCAAATATTGGTAGGTATCTAACACTTGAATCAGTCTTTGGAGTTCCTACTTCTCCACGAATTAAAGTTTTATTGATTCTCAAAATTCTATTATCAAAATCAATATCTTGTCTAGTGATTGCCAATGCCTCGCCAATACGCAAACCTTCGGTCATCATAAGTAAATATAAATCTTTATACTTTGACTTTTGAACAGCGTTTAAAAAAGCGATTTGCTCTTCTTCAGTAAATGGTTCTTTAATCTCTTTCTTATGCTTTGGTTTTTGAAGCAAGCAAAAAACATTTAATTTAACCATATTTAACTGGTGGGCTTTTTCAAAACATCTTTTTAACATATCAAAGCACCTTGCTCTTTGCCTAGAACTACTAATGCTTTTTAAAAATTCATTAACATCAAACACAGTTATTGTGTTTATTTTTAAATTTGCAATCTTTGATGTGACAATATAACATTTCCTAATCGTTCTATATATTCTTTTAGTCGATTCTTTTATATTATCATTTTCAAATACTTCATACCACTTATCCCACCAGTCAATAAGTCTTGGCGACTTATCGTTAACTCTGTCTAATTCTTTCAACGCTGTTTTTAGTTTTTCTAAAACTTCTTCAGCAGTTTTTCCATAAATCGAATGTTGGCCATTAACATCTCTATACCTGGTATAATATCCAGATCCGTTTGCTCGTGGTCTAATTGTTTTATTTTCATATTTAATAATCTTCATTTTTCCGTCCTTTTTCAGACACTCACTTTGAAGAATATTAACAACTTCTATTAATTTGGTTAATTCTGTTTTGTTCAAAATTAATGCTCCTATGTCTCATAGCATAGAAGCATTTTTTTGATTTTACAATAACTTATGTTAATTTATCGAACAAATGTTTGAAAAAATTAACATATATTCTTGGCTGTTTCCAACTCGTGACTATATAATATCCTAGTTAATATATATATTAATCTTCCAAGTATGATTTTATAGTACCTACAAACGTTTCTTTATTTGCAAATATAGATGCAGATGTTGTTAATACAGGTATTCCTGCACTTTCACATATATCGTGTAATTTTCTATTTGCTTTTTCATCATTTGA
>DJSB01000019.1 GCA_002437945.1 Christensenella sp. UBA6345 | reverse complement strand
CTTGAATCTTTGCTTGAAGGTATGAACCAATATTTTAGTGAAGAACTTGCTCAAAAAGTTAGTCGTGGCTTACACGAATCTCGAATGAAAGGACATATAATTGGCTCAGTTCCGTATGGCTACATTAAAGAAAACAAAATGTTAAAAGTGAACGAAGAAGAAAAGCAAATCTTAACTAGAATGTTTGAAGATTATGCAAGTGGTAAAACAATTTTGCAGATTTCAAGAGATTTTGAAAAAGAAAACATAACCAACAAAGGCAAAAAGTTTATACCAGAAACCATAAGGCATTATCTCAAAAACGAGTATTATACAGGTATTTGCAGAATCAATAACAAAGTTTACGATAAAATCTACCCACAAATAATTCCTAAAGAACTATTTGAAAAAGTAAAAGTGAAATTAGATGAAAATAAATATGGTTGCAGAAAAGATAACCACGAAATATTTAGACTTAAAGATAAGATATATTGTGGTAACTGCAATCGTAAAATGTATCCAGTATCTGCAATATCTTCAAATGGAAATACAATTCGCTATTACAAATGTATAACCACCAAAAAGAAAAACTGCTTAACTGGAATAATAGACAAAAAGTTTATTGAAAACATAATAGATAAATTTTTGATTTCTCAATTTAATATTCCAAAAAACTTAAATGAAATTTCAGAAAAGATATTTGAAATACATAAAAAAAGAGTAGGAAACAATAACTCTCTCAACACTCTAAAAAGTAAATTACAAAAAACAAATACTTCAATTTCAAACATTATGTCTGCCATTGAAAAAGGAATACTTACAGATACCACAAAACAACGACTTGAAGAACTAGAACATCAAAAGAAAGACTTGCAAGAAAAACTAATAATTGAACAATCTAAACAGCAATTTGAACTCACAAAAGAAGATATACAAAACTACTTTAAGTTTACAATGAAACAATGCCCAGATAGAGCCATTGAACTATTTATTCAAAGAGTTAATGTGTTTGAAAACAAAATAGAAATATCTCTAAACTACTCACTTAACACCAACATTTCCAAAACCGAAACCATATCTAAAAAACTCTTTACGGAAACTTTTACATCTACTCGTAAATTCAAAGGCGGAACTATTAAAACTACTAATAAAGTATATGAAGTTTATTTAGTAATATAAAATACAATCTCTTACATTCACAAAAAAAGTCTAACCCAACAAATAAATTACATAAAAACCAACATAGAAAAAGAGCATACTCTAGGAAAACTCCTAAAATATGCTCTTTATTTCTTAGAAAATACTGCTAGTTTCAAACAGCATTGACTAATACCCCGTGTTTTTAATTTGTTTAATTATGCTCTGCTATAATATTTGCCATCATATGTAGTAACAACAATCTTGTCGCCTTCATTGATAAACATAGGAACTCTTACAGAAAGTCCTGTTTCTGTTTTTGCAACTTTAGTAGCAGCAGTAGCAGTACTATCTTTTAATCCTGGTTCACATTCAACTATAGTATACTCTACTTTTTCAGGAAGAGTAAGACCTAGAAGTTCAGTGCCATAGAAAGTTAAGTCAACATTCATATTTTCTAGTAAATAATCTTTATTATCACCGATTTGATTACTATTAAGTTCATATTGTTCGTAAGTGTTTACGTCCATGAAATAATATGTGTCGCCTGCTTCGTATAGATATTGAACAGTCTTTCTATCTATTCTTGCTTCTTCAAACTTAACGTTTGTGTTAAAAGTACGTTCAAGAGTTGTACCAGTACGAAGATTCTTCATTTTTGTCTTCATAAATGCTGCACCCTTGCCAGGTTTAACATGTAGAAATTCTACTATTTGATAAATATTACCTTCGATTAACAAAGTCATACCATTTTTAATATTGTTTACGTCTACCATAAAAAATTCACCTTTATATAAAAATCTATATTAATTTTATTTATTTTTTAGTATATTGTCAACTACTTTAAAATACCGCACAATATATTTTAATAATAACTATAGGAAGTTAAATGTTTGTAAACACTCATTTAAAATCGCATAGCACAATTTTGCTTAAAGCAAGAACTATTAATTGTTGACCCATTTATGATATTCGCAAAATATTTTTCTACCACATAACTATACTTAAAACTATTTCGCATTATCAGTAGTCTGTGAAGTATTTAATTCTGTTTTAACAGTTTGTTTACCATATACTGATGTATTGGCATGGGACTTAATATATTTTGTCCACTTAATATAACCATAAGTAGTATTAGTAAAATACCCTGCTTTAAGTACTAATAATACCCACTGACAAGACAGAATATTTATCACAGTTTCTAGTCCAGCACAGATATACCAAGCAAGCCATTGTTCTCTATATCTAAACAATATAAACAAGCCGTTGGCTATACCTACCGCACTAGCACAAGCATCTAGATAACATACAATAACTTCAATTAATTCGCTTGAATAAAAATCGGTATCTGGAGCATAAGCCGCCATCAAATAGCCTATCCCCATTGTCCACACAATTATGCCTACAACCACTAATATGGTTTGCCACCACTTTAAAGTACGTACTACAGTAAGTTCTTCATCTTTATCGTCTGTATGTCTTTGCCAATTAATAAAAGATATAATATCAATAGGTATCCAGAAGAACAATGTTACAGCCATGGTTGCGAATCTTGCAGCCAAAATAATTAAAGTGGCTATTTCGGTAAGTTCGACTATTAAGGATACTATAAAATTCCATTTGCTTTGTTTTGAAATTAGCAATTCACATAGAACATTGGAAAAAATGTCTATTAGGTATAACACCATAATTATGCTTCCGTTAACCCCATTAACTTCTTCTTCAGGGAACAAGAAAGCAAATAATATAGATAATGCAACTATAGAGAAAAACCATATTTTTTCATAAGTAGAAAAGTAATTCCATATCCTTACAAAAATATTCTTTTTCTTACCATTATCATTTTGTTTTAAATTATCATTACCGATAGTGTCTGTAACTACAACATCGTTATTAAGTTCACTAGCGACTATCGGAGTTTTTTCTTCATCTTTAGTTTTCATACAATTATTCCTTTTGATTTAATTTTTAAAGTAATATCTTTAATAAGCACATATATTAAAGACAGCAAAAAATTCACATAGTCAATATGTGAAGTATTTTAACAATTAAATTTTTGCTGGTGGTGGAAATATAGCGTATCCCACACGGCCTATTACTCTACCCAAATTAACTCCTTAAGGAATCTTACAATTAAGTATATTTAAATATCATACATAAGTCAATCCTTTGTAAGACTGATTGTAATAGTAACTTTAGTTGCTATAAAAAATAGTATATGATATAATCCTTCACAGGAGAAAAATAAAATGTATTACGGATATGATATTGATGATAAAATAATAAAACTTGCTGAAAGTTGTGAGCAAGAATTAAAAGATGTATTTGCATCTTATGACCAACAATGCCAATCAAATAGTGCAAAGATTTTAAAGTCTTTTCAAAAACACAGACTATCTTCATCTGATTTTGTAGAAGTAAATGGCTATGGATTCTATGACGGTGGACGTGACAAACTTGAATCTGTATATGCCGATATTTTCGGCGCAGAAGATGCTTTAGTAAGACCACAAATAATGTGCGGAACTCATGCTATTGCACTTACATTTTTTGGGCTATTAAGACATGGCGACACTATGATTTCTATTTCTGGAGAGCCTTATGATTCTTTAAAAAGTATTGTCGGCATATGTGGCAATAGTCAAAGTTCACTTATCGCACATGGTGTCAAATACGAACAAATTGACTTAAAAGATGATGATTTTGACATAAACTCTATAGTTAATAGACTAAAACAGTCAAAAGTAAAATTGGTAGAGATACAACGTAGTCGTGGATATAGTTATCGAAAAAGTTTAACTATCGAGAAAATAGAACGAGTTTGTAAAGCAATAAGAGAAGTAGATAAAGATGTAATAATAATGGTAGACAATTGCTATGGTGACCTTGTTGAAGACAAAGAGCCTACCCAAGTCGGTGCAGATATTATTGTAGGTTCACTTATGAAAAACTTGGGTGGTGGTATTGCAAAAACTGGCGGATATATCGTAGGAAGAAAAGACCTAGTATATCTAGTCGCTGAAAGATTCTCTGCACCATGCACTGCAAAAGATATAGGGGCAAACTTCAATGAAAACTTGTCATACTTTAAAGGACTATATATGGCTCCTAACGCAGTATGCTCTAGTCTAAAGACTATGACACTTGCTGCTTCAATGCTTGAAAAACTAGGATATGAAGTATCCCCTACCGCAAAAGAAAAACGTACAGATATAATTCAAGTACTTAAACTAGGCAGTGAAGCCAACTTGGTTAAATTTGCAAAAGGATTACAAAGTGGCTGTCCAGTAGATAGTTTTGCTATTCCAGAACCATCTGATATGCCAGGCTACCCACATAAAGAAGTGTCTGCAAGTGGTAGTTTCACTGAAGGTAGCACCATCGAATTAAGTTGTGATGCTCCTGTGTGCGAACCATATGGTATGTTCCTACAAGGTGGTTTAACCTATGAGTATGGCAAACTTGGTATTCTTATCGCGCTCAACGAAATATTGAAAAAATAATGTATGATTTAAAATAATATAAAAAAATGGATACTAATCAATTAGTATCCATTTTTATTTATTTAATTTAGATAAGATTTCTAAACTTTGTTTTGGAATTCGGCCATTCCCGTCTGGTCCAATATTTATTGTATAACATATACCCAAAGCATTAAGATTGTCTTTAATCTTTTTTATTTCATTTACGGATTTAAAATTAGAATCAAATTTAGAGTATCCCCAAGTATCATTAAGCGTACATACTGATTCAAACAAACAATGTTTTGAATATTTTATTCCATTTATATCATTAAAATTCTTACTGGTGTTTTCTGTAAGTGTCGTGGGAATCTCGTTATCCCCTAGAGTTACATAATCATAACAGCCATTACCAAGTCTAGAGTTAATTAAACAATTAGGTTGTAACTTTTTTACTAAATCATATAATTGTTGACTTTGTTTAAGACTAATTGTTTTAGGAGTATCAAACCAAAACAAATCAATATCTCCGTATTGTGAGCACAACTCTTCAACTTGGGTTAAAACTTTGGTATTAAAGTATTGATTATAGTTTTTATCTCTTACAAAATCCCAATCATTACACCAACTAGTCCCGGCACAATCACTATTGTCACAATTATAACCACCACCATTTGACTCGTGCCAATCAAGGTCTTGAGAATAATATACTCCAAATTTAATATTATACTTATGACACCAATTGGATAATTGCCCTACAATATCCTTTTTATATGGTGTATGAGTTATATTCCAATCATCATACTTTGAATCGAACAAACAAAAACCATCATGATGTTTAGCAGTTAAAATTATATATCCAAAGCCATGACGTTTTGCAAATTTAACTAATTTCTTTGCATTAAAATATTTAGGATTGAAGTTCTGTGCCAATTTTTCATATTCAATATTAGGAATTCGAGCATAAGACTGTATCCATTCACAGTAAGATGTCATTCTTTTACCCTTATACTCTCCAGCAAGTATTGAATATAATCCAAAATGGACTATTAACCCGCATGTTGTATTTTTAAACCATTCAATATTTTCCATCATACATTATATATTATCATATAAATAAAAATTTTCCAAATGTAAACTATGTAAAGTTGTGTTGTACGCTTTGCTTACAACACAAGTTGCTATTCGCAACTACCATTGCTACACAATGGATACATGGTTTTGATTCTGCGTCAGTTTATGTCAAAT
>DJSB01000020.1 GCA_002437945.1 Christensenella sp. UBA6345 | reverse complement strand
AGTGGCATTTGACATAAACTGACGCCGAATCAAAACTATGTAATCATTGTGAAGCAATGATTGTTGCGATTAGCAACTTGGGTTGTAAGCAAAGCGTACAACCCAACATCACATAGTTTATATTAATTATTACAGAGTTATATATTCGATATAGTTTTGTTGCACACTAAAAATAAATTATGATATACTTATTCTAGACCAAAATATGTTATAAGGGAGAACCCAATATGAGAATTGTGGTACAAAGAGTAAAACATACCACTTTAAAAGTAAACGATAAATTAATAGCAGAAATCCCATTTGGTATAGTATGTTATGTAGGATTTACTTATGGGGACGAAAATCTAAACAAATGTCCAAAAGATATAAATTGGTATGCCAATAAAATTGCTCATCTACGTATTTTTGAAGATGAAGAAGGCAAAATGAATCGTGAATTAAGTCAAGTTGGTGGCGAAATACTTGTTGTACCCAACTTTACATTATATGCTGATTGTTCGCACGGATTAAGACCAAGTTTTATAGAAGCGATGAAACCTGAAGAATCGGCTAAACTATATACACAGTTTGTACTCGGTATGCGTTATGCCATTGGCGAAGAAAAAGTTAAACATGGTATATTTAGAGCCGATATGCAGATAGACCAACATAATGATGGTCCAATAACAATAATTATAGATAGTGATAATATAAAAAAGAGACATTAATACTTATGAGTTTAAAAATGGAACTTACCCGCAAAGTATTAAGAATTAAGAAAAATGCAGATGCGAAAAAAGCAGACATTATTTCCAATTCGATATACGATGTGTTAGAAATTAATAACAAATCTAGAAATGTACCTAATGGTATTAAAAGATTCGCCATGCGTGAACTTACTACCGAGCACACCTATATAGCCAATGTACATTGTCTACAATTTAAGCCACGCCTTAAATTAAAATTCTACAAAGACACTCCTAAAGATAGTGACTTACTATATTTTTACATTCATGGTGGTGGCTTTGTAGGCGGTTTCCCAGAACAAGGAACATATCTAATTAAAGCCTTAAGTCAACGTTTTGGATTATCGACCATTGCAGTAGACTATACTCTATCTCCTGAAGCCGTATTCCCTTATTCACTTAATCAGATAGTTAATGTATATAAAGAAATAATCAAGACTCATAGCCCTAAAAAAATAATTTTGGGCGGTGAATCTGCCGGTGGCAATTTCTGTATAGCATTACTTCTTAAGTTAAGAGAAGAACACATACCTATGCCAAAAATGTGTTTTTTAGCATCACCTTATCTAGACCTTACACAATCTGGAGAAAGTTATGTTACTTGTGCGGAAAGTGATGTATCATTATCAAAAAAACAATTAGAATATATGGCACGTGGATACATCTTCGGTAATGATTTAACCAACAACAACCTAGAAAAGTTATATAATCCCCTTGTGTCTACTATATATGCAGACCTTAAAGGACTACCACCTACATTTATTAATGTATGTGAAGATGAAGTATTGTATAGCGACTCACTAACTTGTTATCGACAACTTAAAGAAGCCCATGTACGCACTAAACTAGTAACCAACAAAAATTGTTTTCATGCGTATATGATACTAGGCGATTTCTTCGAAGAAAGTAGTCTTGCTACCGATGAATTGTCCAAGTTTATTAAATCGGTATTTAAAATTAAATAAACATAAAAAAAAGATATATTAGAATAATTAATAACTAATATATCTTTTTTTAATTACTTATTAGATTTCTTTTTTCCTGTAGTCACAACTTCTTGTTTAAGTTGAGCATTTTCTTTTAATAAATCTCTTATTTGCAACAACAATTCTTCTGTAGATGGGTGTGCCAATTTCTCTTCAGCATCTTTTCTTTCTTTTTCTTCTTTTTCAAGTTTTGCTTTTTCTTCAGCAATCTTTTTATCTTCTGCTTGTATCTCTGCTAAAACTGTAAAATAATTACGTTTTTCTGCTTTAGCAATTTTTCTAGCACGTTTACGTTGAATTTTCTTTTCTTTATTGCTTACTTCATCTACAGCGTCCTTAAATATACTATTGGCTTTCATAGCAGCCTTTAATACCAAGAACAATACAAAAGCGATAATAAAGAAATTGATTATGGCAGTAATAAATGCACCCCAGTCAATGTAAATACTCTTTGTTAAATCCAATTGGCCATTGGTATCATATACTTTCTTTAAGAATGTATATGCTTTTTCTAATCCATTCTCACCACCTATAGACAATAGAAGATTAATAAATGGCATAATTATTTTGTTGGTAAGTGCTGTAACTATGGCACTAAAGGCACTACCTATAATAACGCCGACAGCCATATCAACTATGTTGCCACGACTTATAAAAGCCTTAAATTCACTAAAAAATTTTTTCATTAGTTCTGCTCCCTTTGTTTTTTAAAGCAACTATAACACATTGCTTCATATGTTTCGTCACCACCGATTACAATTTCTGCACCATCAGTAACGACTTTTCCATTTACTATTCTAGCATTAATTATGGCTTTATGTCCACATTTACAGATAGATTTTAATTCAGTAATGCTATCACTTAATTCAAGTAGCCTTTTACTGCCTTCAAAAAGTTCGGTTTTAAAATTTGTTTTTAATCCATAGCAAATTACTGGAATTATTTCGGCTATATCTCTTAACTCTTCAATTTGCTTTTTAGTCGCAAACTGGCATTCATCTACGATTACAACATCGCTATCTTTATGCTTATTATATAGTTCCATAACACTTTCATCTGGTCTAAATGTAATGCATTCAGCCTTTAAACCTATACGTGATTTAATATAAGTCACATTATTTTCATTGTCTCTAGTGTCTAGACTAGGCTTAATAAGTAAAACCTTATAACCTTTTTGTATATAATTAAATCTGCACATTAATGCTTGTGCACTTTTACTGCAACCCATAGGTCCATACTTAAAATATAATTTCGACATAATTCACCTTTAAAATTTTCTGTAATATCATAAAACAATTATTTAAAATTTCAAAATAAAATTGTTAAAAAATATAAAATAAATAATCATTAGTTATTTTAACCAACATTTAATAATAATCATACACTAATTAAAAAGTAAAAAGTGAGATGTTATGACTTTAAGTTTGTGTATGATAGTAAAAAATGAAGAAGATGTATTGGGTAGATGTTTAAATAGTTGTGCCACGTTGTTTGATGAGATAATAATAGTCGACACAGGTAGCACGGACAATACCATAAATATAGCAAAAAAATACACCGATAAAGTATACAGTTATGAATGGGTGGACGATTTTGCTAAAGCCAGAAATTATTCTTTTTCAAAAAACACTTGTGACTATATTATGTGGCTAGATGCAGACGACGTTATACCCGAGCCCGAATTAGAAAAACTTAAACTACTTAAACAAGTGTTAAATGAAAAAATAGATGTGGTTATGTTAAAATACGCAATATCTTTCGATGAAAATAATCAACCTGTATTCACCTATTATCGAGAACGTATACTAAAAGCAAGTGCCAATCCAACATGGGAAGATCCTGTACATGAAGCCATAACTCCTTGGGGGAATATAGTATACTACGACATTAAAATTGAACACAGAAAACCATCTACCCACACTTCAAGTGGTAGAAACTTAAAGATATATGACAATCTAGTTAAATCAAAAGTTCAACTTAAGCCCAGACAATTATTCTACTATGCTAGAGAATTATACTTTAACAACAAGTACAGAAAAGCCATTAATATATTTAAAAAATTTCTGTCTACTACTAATGGTTATAAAGAAAACTATATTGAAGCCTGCCTTAATTTATCAAAATGCTACCAGTGTCTTAACCAAAAAGAAAATGCACTTAAATCACTTTTTTCAAGTTTCTACTATGACACACCTAGAGCAGAGATTTTATGTGAAATCGGCAATTTATATTTAATAGATAATAATTATTATTCGGCTATATATTACTATACTTTAGCCACACAATGTGAAAAGCCCACTAAAAGTGGTGGTTTTGTACTAGAAGAATGCTATGATTTTTTACCTTATCTTCAACTATGTGTATGTTACTATTATAGTGGCAACTATGAAAAATCAAAGGAATTTCATATTAAAGCCAAACACTTAAAACCTAATAATCCTATAGTTATTAATAATGACAAGATATTTAATAGTTAAATAAAAAAACTGTAAGCGGTTAAACTTACAGTTTTTTAACAATACTACAAAAATGTTATATTAATTTAGTATATATTTTAATATATTTCTAATGAAAATTAATTATCTAATATTCTCTTCATGCATAATATTGGCTTGGAAAAGTTGTGACATTTTTGGAAAAGCAAAATCTCTATGGTAATTACGATCAGTCATAAGAGTACTGTCTTGCATAAATCCAGATCCTTTACCCTTTCCTTGTGCAATCGCATTTTTATCAATTCCTTTAACAATGGCTCTTTCATAAACGCTATCGCAATACAATTTTTTACCATTAGCATTAACTTCTACCATTGCATGGTTACCCATACCAATAACAGTTGCGTCTAGTCCAATTTTTTCAAACATATATGCAACTACACAACTATCTGCCAAACAAGTACCTGAACGATTGTAAAGTTCGTAAGATACTTCTTTTAATATCTCTCTATTAATATCTTCATGGTATATTTTATCGTTGGCTAATCTCATAAACTGTGTCAAGATAGGATCATATTCAACATTATTAACTATATAGTCAAATGCTTTCTTTGCATAACCCATTCTGGTAGCACCATCTTCGTTGCCGGCAATTTTAATCTCACATTCGTTAAATATTTGTGCAATACCTTTATCAATACCACTTACAAGTTCAAGTGCACTCTTTTTACCAACAGTCTTTTCCATCAAAACATAATATTTATTAAGTGAAGAATTTTTTATCATTTCGATTGCTTTTTCTTCTAGAGATTTTTCTTTTACTTCAGATACAGGTTTCTCTAAAGTATAAACTGGTTGAAAACTTTGTTCGCTGGTAGATTGTTTTTCTGTTACAGTCTTACTAGATTGAGTATTATCAACTAATTCATCATCTTCAATTTCACCAATAACGGCTTTAGATTTTTTTCTTCTTTTAAAAAATTCAAACATATTATCACCCACAAATTTTCTTTCTATTATTATAACTCCAAAATGTCAATAATGTCAATATGCACTATTATTAAAAACACCTAACAAATTGTAATTATTGTAATAACAAAAGATATAAAAAAGTCAGTGTTTTCACACTGACTTTAATTAACGCCAAATAGCGTAACTTGATAAATATAGTTTACTTTTCAGTAAATTCATTATTAGAACATCTAGGACATGGTGGAACTTTATCATATTCCCCTACACTAATTTCTTGTCCACAATTAGTACATACATAAGTACCATTTCCTGGTTTTTCGCCTGTTTTAATGATTTGTGACATATATTTATTCTCCTTTTAAAAATTATAATATAGTATGAGCAATAATCTAACAATATATGTATCAAAAATTTTAAAATAACTTGATAATTTTTACAATTTATAGTATATTAATTTTGGTTAAAGATAATGTCTGTTAAGGTGTCAGAGCGACCCTACCCCACAATTATAAATTGCGGGGGACCCTTATCGTATTTGTGCACTCAAGTCTTCGACTTGGCACATTCTCCCGCTCTTTATCTACTACAGCATTTAACCACATACTTTTACATCTTTATATTATTTATCTATATTATATGCTGCGGTGTCAGAGCGACCTTACCCCACAATTATAAATTGCGGGGACCCCTTATCGTATTGTGCACTCAAGTCTTCGACTTGGCACATTCTCCCGCTCTTTATCTACTACAGTATTTAATCCATACTTTTATTTCTTTATATTATTTATCTATATTATATGCTGCGGTGTCAGAGCG
>DJSB01000040.1 GCA_002437945.1 Christensenella sp. UBA6345 | reverse complement strand
CCCTACGGGGTTCACTTCAGATTATTAGTAGTTTTTTTATTTGTATTAATCTTCTTTTGAGTTATTTTCAGTTGTATTTTCATTATCAGTATTTTCAATAGTTGCAGTTTGAGTTTTTGGTTGTTCTTTTAGAACTTGAATATTTTTAATTATGTAATTGCAACCACTGATTATTGTTAATGCTGTGGCAATGCCAATAAGAACATAATTAACAATCTGGAATGCAAGTAATCCGTTACCAGTAAGCCAATTAGAAGCAACAACTTGTGCTTGAACCATTAATAATGGTAAAGCGATGGTCTGGAATGTTGTCTTATATTTACCCCACATATCTGCTGCCATTACTACACCATTGGCAGCGGCTATTTGCCTAAATGCACTAATAATAAGTTCTCTACCGATAATTATAATAGCAATAATAATGCCATATGGGCTAGGAATTGTGCCGTCACTGGCTACAAGTATAAGTGCAGCCATAACTATAAGTTTGTCGGCAATTGGGTCTAAAAATTTGCCTAAATTGGTAACAAGATTATACTTTCTAGCAATTTTGCCATCAAGCATATCTGTAAATGCGGCTATAGCAAATATAATACCAGCAATTAAATAATTGCATGGAATAAATGTAGCCAAATAAAAGAAAATAAATACAGGTAAAAGTACAATACGTACACATGTTATTTTGTTGGGTAAATTCATACAATAACTCCTTTTAAATCATAGTCAACATAATCAACTATTTTTACTTTTATAATATCTCCGACTTTTACTTTTTCATCGTAAGGAATAAATACACAAGTGTCTACTTCTGGTGCACTCATATATGTACGCCCGATAAATATTCCGTCTTCGACATCATCTATTATAACATCAAAAATTTTATTACACAAACTTATGTTGTTGTTAATAATAACTTTATATTGCTCTGCATATGCTTTTTTAACTCTACTAGATTTTGTACGGGCTGGAATTTGATTAGGAAAATCATATGCTCGAGTACCTGGTTCTCTAGAATATGCAAAGAAACCAATATTAGTTAGTTTTTCATCTTTTATAAATTGTAACACTTCTTCAAATTGTTGTTGGGTTTCACCTGGAAAGCCAAGTATAAATGTAGTACGTATAGCGATATTAGGAATATTACTTTTTAATTTATGAATAATCTCTAATATTTTTTCTTTGTCTGTTCGTCTATTCATAGATTTAAGAATATCCGAATTAATATGTTGAATTGGTAAGTCAATATACTTTACTACTTTATCGTTATTTTTAATTTCGTTAATTAATTCATCGTTAACTAGTTCTGGATAGCAATATAGAAGTCGTATCCATTTAATCCCATCAATTTTTGATATTTCTTGGATTAATTGAACTAGTGCATATTTACCATATAAATCAAATCCGTATTTAGTAACATCTTGCCCTACTAAAATAAGTTCTTTTACGCCAAGACTTGCTAATTGTTTTGCTTCATTAATTAATTGTTCGATAGGTGTAGAAACGAATCTTCCCCTAATAAAAGGTATGGTACAATAGGAACAAAAATTGTTACAGCCTTCAGATATTTTTAAATATGCATAATGGTGTGGAGTACTTAAAATACGATCTATATTACAATAGTTATCGGATTCTTTTAATTCGACACCATACAATCCAAATATAATATTAACTATTTTTGAATTATCACTTACTTTAAGGAAACAATCTACTTCTGGTAAACTACTATTTAAGTCAGTATAATTCATTTGATTTAAACAGCCTGTAACGATTATTTTTTCGCAATGTCTTGCTTTATAAGTGATAGTATTAAGAATAATATCTACACTTTCTTTACGTGCTGACTCTATAAAAGAGCAAGTGTTAATAATAACAACATTGGCATCTTTTATATCATCAACTATATTAAATCCTGCATTTTTAACTAAAGAAATTATTCGTTCTAGGTCTACTCTATTTTTATCGCAACCAAGTGAAATAAATCCTATATTCTTTTTAAGTATATCTTTAGTAGTCATTATAAGTCTTCTCCAAAACGTTCTTCAAATTCTTGTTGTGTTATGAATATTGTTCTCATTTTTTTGCTATCTGGTGCACTGATAAAGCCAGCCGCTTCCATCTGGTCAACTATCTTTCCTGCTCTTGGGAAACCTAGACCAAAGGCACGTTGAATCTTTGAAACGCTAATACTATTGGTGTTTATTGCCATTCTAACTGCATCTTTAAGCATAGGATCAAATGAAGCCATTGAATCGTTGCCACCAGCATTAAATCCACCAGATTGTTTATTAAACATTTGGTCTTCAATATCACTATCAAAGTCTGCTTCATTGTGCTCTTTTACATAATCTACAACTGCTTCTACTTCTTCATTGGATACAAATGCACCTTGAATACGTATAGGAGTAGGAATATTGCCTGGTGAGTACAACATATCACCTTTACCAAGTAAGTTTTCTGCACCGGCTTGGTCAAGAATTGTTTTACTATCTGGGAAAGAAGCAACAGCGAAAGCGATACGGCAGTTAAGGTTACCTTTAATTGTACCAGTAATAACGTCTACACTAGGTCTTTGAGTTGCTACTACCAAGTGAATACCTGCTGCACGGCTCTTTTGAGTGATCTTCATAATTTTGTCTTCAACTTCCTTTTTATTTTGCATCATAAAGTCATTTAACTCATCTATGATATAAACAATATATGGAAGTTTTGGCTCTACGCCAGAAGTTATTTCTGCTCGTGAGTTATAATCTTCTAGATTTCTAACTCTTGCTTGTGAGAAAATAGTGTATCTTCTCTCCATTTCATCAACCAACCAGCCAAGTGCGGCAATTGCCTTGTCAATTTCAGTAATGGCTTTAGGAATTAACATATGTGGTAGCCCATTGTACAATGTAAATTCAACACGTTTTGGGTCTACTAGAATAATCTTTACGTCTTCTGGAGATGCTTTGTATAATAAACTTATAAGCATAGCATTAAGACATACAGATTTACCACTACCAGTTTGACCCGCCACCAACATATGTGGTGCTTTATTTATGCATGCAACTTTACATTCACCAGTAATATCTTTACCAAGCGCATAAGTTGTAGGTGATTTACTACCCTGAAATGCGAATGATTCGATAATATCTCTTAATGGTACAGTTTCTATAGATTCATTAGGAACTTCTACACCAAAAGCATTTTTACCTGGAATAGGTATTTCCATACGTACTTTACCATTGGCTTCAAGCACCATGGACAAGTCTTCTATATGAGTCATAACTTTTTTTACAGAAACACCCTGTTGCATTTGAAGTTCGAATCTAGTAATTGCTGGACCTTTTGTGATAGATACAACTTTTGCTGGTACATTAAAACTTGCCAAAGTTTCTTCAAGAATACGTGCTTTTTCTGTGTTATTATCATTATGCGAATTGCTTGAATTATCTATAGATTTTAATAAATCAATAGGTGGTTTAACATATGCAGGTGGTTTTTTGTATGGCTTCTTTTGTGGCTCTTCTGGCTTATCATTTTTAACTTGTTTAAATTGATTGTTATTGTTATTGTTATTGCGAGAATCGTAATTACTTCTATCATTATTGCGATAGTTATCATTGTTACGATTATTCATATTATTTTGGTTATTGTATTGATGTGCAGGTTTAACTTCTTCGCTAGCAAAACTATTATCATCATTAATAACCACATCTTCATCTTTATCAAATTGATTACCAAATAACATCTCGCTATTATTCTTATAGCCACTATTTACATTATTTTGACTTGAATTATTGTCTTGTCTAAAATTGTTAAATGAATTGTTATTTTTTCTATTGTCTAACGAATTATTGTTATAAGAGTTATTATTGCTATATGAATTATTATTAGGTCTCGAGTTATTGTAGCCATTATTATTTTGACTGCCTGCTTTATAATCTATATTGTTATTATTAGAAAAATCGGTGTTAATATTGTTAAGATATGATGGACTATTAGATTTACTGAATAAAGTCTCTTTTGCTTCAACTTTAATATCAGGTTTAGGATATTTGGATTTATAATTATCTCTAGTTAAATCTTCATCATACAAGTCTTCCATAACATCATAATCTGTATTATTATTTTTAACTTCTTTTTGTACTGGTTTTTCTTCTTCTAACTTACCAAAATATCCACCTGTAATGTCTTGAAGATATTTAAGATTTTCTTTATCTTTTTCGGTAAGTTTTCTCTCTGGTTTTGCTGTGATTTCTGGCTCGGAATGCAGAATACGTTGTGGCTTTGAATAGTTATTATTTCTGTATTTTTCATCAAACATTGCTGTTTCTTCACTGCTACTAAAAGTAGGTTTAAGATGATTAATTGGATTTTCACGTTCATTAGATTGTTTTGCTTGATTGCTTAAACCTAATATAGATTTAGCCTTTTGTTTGTCTTCATATTCTTCATCAGTCATCTGTGGCTTTTCTTGTGTAACAACTGCGTCATCTGCTACTATTAAATCGTCATAATCTTCATTAGTTTCTTTAATGTTGGCAGTATCATAATCAAGTTTGGTTTCGACTTTTTGCTTTACTTCACTCTCTTGTTGTACATTTTTATTGTTAATTTTTACTGCTCTATCTGGACTTGTAACAAAGTGTACGATAGTAAATGCAAGCAATACAATTTCTATTATGGCTAGTACGGTAAATGATGCTACTAGATGGGTTAATAACAAATTAATTGGATAAGTAATAATAGCAAATATTACACCACCAGCAGAATATTTATAATGATAACATTGGGCTATATACTGTCCGTAGGATAAATCTACAAATTTAGTGGTCGTGGCTAAATGTAGAATAATAAGTAAAACCCCAAAAGTTAAGCACACAAATAAAATATCGCTACCTTGGGCTGATATTCGTACATTGCGAATCATCATAATACCTATAATTATACTAGCAATACAAATGGCATACATAAATAAGCCAAAAGTACCTAATAAAAATGAATTAATAAATGGTAATATGTTGAATATCATATTAATTAACAAAACACTAAAGACAACTGTAAGAGCAATTCCAATTCGATTAATTACTAATTGTCTTTTTTGGTTTTTAATACTATTGTTGTTAGAATATACTGGCAAAATAATTTCCCCCTATAAATACATAACTAATCAGATTAAGTATATCATAATTGGTTTGTTTTATGAAATAAAACAATAATATATTTTGAAAAAAGATGTATACAAAATATACATCTTTATAATTGTTTACATAAAACATGATTTGTTACTAATTTATGATAATATTTGTTATGTAAGTTTTTATAGCAATACATCGCTAACTGTAGTAACAACTATATTGTGTTGTTGATAATAATCCAATATAGATGGTAAGGCTTGACTGGTGTGTTGGGTTGGGTGCATTAAAACTAAATCGCCACCTTTTACATTAATTGCCCTTTTATATACAATATCGCTATCCTTATCTCTCCAATCAATAGTATCTCTACTCCACATAATTGTCTTGTATCCAAGTGATTGGGCTACTTCAAGTGTATTTTTATTGTAATAGCCACTAGGTGGTGCAAATAAATTCATATCAACATTAGCGACTTGTTTTACTATCGTGTGGCAGGTCTTGATTTCATCGACATTTTGGTCATAACTTAACTTGTTATGATCTTTATGGAAATAACCATGATTACCTATTTCATGCCCCATATTTTTAATCTTGATTAAATAGTCTTGTTCTTTTTCTACCCATTGCCCGCCAACAAAAAATGTTGTTGTAATACCATAATCATTAAGAGTTTTTAATATATCATTAAGGTATTCAGTCCCCCAATAAACATTAATCATAAGACTGACTTTATTAGATTTTTGATTACCATGATATATTGGAGAATTATTTGAACGTCCAAAAACTGCAGTAGATGGCACTATAAAAGTAATGGCTACAAATACCACTAATACACATATAATAACTAAATTGGCTATGCCATGAATAAAAATTTTTTCTTTTTTATTTTTCATAAATCTCACCTTATTTAATTATATGAGTGATATTAAACTATTATGAAAAAAATGAAAGTTGTTACAATAAACTAATTAATCGATTGATAATTATCAAAATACTCACAAAGTACTATGTAAATACAAAATAATCGCTTTATATAGACAAAAAAGTAGTATATGCATAGTATTGTGAAGAATGTATTTATATATGTAAATTATTAATAATATATAATATTTATATTTATCGAAAATGAAATAAGAATAATTGATTAAAATAAAAAAAAGACAATATTTAGAGCAAAAGGAATTGAAACTAGAGTTATTTTTCTATCTTGTTATATACATTTATTTTTCGTATAAGTTATTTTATAGCACTACTAGGACATTCTTTCATTATATATCTAAAATGTGCTTTAATATCTTCTTTAGATATTTCAAAAGTTTGTTTAGATTCTTCAATGTCTTTATTTTTTAATTTACTTTATTTATTGTTTTTTTTTGTAGCATAAAAAATAGCCGAGTGTAAAAAAGATTTTGCAGAAAGCCTGCGTACAAATCTCTTTTAAACAAGGCGTTTATATTCAAGGGATTTACCTAGATTTTATTTGATTTATCTCTTATGCGTGTGCTTGTCTGTTCTAGCAATGCGAGAACACTTGTGTATGACAAGTACACACCTAATTGCCATTTTATAGATTTATTTAATTATTTTCTTGTGCCAAGATTTTTGTTTGCATTTCGGACATTTCATTTTTCTTGTTCTGTTTATGTGTGTAGCAAATAATACTTGATTAAATTTTGGGATATGTTTATGACTACATTTTTCACAGTAATAGTAACCTGCTTTTTGTTCAATTCTTATTGCTATTAGACATATTGCTATAATACTCACAATACTCACAATTATCATTATTATAGGAATGGTAACAAATCCTTTTTTAAATAATATTATTGATAAAAAAACCATAGTAAAAGCGGGCAATAAAACACAAAAAGATGCGATAATCTCAACAGATAGCAATAACTTGTCTTTATCTTCTTTTATTTTTTGCAACTCTAAAAGTTTTTCTTCTGCTTTGTTTGAATAATCTTGTTTTGAAATTCTTTCGCCATTTAGTAGTTCATTTATGGTACAATCGAAAACTTCACATAGTTTTGTAAGAGTGTTTGTATCAGGTATTCCATTACCGTTTTCCCATTTAGAAATTGTTTTTTCACTAACAAAAACTTTTTTAGCAAGTTTTACCTGTGTTAATTTTTTTAATTTTCTTTCTTTTGAAATAAATTCTCCAATTTTATTATAGTCCACTTAACACTCCCAATTTACCACTCTTTTTCTAAAAAATCATGAATTTGCTCTTTTGTTCCTGCATGTATTAGTTGTTGAGATAATCTTTTATATTGTTTTTTAATTGTTAAATAACTATTATTATCATCAACTTCTCGTAAAATATGGTTAACATTCTCTGGTGTATATGTTGTTACATTTTCAAATTCTGAAATTTTATCTAAATATGTATAATCTGCACTTAAATCTGCTGTGCCTGTTATTGCTAAAACTTTACCATCATAATCTGCAATCATTTTAACAAACTCATCATCTGTAAGATCTCCATGCTCTTTCATCCATTTAGTATTCAGGAAAGCGCCATTAAAGAAATATCTATCCTTTTTAGCTGTTTTTGCCTTATCAAACATTGACTTGACTCGTTTCTCTATAGTTTCATTTTTAACAACTTTATTTATATACCAAGCAAGTAATCCTTTTTTGTTTTTAAACTCTTGTATTGTTTTTGTATTTTGATACATTAATGCACTCCTCATACACATACAAGCACCACCAAGCAATATAATTCTATTAAGTTTTATTTGTTTTGTAAGTAATGTAGCAATCATTGAACCTTCACTATGTCCACAAGCAACAATTTTATTTTCATCAATAAAATCTAATCCCTTTATATACTCAATAACTCTTGCAGAATCGTTAACCAAATCTGAAAGCCCCGATGTATTATAATTGCCTGTTGATGCGTAAGTTCCTCTTTTATCGTATCTTACACAAACATATCCAAATTTAACAAACATATCTGACAAATTTTTATATATGTCTGTTTTAAATCCTTTCATGTTGCCATCTCTATCAGTTTTGCCTGTTCCCATAATCAATAGAATCAAAGGTCTTTTTTTACTTTTGTCAGAGTAACTAATTGTAGCACCTATATTAGTTTCTCCTCCAATTACAACTCTTTCTTCTATAATATTATTCATAACATCTCCTTTATTACGATATTATTATAGCATAATGTTACATTTTGAGTATAAGTATTGTTAATAAAAAGTCTATAATTGTTCCGATTTAAATGTATTTGGATTATAAAACAAAAAAACAACCCCGAATTATTGAAGTGAACCCCATTTTTG
>DJSB01000031.1 GCA_002437945.1 Christensenella sp. UBA6345 | reverse complement strand
CCCTACGGGGTTCACTTCAATATTTGTGGTTTTTTTTATTAAAAACTATGGCTTTTATGTACATATATTTATGATGTGGTGTAGAATATGCATTATTGATATAAAAAAATGAAAATAGTAATTTTTCGAGTGTTAGACTAAATGAGAATTATTTATATGTAAATTGGTAATATCTTTTTAGTGAGTATAGTACACTGACTTGTATAAAATGATGATGTTATTTTATTATTCATTCACATTACTATTTTATTTAAGTGCGTTAATAATATTAATATGTTATAATTAATATGTATTTAGGAGAAATTATGATGGATAGAAAAGTTGTACTTGTTACTGGTGCTGGACGTGGCATAGGAAGTGTTATTGCTTTAGAGATGGCAAAAGAAGGATATAATGTAGTGCTTAACTATTGCCATAGTGAAGATGGGGCTAATCAATTATGTAAACAATTAACCGCTCTAGGTACTCAACCTATGACCTATCAGTGTGATATTTCTAATGAAAATGATGTTAAAAATATGGTAGACGCAGTAGTTAAAAAATACGGACATATTGATGTGCTTGTTAATAATGCAGCAGTGTCTATTGATAGTTTGTTTAGAGACAAAACTGTTGATGATTTTAAAAAGACATTAGATGTTAATGTGGTGGGGACATTTTTGGTAAGTAAATATGTCGGAGAAATTATGTATGATAATCATTATGGAAAGATTATTAATCTTTCTTCTACCAATGGTATTAATACATATTATCCTATGTGTGTAGATTATGATGTGTCAAAAGCCGGCATTATATCATTAACTCACAACTTGGCAGTGCAGTTTGCACCATATGTTAATGTTAATGCAGTTGCTCCGGGGTTTATTGCTACCGAAAGCGAAGTAAAAGATATGGACGAAGAATTTATACGTCAAGAAGAAGAGAAAATTATGGTGGGACGTGCTGGTACTGAACTTGATGTGGCACATTTAGTTAAGTTTTTGGCTAGCGATAATGCAAGATTTATAAACAATCAAGTTATTAAGATAGATGGTGGTATTTACGGGGATTGTTAATGCATAAAGTACACTACTTTTTCGTAGACTAAATAGTGATTAAAATTTAATTATTTGTAATGGTTAAATTAGTATAATAAGAAATAAAATTTTGTTAATATCGTAGATATTTGACTTAAATTTTAAAATATATTAAATTATAATTAATGAAAAATGAAAGGAGTATATATTGATGGATAAACAGTTTGAACCTTTGTTTACACCTTGGAAGATAGGTAATTGCGAGATTAAAAACCGTATTGTACTTTGTCCTATGGGTGGAACATCTATTTTTGGTTGGATGGAACCACATCATTTTGATAAAGATGCGGCTAGTTTCTTTATTGAACTTGCTAAAAACAATGTTGGTCTTATTATACCGGGCATTGCACCTATTCGTAACGTATTAGGTGGTCAATGGTTGTATAAAGCAAAAGGTGCTTTTAGACAACTTAAAGGTTTTATGGACGAGATACATAAGTATGGAGCAAAATTATTTATTCAGTTAACCGCTGGATTTGGTAGAGCATTCTCTGTGCCTACTAATATGGTTCCTATGTTAAAGAATAAGTTTTTAGGTGCTTTGGCTAGTCCTATATTTAATGTTTCTAGACTTTGTGCTTCACCTAGTGTTTTGCCTTCACGTTGGGCAGAAGATACTAAAGTAAGAGCCTTAACACATAAAGAAATTCAAGATATGGTACAGGCTTTTGCCAAAACAGCAAAAATGTGCAAAGATGCAGGTGTTGATGGAGTTGAAGTACATGCAGTGCATGAAGGTTATTTGATTGACCAATTTACTACAAAATATACCAACTTCCGTACCGATGAATATGGTGGAAGTTTTGAGAATCGTTATCGTTTCCCAGTAGAGATAGTTAAAGCCATTAAATCGGCTTGTGGAGAAGATTATCCAGTATCATTAAGATATTCGGTAGTAAGCAAAACCAAAGGTTTCTGTGAAGGTGCTATGCCGGGCGAAGAATATACTGAAGTCGGCAGAGATATGGAAGAAAGTGAAAAAGCAGCAAAATATCTTGAAGATGCAGGATATGATATGCTTAATGCAGATAATGGTACTTATGATGCTTGGTATTGGGCTCACCCACCAGCATATATGCCTACCAACTGTAACCTAGAAGAAGTATCCCATATACGTAAATTTGTTAATATACCAGTAGTTTGTGCTGGTAAGATGGACCCAGTTACTAGTGCCAATGCTATTAAAGATGGCAAGATAGATGCTATGGGTGTTGCTAGACAATTCCTTGTAGATCAACAATGGGTTACCAAACTTATGGAAGGTAGACTAGAAGATATACAACCATGTATCTGTTGTCATAATGCTTGTTTTGCTATGTCACATTATAAAGGCGTGGCACAAGCAGGCTCATTAAGTGATACTATGCATATGGCTAGATGTGCTCTTAACCCTATGACTATGGACGGCGGTAAGTACGACCTTAAACCTGCCAAAGTGTCCAAGCGTGTTGCTATTATTGGCGGTGGTATAGGTGGTATGGAAGTTGCTAGAGTATGTACTTTAAGGGGACATAAAGCAACTATTTATGAAAAATCAGATAAATTGGGCGGTGTATTTATTGCTGCATCTGCTCCAGAATTTAAAGAACGTGATAGAGAACTTATAGATTGGTATCGTAGACAAATAGCCAAACTTAATATTGAAGTTAAATATAACACAGAAGTTAAAGATTTAAGTAGTATAGATGCTGACGAAATCGTAATCGCAACAGGTAGTAAACCAAGACATATACCAATTACTGGTGTAGAAAAATCGGTTGAAGCATGTGAATACTTGCTAGGCGAAAAACCTGTAGGTAATACTGTAGCCGTTATTGGTGGCGGATTAACAGGTTGTGAAGTTGCTTATGACTTATATCTAAAAGGCAAAACACCTATTATTGTAGAAACTCTTAATGACCTTATGGTTTCTAATGGCTTGTGTTTGGCCAATAGTTCTTATTTAAGAGATTTCTTTAAGACTAATAATGTAGAAGTACATCTTGAATCTAAATGTAAAGAAATTAAAGATAATAGTATTGTTATTACTGATAAAGAAGGTAAGGAACACGAAATTAATGTAGATTCTGTAATTATGGCTGTTGGTTATAAACCAAATCCACTAGTTGAAGAATCCAAACATACTCATATTGTCGGCGATGCTTACAAAGTAGGCAATTTGCGTACAGTTGTATGGCGTGCTTGGGACGTTGCATTAAAGATTTAAATGTTAAGTAATTAAAGGAAAATCTTATGAAATCACAAAAGAATAGAAATAAATTAATTAAGGAAATATTACTTAATACTGAACAAGAATTAACAGATGATGAACTGGTTTCTGAATTGTTAAATACAAATATTACAGAGAACGTAGGTGAAGAAGAAAAGCCGTCTTTTGGACAACGTGCTGCTGATGCTGTTGCAAAGTTTGCGGGTAGTTGGGCATTTATATTTAGTTTTATTGCCGTTATGGTTATATGGATGGTTGTTAATATTATTTTAGCAACCCATGCTTTTGATGCTTATCCTTTTATATTACTTAATTTGGTTTTGTCATGCATTGCTGCAGTTCAGGCACCATTAATTATGATGAGCCAAAATAGACAAGAAGCAAAAGATAGAAAACGTGCTGAAAATGATTATCAAGTTAATTTAAAAAGTGAGTTTCTAATTGACGAATTATATAAAAGAGTAAATCAAATTTCTGATAACCAAAAAAAGATTTTAAAAATTTTAGAAGATTTATCTAGTAAAATAGATAAAGAATAATAAATTAATGAATAAAAATAGGAGTATCGTAAAAATACTCTTATTTTTTTAGATATTTACACCAAAAATTCAAATTGGACGTTAAAAATTGATTTTTTAGTTGAAAATTATAATTTAATGTGGTATTTTATTAGTAGAAATATAAGAATGGGGAGTTATATGCAGGCTTTGTCTAGTGAAAGACTTACTTCTAACGATGTATTTAAGTCATATTTCAATAAGAAAAGCGTAAAGTTTCTTATGCAGTTAGCACTACTAACTGTTGTTCTTTATTGCTGTCTAGACAATGGCTTGATTAACGAACTTCGTAGCACTCTAGATATTATGGGTGTTAAAGATACCAATAGGATTATTATGGAGATTGGCTTGCCTATCAAGTCATTACTTGATTCTTTACAATTCGCCAATTTCTTGTTTATTATTTTCAAAATTTTAATTACTGTTATAGTATTGCCTATAGTGTTTATATTCTTTGTTAAAACAGTTGCTCGTGTAAAGAAACCTAAACAAAAATATAAATACGATACTACAAGTAACGATACTGCCAACTTTGGTGCAGTTTATATTATTAATTCTAAATTTCTTTGTTAAAAACTTAATATAAAGATTATGTAGTTAGGGGTAAGTACATAGTCTTTTTTGTGACAACAATTCGGCATACTTTGTGACGGATTTTTTGTGTGTTATCTCGCTCGTTAAGTGTTATAGGATAATTATAGCAAGTTATTTAATAATATTTTGCTATTTTAATATCTTTAATAATGCACAAAATATCTTAAACATAGTTTAAGTGCTTTGTTGTCTTTTTTATACGGAAAATTAATTAGGGATTAGATATTTTTATTAACAACAAAATATTTTTTGACCAATCAGTTATATAAAGTTGTGACTCAATTATTAATTGAAAATTTATATAATTATTATGTCATATGTTTTTAGTTTACATTTTGTTGTTAGGCTATTCAAACAGAATATATATTTTATAAGGTTATAATATTTATAAATATATTATTTTAACTATATAGTTAAACAATTTTTAAGGTTAAATCTTTAGAAACATTTAGGGGTAAATATAAAAAACACAAAGGACAAGTTTAGGTAATATCAACATGAAAATTGCTCAAATACTTTGTATGGTATTAGTAACTGTGGGCATTGTCGCTACTTACTATATACTTAAATACAAAAATATCAAATTTAACACATTAACATATAAGATTGCTTCATTAGTACTAGGTACAATATTTCTATTTAGATTTATGCTGGGCGATGATGCAATTCAAGATGTTTTCAAATTAACTAATTCACCATTCTCTAGTGCTTCTGCGACAGTAGTAAGTCTTATATTTAATTGGATTCTACTATCAGCGGTTTTGGCAGTTATATTGTATCCATTCTTTAAGTCGTCTAGATATACAGCAGTAGTTAAGTATTATTGCTTAATAGTGGGCTTAATAAGTATGGGATTAGTAACTAACTTAACTATAGGTATTGTAGGTACTAGCGCTTATGCAGGATTTAATATACGTACATTATTATTAGGATTAGAGATAGGTCTAGTTACTGGATATAGTGCAGTAGTATTTTTAGATAATGACTACTTTAAAGTTGCTAAAAAAGATTTGTGGGCATTCGCATATATTATCGGTATGTTGCTTGCAACTATGCCGGGTTATATGTTACAAGCCTTGTTTGGTTATGCCAACTACACAGCAGAAATCAAGTCTTTAAAACAAGCACATCGTATCATATTATATATGTCACTTGTTATTCCAGTAATTATGTATATCATACTACATAAAAAAGATAGTGAGACAGTAAGGGGTATTCTCTTATACGTTGCATTAGGTACACTTATATCATTTAGTGTAGGACATCGATTTGAAAGTTTTACACATATTACAAGTTGGCCTATACACTTATGTAACACTGCTATGTACATCGTTCCATTATGCTTAATATTTAAGTGGGACAAACTATTCTACTTTACATATTTTATTAATGTACTGGGTGCATTTTTGGCTATGGCTATGCCTAATTACAGTGCCGAGTCCAATATTATATGTGAACGTGTAGTAACATTCTATATCAATCACTATATAGCATTCTTTATGCCACTACTTATGGTTGCATTAAAGGTTTATGCTAGACCAAAGATAAAACAGTTTAAGTATTCGATGATTGGTTTTGGTATTTATTTTGTATTAGTGCTTGTACTTAATGCTTGGTTTAGTAACTATGGCGAAGTTGACTTCTTCTTCATTAATAGTGACTTTATCGCAGATAAGTTGGGTACTTGGGCGGAAAATTTATTCAACAATCACATTTGGACATTCAATATTAAAAATTTAACATTTACTTTCTATCCATTGTATCAACTATGTTTCTTCTTGACTTATGTAGCATTAGGATTCGGAATGTGGTTCTTGTACGAACAATTCTATGACTTTGCAGACACACTTAAAACTATTATTGAACGTAATAGGAAGATTAATATAGATAGATTAGCCTTGGAGATAGCAAAAATAGAAAGGAGTAAAACACAAATGAAAGAAGATTCAAAAGTCAAACTAGAACTTATTAACTTCTCAAAACGTTATGGCACAAGCAAAAACTTTGCTGTTAAAGATGCTAATTTAGAAGTTAATGGTGGCGAAATATTTGGATTCTTGGGACACAATGGCGCAGGTAAAAGTACTATTATAAAAAGTATCGTAGGTATTCAACCTATCACATCTGGCAGTATTAAAGTATGTGGCTATGATGTAGATAAAGAGCCTGTTATGTCAAAACTTAACATTGGTTTTGTGCCAGACCACTATGCATTATATGAAAAACTTACTGGCAGAGAATATATCAATTATATAGCAGACTTATATGATGTAAGTACTGCAGACCGTAATAAAGCACTTGATAAATATATTAAATTGTTCCAGTTGGAAAATGCTATAGACAATCCTATCAGGACATATAGCCATGGTATGAAACAAAAAATAACTATTATGTCAGCACTTGTACACAATCCAAAAGTGTGGATACTAGACGAACCACTTACTGGACTAGACCCTAATAGTATTTATCAAGTTAAAGAATGTATGAAAGCGCATGCTAAAGCAGGAAATATAGTATTCTTTAGTAGTCACATTATTGATGTAGTAGAAAGCATATGTGACCGTATAGCCATTATTAAGAAAGGTCAAATATTAACAGTAAAAACCATGCAAGAGATAGAAGAAGAATGCGGACTTGAACAGTTCTATCTTAAGACTATCGACCCTAATGGTTATGAAAAATTAGAACAAAAAATTGAACAAAAGATAGAAGAAAAAGAGAACGAAACTTCTCCAGAACAATACGAAAAAATGACTGCAGAGTCAGTTAGCGAAAAGAAAGCAAAAATAGAAAGCCAACTTGATAGCGAAACACAACCAGTTAAAAATAATAAGAAGGTAAAAGGTAACTAATGAAAACACTTATTCCACTAGTTGCCATGCAACTAAAAGATAAATTAGACTTTAATCTTAAAGCCGATTGGCGTAAGATATTGTTTAAAGTTATATTTGCGATTATTAAATTTGTAGTAATTACTGGTTTGATATATGTGGGACTTAATGTTTTGTCTATGTTAAGATTAGTAGACTTAACTGCGGGTATTCCAGATAAATTTTTGCTTATTATATTTACAATTATGACTTTATTGTCATTTTTGACTTGTACAGTAGGCTTGGTAAAATCATTGTATTATGCTAAAGATAATCAGTTTTTACTTACTATGCCTACCAATAGAGTTAATATATTCTTTTCAAAACTTATAGTTTATTATATTTATGAATTTGTACGTAATATTTTCTATATGTTGCCATTGCTTATTGGTTTCGGTATGGTTAACGGGTATTCTGTAGGATACTTTGTGTGGGCTATACTTGCCATTGTATGGCTTACAGGGCTATCAGTTATGGTTGGTGCTATACTATCAATACCGGCTATGCTTATTAGTATGTTACTTAAAAATATTAAAGTAGTATTATACATCATTACAGTTATATTTATAGGAGTGATGGTATGGGGTATTGTAGCACTTATTAATTTAATCCCTACCAACTTCAACCTTATTGAAAGTTGGGGTACAACATACTGGGAAATTCAAGATTTTATTAACAATTTCTATAAGATTTTTATACCATTTGCTTGGGTTTTGGAAGCAGTTATAGGCAATAGATATGGTGTTACTCACACTATGCTATATGGACGTCAATGGTTATGTCTATTAGGAGTATTATTGGTTATAGCATTCTTGATATTGTTATGTTATTTTGCAGTACGTCCATTATTCTTCCACTTTGCTAGTTCACCATTTGAATATAAACGTAACTTTAATGCTCGTCCTAAACGTAATAAAAGACACTGGGCATTTATATCGGCTTTACATAATGAGATTTTAAGATATGTAAGGACACCATCTAGTTTGTTTGTGCTACTAGGTACTGCAATTGGTATGCCTATATCCGTATTATTGCTTAACAGGATATACAATGCTATGGACGTACGTTTGCAGGGTGCATATATGACCATAATGTTTAATATTTTGGTTATTATGCTTATATTACTTTCTTCTAGTGTTACTATGGCAAGTGTATATAGTCGAGATGGTAATAGTGCTTATCTTAACAAAACCAATCCAAAACCATACTTTAATTCTTTAGTGGTAAGATTAATACCTAATGCCGTTGTTATGACTATATCTCTTATAGTTACAGTTGTAGTACTAAAGGAACAAGCAAGCACATTTATTAATCCAGTAATGTTATTCTTCTGTATGGAAGGGTTATATCTAGGGCATTTGATGTGGTCTGCCGAACTTGATATTATGAATCCACAGATAGCACAATATGCCGAGACCGGTACACACACTTACAATCCCAATGAGATAAAATCTACAGTTTATGCTTTGCTTATATCAGCAATATTGGCAGTATTAACATTCTTGTTAATCAGTGAAGGTGTAACTAAATTCTGGATAAAAGCCATGATTGTAGGTATAATATTCTTCTTTGTAAGATTGTATTTCTACGTAATGAAAATTAAGGTATTCTATAAGGAGAAGTAATATGAAGAAATCGACATTAATATTGATACTGATTGTATTTATTGCTTCTATTCCTATAATTAACTTTTTTGGACTTAATGCAAAAGTATATAATGAAATAGTTAATGTATCGGCTGTAGAATGCATTAATGTTACTGACGAATTTTCAACAGTAACTGATAAAAACGATAAAAAAATAATCAAAGTCACTTACTCTAATAGTACAGAAAAGGTACATTATGACGGAGTAAATTATGTGGCAAAATTGCAATTAAAATATAGAGTATATCCAGATAATGCTACTACTAAAGATGTCGAATTTGTATATGATACGACCAATAAAGATGTTGTATTTTACAAAGACGAAAAGGGTAGAGAAAATGGATTAATATTCTTTAAAGATGAGACCATATTGGAAGTCAAAATTAAGGCTACAGATGGTAAAGAAAGAAGCACAACCTTACTTATATGGTGTGTAAATTTAGATAACAATTAATGGTATAATGTGATAATAATCACTTAATATACAAATATAGAAAAGGAGAAAAAAATGAAAAGATTAGGGAAATATGCTAGCCTTATGCTTATGGTTCTATTCTCAAGTATTTTACTTGTTGCTTGTGGTAAAGCCACTATCAAAAGTGCAAGCATAAAAGACGGTACTTTGCCAAGTTCAATATATATTAATGACGAATTTGACACAAGTGAAGCCGTAGCCGTAGTTAAGTGGAGCAATAACAAAACCACTTATGTAGATGCTAAAGACCTTACTTTTAATACAAAGGATATAGATTTTAGCACTATCGGTGAAAAAGAATTAGTTGTTAAATACAACGACTTTGAATTTACATACAAATTTGAAGTAAAAGACAGAACAACACAAGATGATACTACAAAATACAATGTTATGAATGTATCAAGTCAATTATTAACAGATTTTACCAATAACTCTAGTGCTGGTAAATCTAATCAAGAAACTCAATTCGTAATTACCAATTCTACTGATAATGTTGTTAACAATATTAAAGCAGGTGATGATAATGCGTTTGATTTCCGTATGAAAGCCTATGGTATTGTAAATGACGAACCAGGACTATTCGATAATAATCTATTAAAAACAAAAGTAGATGTACTTATCAAAAATGGCACTGAATTTAGTGCTATTGGCGATGATGTATATTCTACATATATCGATAAAGTTAATAATACAAGTATTGACTTTGCACAAGGTGCAGTAGGAAAAACATTTAAGATTACTGTTACTATAACCAATGCAAAGAAGACAGATTTAACTTTTACATTAGTAGTAGATGTAGTTGATGGTTGGAACTGTTATTCAGCAAGAGACCTATCACTATATGATAATACTAATATTGATGATTCTTGGACTCAACTTAAGACTGCTTGGGGACTAGCAGATATTGATTCAAGTAGTATTAAGTCTTTAGTATTACAAGATAATATTTACGTTAATGATAGTGTAGTACCTGCACGTAACTTCTGGTCAAAATCACAAGTTGAAGCCAAAGAAGATGCTTGGAAAAAGAAAACTAACCAACCAATTGTTGGAAGTTTAATTGACAATTCTAGTAATGAATATGGTATCTATATTAGACGTCTAAAAGATAATGAAGATATGACTATATATGGTAACTATTATTCTATAGATGTTACAGACCAAAAAGACGCTACTGGTAAGATAACTCAAAAAGGACTTTCAAGAAGTGTTATTGACAGAGATGATAATGGTATATGGTATGGAGACGAAGACAATAAACCATGGGCTAAAGAACCAACAGATGGTGAAGAAGGGACTAGAGTAAGTGGTTATATCACAATGCATACTCCATTATTTAGAGCATTGGGCACTAAAGAAGTTGATGGCACAAGGGTTAAAGTTGATAGTGATAAGGCAGTTAATACTGCTAATATGAGATTTATGGATACTAGATTTATTGGTAATGGTGCTCGTTCAAACAACCCATTAGAATCTGGTGGTATCTTACTTGCTAAAGCATGGAACGTAAATCTTGATGTTCACAATACAATTATGAAAGATTTCTTTATCGGTTGGTTTACTGAATATGGTTATAACCGTACTCTACCTACCAATGTAGACGAATATCTAAATCAATATTATCCTAACTACACATTAATTGGTAGTGAAACAAAAGAAGAAAGATTACAAAAATATATCTTAAATGATGGTAATAAAGACCTTAACTGTAGTCATTTAATTAAAGATAGTAAGGGTTACAATTCTTATAGTTCACTTATGTATATTTGGGGTTCTCCACTTGTTACTATTGAAAATAGTGATTATGTAGGTTGCGGTGGACCAGCAATTATTGCTGACCACGTTACCGGCGATGGTAAAAATAACGAATGGAGTTTTGACTATAATCCAAAAACTGGCGAAGGTGGATTGCCAAGCAATATTGTTATGATTAATAGTAATGTTACTTCGTATGTTGTAGGTACAGAACCTTGGTTTGCGACATTTGGTGCACAATCTGCTGTATCTATGATTAGAACCCCTAATGTGGTTTATACTCAATTTAATAAACCATATCTAGGTAATATTGGTGATATGTTAGCGGCCTTCAATATGTCCGTACTTATGAAATGGGGTGCTAAAGAATTCGCCGAACAAGCAATATTTACACGTGGTAGTGTAAGTATATTTAAAGATAGAGCAGATTATACTGCATATACTACTACTGGTAAATTAGCAGATGGTAGTGATTATTATCCTTATGATTTAAATGGAGACTATAGTGCTACTCTTGGTAGATATGCATATACACAAAAACCTGCTTTGACACACTTAACACAATTAGGCTATGCTCAAGAATATGCAAAACAGTCTGGAGCAGATGTGGCAAGTTTAGTTGAAACCGCTCGTATTTGTAGTGATAAGAATGGTGAATCATTACAACTTGGTGGTGCAAATTTAACTAGTCAAACAGAGATAAATAAAGATAATAAAATATATGCTACTAATGCAACTAACTTTGCTGATGCTAATTATCTTAATGTTTATTTAACCAATGGTTTTGGTCTAATTATGGAATCTCAACCAGGTAAAACAAAATAATTATTTGTATAATTTAATAAATTATATAGTTAATTTTGTTGTTTGATATTTATAAATAATAAGAAAATTACAAGTAAAAAAAGAGTTCAATAATATGAACTCTTTTTTGTATTTAATATATAACTTATAAATTTACTTATATCGACTTAATCGTCATCATCATCGTCATCGTCTTCGTCTAGACCATATTCACGTTTTATCTTTTGACTATATTCTCTTACGTGAACTTTTGCATTAAGTAGCCTATACTGTCGTATCAATTTTCTCTTTAAATCTGATCTGTCATATAATAATATTTCAAAGCCGTCCCATAGAAATAACCAGCCAATAACAGCAATTATTGTGTCAAGATACATATTAACAAAGAAACTATATATTATTGCTTCTGCCAATAATAATGCTAGACCAATTACTGAAAATACTATTGCTTTAATAGTTTGACGTTTGTATTTCTTTTCTGTAGGTATTATTTCTTCTGCATAATGTCTTTTTACAGTTCTTCTAATGCGTTTTTTATCTTCTTGTGTGGTAGGTGTCTCGGTATAAATATCTATAGTAACATTTTCGTCTATAGGTATATTGGATTCGTACATTTCTATATAATTTCTAACTTCTGGATTCATAAATTCATAAGTTAAGTAAGAATATGGACTATAAAAATCGTCTGATTCTTTTAATCCTACTGTTATTTGTACCGAACCATCTTTGTTATAATCTAAATCCCTTGCTTCTTTTACGGCACTATTTTTCTTTAACTTTTTTAATATCTTTCTACTGCTGCGTGTGGGCATAATAACTCCTTTAATGTTATTAAAAATATATCACGTAAAAATTTTAAAGTCAATTTATTAACTTTAATTAATAAAAAAAGAGAATAAAAACTTTATAATAAAGTATTAATTCTCCATATTTAATAATAAAATATTGTTATTTTATTAGTTTTAATAATTGTTCGCCCATCATATTTCCTAGTTTTAGCATGCTTAATGAGTCATAATGATTAGGGTCTATTGGACCTATTGCATAACTATCTTCTAATGTTGTTGTTAATCCATTTACGCCATCTATAACAAGGTTTGGTGCTAGTGTGTTAAGACAATAATTATATTTAGATAGTTTAGCAAATTTCTTTTTTTCACTATTTACTATATCGTGATATTCAAAGTGTGAATTTATATAAGCATCTATAAAGTTTAGTTTTTTAGTGGTTGCGTATTTGTTGTATTTTATTCTTAAATCATTAACAAACATTTTTAAATTATTGCCATAGTCTTTGGCTTTAATTTCGGTCATTGCATCATTTTCACCTTGCATCCATAATATTGCTACTAACTTTGGATTTAAGCCTTCATCATTTAACTGATTAAACATTGTGTCAACATATTCAGTTAATTGACTAAAAAGGTAACCGCCTTGTTCGGTATTTGTCATGGTTGGACTTTGCCAATCATGATATAAATCAGTTCCGCCAATTGCGTATTTAATAAGATATATTTTTTTATTCGTTTTGTTATTAAATTTTTTAGATAAGGTTTCTGCTATACCGACTTCAGGACCAAAACTGTATTGGTCGCTACCAAAATTTAAGTTAACCCCATCAAACTTATTATTGTTATTGTTTTTGTCACTAATTAGCACATATTCATTGGTAGTACTGATATTATTGGCTCTATCTTCTCCTATATATTGACTTGATACATATTTGATTTGGGTACATCCAGCCATGTTAGATTGTCCAGCCATAATAACTACAGGTGTATAACTTTCGTTATGTTTACATGCGGTTAATAAAAAAGTAGGGCATATTAATATAATTAGCGATAATATGATAATAAATAATTTGTTTTTCATTATTATTCCTTTCATTACAATAATATATTAATCCTAAACAAAAAGCAAAAAGTAAATCATACTTTTTGCTTTTTATAATATATTTCTCTTTAAATACTATCTTAATTTAGTTTTATTTGGGTCACTTGGTTGGTATTTAATAACATTATCATTCATTAATGTTTTAAAATGTAGTTCGACTGCCTTAAAATTAGTATCAATATTTTTTAATAAAAATTCTGAATATATACTTGAAATATTTTCCCCATCATGCTTTTTCAATTGTTCAATTCTTGTTACAAAATCACTTTTTACGAATTGTGAAGAATTTATAAAATTGGTTATTTGCATATCGTTGGCTTGTTTTGGATATTTAGCAGTAAGTGTTGCTTGAAATACTCCAATTTGTTTTACCATAAATTCTAATTTTTTAATAAGTTCGCTTTTTGTCATAATTTACCTTCCATAACTAATTTAATAATAACACATAAAGCATATACCACGAATAATTACATAACGTACACATTTATGTGTGTCATTCTGAGCGAAGTCTAACGGAGTCGAACCCGTAGGGCAACAACATTAGTTGTTGGAATCCCAAAATGTGCAGTTTATACTATTTTCATTTTTTAACGCACACTTTATATATGTCATTCTGAGCGAAACGCAGTGTAGTCGAAATTTGATGTTAGTCAAATCGAAAGTGTGCTTGCACCTTTCGGAATCCTAAAACGCAAAGTAAATATTCTCACATATTTAAACCCCGCCTAGATTACGACAAACAAGTTTGTCGCTTGTTCGCTAATGCTTCCAAGTTTGACTTTGCTCATAATGACAGGCGGGGATTAGACAACTTGACATAATAAACTATTGCATTAAATATATTTTTGTAAGTAATGATTAATTTGTGTGCGGTATATTGTTATTATTGCCATAACTAATTTAATAATAACACATTTATGTGTGGGTGTCAATATCTGATGTCTGGCTAGAATGTAGGGGAGTAAGATTTAGTATAGTAGTGATTAATTATGACGTTATTATAATTATAAATAAAAAAGTATAGTACATTTAATACTATACTTTTCTTTATTATAATGATCTAGAAATAATTTCTACTGGTTTTTTCTTCGATATCTTAATTATTGGACGACTAGCAGAAATAACTGCAACTAGTAGACTTAATCCAAATATTACTAATACTTGTCGTATACCGAATAATGCTATAGGAATATAGAAATTCAAATATTTAGATAAGAAGAAATTAATAAATACACAGCCAAATGCGCCAATAATTGAAGCAACTACAGCATTGATTAATGCAAGTGTAACACTTTCTACTACAAACATTTTTAATATCTCTACACTTCTAGCACCTAGGGCACGTAGGATACCTATTTCGTTGTATTTGTTACGTATACTTACACTAATGAAGTTGGCAAACATTGCTATACTAAATAGTGCGAATAGGGCAGATATGATTAAGAATAAATAAGATAATTTTTGGAAGAAATCTTTATTGATTTTAATCATAGCGATAGTGTTGTTTTGACAAGAGTAGGTTACTCCAGAATCTTTCATAAATATGCTAGAAAGAACATTGATTTTGCCATTGCCAAGATTGGTTGCTAGTATACTTGAATAATTGCCTTGTTGTATGTTGATGGCTATATTTTGCATACTTGATATAGTCATTACGGCACTTTTACTAGCCGAAATTGTACTGCCAGTGTAGAAACCTACTACTTTAAAGTTGCCATCTGGAATTTTGATTTCTTTAGCAACTGATTTTGAAGTGTCTAGTTTTCTAATTTTTACATCTTTTATAAATATACTTTGTTTTCTAGTAACGTTATTTACTTGATCTATTTTGTCTTGAATTTCTGTAAGCAATCCGATTGCATGATTTAAGTATTCAATTTTTTCTTTAGCGGTGCGGTTTTTATTTTTTATCTGTGCAAAGTCATAATCTATTTCTTCAGAGTATCCGCTAAATTCTGATGTGTTGCTTGCGATTTGTTTTAATTCATCAATTTCTTGTGAATAAATTTTGTCGAATAACGATACGTCCAACATAAGTTCGTTAGTTTCTAGTTTGGTCTTACTATTATTAAAGAATACATAATTTTCAGTTAAATTGGTTAAATCATTGAAATTGTGGAACTGTGTAAAGGTGTTGCTTAATCCACCAATTTTGTATCCGAAACCACTCTTGTATTCGGTAAGCGTATTGTATTGTTTGATACAATAATTAATAAATCCGGGTTTAACGAATCCATATAGGAAATATCCGTTGTTAATGTAATTTAAATATTCATTTTGTAATAAAGTGCTATTAGATTCATAGTTCTTGTACAAAACATTAAACTTTTTGTCAATATCATGGGTTTTTACTATACCTACGATTTTATATGTGGCTCTGCTTGCTGTACTACCAAGTGTTAAAGTTAAAGGATTTTCTTCATTAACTATTTCACTTAATTTAGTAGGAGTTACCAGTTCACTGTTAATATAATTCCAGTTAAGCATACAGTAAGCATAATATTCTGGAATTGCTATTTCGTCATAAGCATCAGGCATACGTCCATATGTTACTTTAAAGTGATAATTGTTAACATCTTCTTGTGTAAATTCAACTACACCTTTTAAATTTTTGTAATAATAATATTTACTTATATTGTAGTCTTTTGTGTTGTTACTCATTTCTCTAGGAGTAGGGTTTTTGCCTACGAAGTAAGAGTCATATACACCTTTTACACTATATTTTGTTTGACCAGCCAAAGAGTTAATAATTGGATCTCCCGCTTTAATATCATACGAGTCGCCGTCTTCTTTAACAACAGTAGTTAAGGTTACTGATGGAGTAATAGCAGATTTAAGAGTGTTGGTTGTAAGACGATTTTCGTCAAATATGGACATTGCGTCAAACATACCAAATACGGAAAATGCTAATGCAGATAGTAGTATAGTAACTACCAATCTCATTGTTTTTCCTTTAAATGCTGCCAGTCCTAATTTGATTGTATCCCAAAATTTCATCTTGGTTTTTATAAATGGATGGGTCTTATAATCTATATTGTCTCTATCAACTTTTGTCTTCTTTTTTATAATGTTGATGTTATCTATTACTTGTATAGATTTACCTTTTTTAACTGCATCTTTTATTTCTAAAAGGTCTTTTTCTTTTAAGTCTGCACCACGTTTAATACTTACTACTTCTTTGTTGCTTTTTACATTTCTGTGCTTACGTTTTTCTATGTCTATAGTAATATCGCTTTTTACATTACCATCTTCAAGTTCAATAATACGGTCTGCATATTGATTAGCAAGTTCTAGGTTGTGCGATACTACAATAACCAATTTTGTCTTTGACAATTTTTTAAGTAGATTAATAACTTGTATACCATTGGCGGTATCTAGTGCTCCAGTAGGTTCGTCCGCTAGTATAATGTCAGGGTTTTTGATAATCGCTCTTGCTATAGCCACTCTTTGTCGTTGTCCACCAGACAATTCTTGTGGCTTACGATCGCCTACGTCTACTAGGTCTACTTCTTTTAATATTTCTTCTACACGTTTTGGGTCGTCTTTCAATCCTTGCAATTCGGTAGCAAGACTAATATTTTTGGATATAGTCATATTATCTAGCAAGTTGTATTCTTGGAACACGAAACCCAAAAAGGTATTACGATAACTGTCATAATCTGCTTTGGTAAAATCTTTTGTGCTTTTATCTTTGATTATAATTTCGCCTTCGCTAAAATCATCTAAACCACCTATAACATTAAGTAGGGTAGTTTTACCACTTCCACTTTTACCTGTAACAAAAACAAGTCCCTTGTTAGGGAAGTATAAATTAACTTTATTTAAGGCGTGAACATCTTCACTTTTTGTTTTGTATATCTTTGATACATTGATTAACTCTAGCATATTTTTCCTCACACTTATATGATTATTTTACTTCATTTTGCGAAAAATATATTAGGTTTTTAATAGAATATAATTTATATCAATACAAGTTTGATTTTTTTAGTAAAATATCTAAAAATATTGGCAAATTTTAGCATTTTATAGTATCAAATGATAAATTTTCATATATTATATATAATATATGTATTAATATTAGGAGTGTGTGCCTAGTAATTGTAGGCACGAATTATAACGTGAGAGAAAAACTTAAGCATATAAGTTTAATATTGATTGTATTGTTGTCTTTTTCTTTTGTGTTTGCTGGTTGTACTTTTAACCCTATTGACTTTGATATTGATAGTGGTTATGACGAAGATGATAATGGTGAATCTCAACCTGATTATGATTTTAATATCACATCGTCTTTAAATTCTATAACTATTAAAGTAAGTGGTGTAGGAGATGTAGGTACAAAAGCCAACCTTGTTTCACTTAATCCTTATCAATATCTTTATGGGGAAGAAAATACTGGTTTGTCTGATGATATAGTGTTTGACCCACAAGAAGTTACAGTTATTGAAGGTGGCGAAGATAATGTTATTACTTTGGATAGATATGACATTGACGGCAACGATGGTGTATATAAAAAATACTATGTCTTGGACGATGCGGGCGATATTATGGCAGGACCATTGTATTGCACTGATATCGAACCTATTAGTAAAGACGCAGACCCTACTCAACCTACCAACTTAAAAGGTTTAATGTGTGATGATAGATACACTGACAGAGTAGCAGATTTGGGTTGTAGTTACACCGAAATTAATTTCTTAATAGATAATATGATTGTCCCTAACGAATTGTATAATGAATCTACTGGATTGATTACACCTATTAACTATAGGGAAGAAAAAATTAATGGACAATTGTATATACATAGACTAGATGCTAGTGGTAATGATGTTACTACAGAAAAAGCAGAAAGTATTATTTATAATGGTAAAAAATATTACTTTAGGACAGATAATAGTAGTTATCTTCCATATTATGATTCTTTGATTAAGACTTATACTAGCGAGAATGTCCGTATGACTATCATTATGCTTATGCACAATGTGGCAGATAAGTATATTCAACCATACTTTTTGACATATCCAGCAACTGCTAGTGTTGCTAAATCAAAATATGTCCAACTTAACACCGCCAATGAATATGGTGCAGGCTATTGGGCTGCATTTATGGAATTTTTAGGTAAAAGATATTGTACCGAAACAGCCAACTTTAAATATGGTAGAGTTCAGACTTATGTTATCGGTAATGAAATAGACTTGTCTGGTTCTTGGAACAATATTGTTTCGCCTACTCAATCTGCATTATCACTTAACGATTATGTCGAAGAATACGAACGTCAAATGCGTATAGCCAATATAGCACTTAAAAAATATTGTAAAGAAACTACCGTTCTTGTTTCAATCTCACACTATTGGGCTGGTAAGGGCGGAGATTATAGCGTAAAAGAAATATTAGATTTATTATGTTCAAAGACACTAAAAGAAGGCAACTATAACTGGGGTATTGCTGCTCATCCATATGGACGTAACTTAACAGTGCCTAACTTCTGGTATGATGACGTTGCTGGTGGTAGTGTTAATGGATCACTTACTTCTTTTGCACTAACATGGACTAATCTAGAGATATTACAATTATATTTAGAGCAGAGTGCAAAAAGATATTTTGGTAATGTAAGAGATGTTTACATTACTGAAGGTGGTGTATCTTCATCATCTCCTATTGCACAAGAAACTCTAGATCTTCAACGTAGACAACAAGCCGCAGGAATAACTTATATATATTATAAATGTGCCAACTTAAGTTGTATAAAAGCACTTATATATTATAGACTTATTGACAACCCAGGCGAAAGTGCATACTTTGGATTGTATACATACAATATGGAAGTGCAAAAACCTGCTTATGACGTATATAAGTATGTCGATACCCAACACACTCAAGAAGAATTTATCGATGGTTATCTTAAAGAAATAGGTTGGGCAATGAATGGTATAACTTATGGAAAAGATGCTGGCAATGTAAGTACTTGGAAAGATGTTATGGGTATATGCCCAAGTCGATTCGACTGGAATGCTATTTCAGACGAACAATTCTATGATAATATAATTACTCGTATAGTAGATTAAACTAATAAATTAAATATAAATAAGGTACTAGTTAATTCTAGTACCTTTTTGTTATCTATATATTCACCTTATACTTGTCAGTTCTAAAACGTAGCGTAAGCGGAGTCGAA
>DJSB01000029.1 GCA_002437945.1 Christensenella sp. UBA6345 | reverse complement strand
CAAAAATGGGGTTCACTTCAATTGCTATGGTGATTTTTATTATTCGGCTTTAGTAGTTTTCTTTGTAGCCTTTTTAGCAGGTTTTTCTGCTTTATCTGCTTTTTCTTCTTTCTTTGCAGTAACTTTAGTTGCTTTTTTAGCAGGCTTTTCTTCTTTAACTTCTGCAGTTTTTGCAGCAGTCTTTCTAGTAGTCTTTTTAGCAACTGGAGTTTCTTCAACTTTAGTTTCTTTAACTTCGGCTTTAACTTCTGGTTTAACTTCTACTTCTTCTACAGGTTTTGCTTCAAATCTTGCTTTTGCTAAAGCATAAGACAATCTGCCAACTTTTCTAGAAGCATTGTTTTTATGTAGAATACCTTTAGATTCAGCACTGTCAATCAAACTAATAGTTTCTTTAAGTTTAACCTCGGCTTCATCAAACTTGCGTTCTTCAACTAATGCTCTAAATTTCTTTGTATAAGTAGCGATAGTTGCTTTTACAAATTTGTTTTCTGCTCTTTGGCGATCAATAACTTTAATACGCTTCTTTGCTGATTTAATGTTTGCCACTTGTTTTCTCCTTGAATATATTTGATATTTTTGAAATCTGCAATATTTTAGCACATTAATATAATTATTGCAAGTAAAAAAATTGTAAATATTGCTTTATTTTTTCATTTATTACTATCTTTAATAGTTAAGTATTTTTAGCACCAAGTAATCTATAGCCAAATCATTGGATATAGCACTAGTTTTTAGTTCATAATCCAATTGTTCCATATCGTTAAGAATATTCTTTAATTGGACTTTAGTAAACATTTTACTTTGTTTATATGCTACAGTAATAGCATAGTCTTTTACACCTAGCATTATGCCTAGTTCACTCTTTGCTTCTTTAGATGTTGCCACATAAAACAAACGTCTAAAATGGTTGTAAATTAATGGCATAATAGTACGATAAACATCTTTTTTAGATTTAAGAATATCTAGAATTTCAAATACCCTATTTTTATTCTTTTTTGCAAGGTTTTCGGTAAGTTCGTATATCTGGAACTCTAAAGTCTTATTAACCAACAATTTAACATCTTGTTCTTCAATAAGTTTTTTATCGCTAACATAACTTATAAGTTTGGACAATTCGTTAACTATCTTTGTTAAATCATACACACAATACTCATTAAGTGTCTTTAGTGCTGATACTGTAATATTGGTATTGGCTTTTTTAAGTTCGTTAAGTACAAACTTATTAACTACATCTTCACTTAATCTATTACAGTCTACTTTTTCAAAACGTGATTCAATAGACTTTACATCGTTAATGTTATCGCCTACTACTAACACTAATACACTTTGTGGATTGGGTGATTTTAAATAATTGTTAAGTTTATTAAGATTGGTTACACTGGTTTTTACATTAAGATATACTACTACCAATTTTCTTTCATCAAAAACTGGCATAGTATCAAGTGCTTTAATGACATCATCAAAATCAATGCTTTCACCTAAAAACTTTTGATAGTTCATATCCACGACATTGATATTAAGTGCTTTAAAGATAAGTTCTACACTTTTGTTAAGCAAAAATTCATCTGCCCCAAATAACAGATAATTATTACAAATATTGTTTTTTAATGAACTTTTTAACTCTACATATTTCATATTTATAGTATACCTATTTTTTCATATTTAGTCTAGTTAAGCCTTAACATTGTCCAGTAAATTTTTAAATTCAAACTCGCTAATATTATTACGATTAATTATTGTTTTTGCTTGTAAATCTTTAAAGTCTGTACCTTTAGTAGTAATCACATAATCATATATATTATCGTCTAAATACAATTTTAATTTAGAATTGTTGGCATTGTTATTAAGGATTAATATTGAAGTGTCATTATAATTGGCTATTACACCCAAATTTTCATCTAAACCACCCACGATTTTAAAATTAATATCATTAATTGTAAATGTATTGTTATCGTCACTTATTACTCTAACAAAGATATTACGACTAAACGAATTATATATAATATTTTCCATTCTAGAATCTACATACATAACTTTTATTTTGTATTTAGAGATTAACTCATTAATCATATCTTTTTGCTTAACGCTATATTTATTAACCACTATATAATCAATATGGTTAACCTTAATTTCGTTAAGGTCTTCTATAATATCAGCCGAATTATACATATCATTAACTATTAAGACACGAGTATCTTTGTTGGTTATGAATGCATAATCTCCGGTACTATCAACATTAACCATAACATAATTATAATTAAATTTTTGTGGAATATTAATTAAAAATCCTGATGCTATAATTACTATAGCAGTTACTACACATATCCATCTTCTTATACTTATTTTTACAAGTGCAAAATGATAAATATATGATGCTATTATACCTAAAGCCACTAATACATAACTAAAATGCATTACTTCAAAATTAACTATATTGATATTACAGAAAAAGTTGGCAAGTAATTTAATAAAATGCAATAACACATTAGGAATTATTAATACATAATTAACAAATGGGAATATTAATCCCAAGAATAATACCAAAAACATAGTACAAAAGCATACAGAGAAGATAGGCAGAATTACCATATTAGACAATACAGAAATTAAACTTACTTGCTTAAAGTTTTGAAGCATTACACAAGCAACACCAATATTGACTGATAATGACACTGCCATAGAATTGGCCAATTTATAAGGACATTTAATACTAGTTAATAATTTTGTGATTGGAGAAGCAAATACCATGATACTAAATACACATAAGAAACTTAATTGAAAACCAACTAAATATATGCTTAATGGATTAACCAAAAGTATAATTAATCCTGCCATTGATATAGAATTAAGTCCGTCATACTGACGATTAAATGTTTTTGCTAGTATTAAGATTATAGACATTATAACTGCCCTAGTTACACTCGGAGTATAATTACACAAACTTGCATAGAAAATTAAAATTGATATTATAATACCATTAGATAGATGGCGGTTAAGCCTAAATACTTTAAATAACAACAATAACATTGTTACTAAAAATCCTATATGTAAACCTGATACGGCTAATATATGTGCAATACCTGAATAACTAAATACTTTGTACGTGTCATTATTCATATTCTCTTTTTCGCCAAATATAATTGAATATGAAATATCTGCGTTACCCGAATTCATATGCTTATTCATATTATCTTTAATTTTGTTTTTAATCCAGTACTTAAAGTTCATCGAATTATCATAAGTTAAGTTACTTATTTGAGTAGTTGCTTTATATACCACATTATTGGCAAGAAAATATAAATTTTTATTACTTTTATCAATAGTTGATATATCTGCTACACTTTTAACTTTATTACCAACTTTTATATCTATATCTTTACCTTTATTAAATACAATTAATTCTAATTCACCACTAGATGAATTACCATTAATCTTAACCTTTTCTAGATAATATATTTTTGCGTTGCTATACTCCTTAATTGTACTAACTGTACCACTAACAGACACTTCGCCAGAATATTCTTTGATAGGTTGAGTAATAACAATTGTACCAATAACACTCCCAATTATTAAGGCTACGAAAGAAAAAGCAATCACTAGTAATCTTAATCTAGACAATGACTGCTTAAACATATTAAATACAAGTATTACACCCAAGCCTATTAATATTATACAAGCAAAAACAAGCACTATAATATTGATTATAGAGCGACTTAAAATAATATTGGTAGTAGCAACAATCCCTAAAATTAAGCATACAAATGCCGCAAAGATAGGTCTCGGATTAAATATTTGTTTCATACAATCAAAGTATATAAAAATATTGTAATAAAAACAATATAAAAAGTATATTTTTACAAAATTTGCAGATTCTACTAAAAAAATATAAAGGAGAAATTATTATGGCTTGTAATTGCGTATGTCATTGTAACACAAAACAATCCAAAGGAGAATATATATGTTGCAATTGCGGTACTCATGTTGAACTAGATTGCACATGTATGCTACCAGCCTGCCCTAATTGTGGTAACGATACTTTTGTGGCTAACAATTCTGACAATTATGTAGAAAAAGAATAAAACAAAAAAACTATGCTATTGTAAAAGAATTATCAAAATTCAATTACATAGCATAGTTGTTTTTTTATTAATAGCAAGCATCATAGACATCGTTAAGAATATCACTATACACTCTACGATTGATACTACCTACATCTTCAGGTTTAACATCTTTAAAATTATATTTTAAATTAGTGGTTTGAACCAGATTAAGATTATAGAATTTAATATTACCTACTATACTTGAACTACGTATACTAGATTTAATTAATTCTACTTTTATAAATAAGTTATCATGCTTAAGTGTTTTGTAATAATACGAGCCATCAGTGGCGCTTAATTTATATCCTAAAGCACGCATATGTGTACTAAAAGAAATATCATTAACCAGAACACCATTAAATTCGTTAGAGTACGAATTAGAGTAATTAGCATTGTTAGCAACAAAAACTTGTTTATTAATCTGTTTAAATGGTTCGAACTCTTTATGCATTTTATTATTCATTTCTACTGGATGCACAAGTCCTATCCTTACTTCTTGATTGGGTTCTTGCATAACATCTTCCGATGTTTCGTAAACTTTAACTAATGTATCTTTTATATATGCTCCCCAAGTTAAAGTTGAACTAATCTTTTTCAAAATTGGATTAGACAATATATTGGCTATAAATGTTGCAATTGTCCATGTTCTTCTATTAACATATGCATTATAGAATTTATCTATCTGTGTTCTGACTTCATGTGTTAACTGATTAAAGTATTCTATAGCATCAGCAGTATCAACAAACTGCGGGTTGTTAAGATTGATATATTGTCCACGAGTTAAATTGTAAACTTTTATAGATAAATTATCAGAAATTTTAAATTCCAACGTATCTCCGTTGCAAACAATTTTTCTTTCACAATCATCATTAAGTCCATAATTACTTACCATTTCGTCTAGATAGTCTAATGCTGTTATGCCATTATTCTTTGCTAGAATCTCTAGATAGTTATAGTACACTTGCTTATTGTTGCTTTCCATATACAATTGTTTTATAAGTCCTATAACATTAGAATTATTGGTTTCTACCAAGCACCCTAAAACAAAGTTACTTAATTCTACATTGCCTAGACAAGTAGGAACAATATCTACAAGTTTAGATACAATATCTTGCGAACATAAAGTACATATAAGTGTAACAACCCATTTATCATCATTATCGATTCTATTATTCATGGAAAATAAAAGTCTATTGCCTAAATTATCTAATTCGGCTTCAGTGAAGAATTCTTTTAAATATTTATATTTTGATATTACTATTGGAGAAGATATGTTTTTAAAAATATTAAAAATATATGATAAAATTTTGTCATCAGCCTTTTGATTATTTTTTAAGTAAACTAAATATTTAGTACTTATACCTTCTTCTACATTAGTATTATCATCAAGTTGAACATAATCAACAAAATCTTTTACAGTATTAAACTTGGCATTCTTGCTTAATTCGATTTCGTCTTTAAGTAAAGATTTAACATCTTCTTCTTTTATCTTTTCATACAACTCTGGCAAAGTAGGTTTAACGTCTTGTGCAAAAGTTAAATAGAACTTAAGTGCATCAATTTGTTTTTCCCCTGTCTGACAAATAATGAATTGTTTAAGTTGATTTAAACATACATCTTTTTTGTATAAGAATAATTCGATTAATAAATCAAGTGATGGATAATTATGATTAATTAAGTTATCAATCAATCTATCTGCACCTTTTTTATCAAAAATATCAAGATAAATCTTATAACCAGTTAAATAATTATCTGGATTATTAATATAGTTAAGATAACTTGCTTCATTATTAGCAATAATACCTTTTAAAAATTCAAGACTAGGACGATAGAATTTATGACATTCTTCATTAATATCACTGTTATATACATAAAATAAAAATGGTATTATTCTAAAATTGTCGATGCCACAATATTTAACCGATTCAATAAATCTATCAAAATATCTTTCATTGTATTCATAGTTAAAGTCTTTACTTACATAATTGACATCGCCAATATGATTAACAAACATATGTGAAAAAAATCTTACCAAATCATTATAGTGACAACTTTCAATCAATATATTAACTACATATCCTAAATAAAACTTAAAATCTTTCAATTGAAATAGCATATCGGATACATTAAATAAACTTGCATTGTCTAAATTTGCCTTCTTAATTATCTCGCAATATTGATTGCTATTAGGCACATTTAATTCGAGATTTTCAAGGTCATTACTTATCAATTCTCTAGTTTGATTGTCAATTTTTGAATCACTAAAAATATTAATGATTGACTTATTAATAATATCTTTTGTAATGTAGTATGGCATATAACCCACCTTTTATAGTTAAAAATAATTATTATATAATTATTCTACTTAATTTTAGAAATTTTGTCATTTGATTATAAACAAAATATATATAAGTACCAATTATAAGCAATAAATTATTAGTACAATGAAAGACATAGAACTAAAATATCTATGTCTTATTTTTTTTCTAAAATCTTGATTAATTCTTGTTCGGTAATTACCTTAACAATTTTGTTATTATCCATTAAATAAAAGATAGTATAATCACCCGATTTTATATATTTAACCAATTTATATAGTGGTGTGTTTTTATTAATTATGTAATGTTTAACTGGCACAGGATTAGATACATTTTTGCTTAAATTAACAACATGGGTGCGTTCAAAATACACATTAGCATCATTACCAAAACAAGATGAAAATAAAAATAAAGAGATAAAAAAGAATGTTAAATTAACTTTTGAAAATACTGATAAAATAAATAGTAAGGCAAAAATAGCACTACCTATAATACCCATAATTTTCATAATTAAATACACTTTATTAATGTTAATTTTTTTGTTAAGCAGACATACCAATACTCTACCACCATCTAGCGGAAACAATGGTAAAAGATTAAAAATACCTAAAGTTAAATTAGCAAAAACAAAAATATCTGTATATACGTAACTGACTGGAAAAAGCCACCAAATCACTATTGTTAATAATACCAAAATAATATTAAACACAGGTCCAGCCATAGCAATCATAATTTCGTGATGAGAATTTATAATTTGATTTTTACCACCTAAACCTACACCATATGGCATAAACACCATTTTATTTAGCACATAACCCAGTCTTTTTGCCACAAAATAATGTGCAAACTCATGCAAACATAAAACAATAAAATATATTAAAAATTGATAAGCCCAACCAAAATAAACAATAAAAAATGCAATGATTATAAATAACGGGTGAAATTCAAACTTTATTTTTCCCATGAAATCACATTTTTATTTAGTCTTAAATTAGTGATTTTTGCCCCGTCTTCATACACAGAAAACTTAACAACACTACCAATACTAGCAGTAGCAATGTCTTTTCCTTTAGCCACAACTTGCCCTGCAACAACACCAGTAATATATATGTTTTCTATACGAGAAACTATATTTTTAGAATGAGCAATTTCTATATATTTTTCGCCATTGGGCAAATATCCTATACTATTAATAATTCCATCTTCTGGAGAGATAATCATAATACTTGCATCTATCGTATAATTAATATCTCCATCACTAAATTCAATATTACTACATTTAATAGGAGTTATAAATTTTAATGTCTTTTTACTTAATTTATCAAGCACTTTACTAGTAAACATTATACCCGCATTATCATTAAAAAGTGGATTGATAGGATTATAAACTTTAGTACATAATTGGTCATAACCCGAAAAATTATTACTAAATTTTAATCCTAAAACCAACATAACAACTAGCAAAATTGTTACTGAAAAAGTCATAAAATTATTTTTAGTTATCTTTTTAACATACAGGTGTTTTATTTCTTTTTTAGTTAGTGAATTTAGTTTAATTTTCATAATACTACACTCCCTATTTACTAAAAATAATATGACTATAAAACTATTATTATTACAATTTAGTTAAGTATTGCGCTTAAATTTTTCAATCTTCTTACTTTAGAATACGCATTAAAAATAAAGTTACCATATTCATCTACAGTTATTGTTAGATCTAGATCATCATTGGTTATGTCCATATAATTACTTAATACATTGAGTATATCAGACTTAAGTACTTTCACTATTTTTAATGGATTGTCTTGTTTATCTATAACCAATATATTCTTCAATCTATTCTCATATTCTAATTCTTTCATTATACGTACTTCCTTATTTTCTTTCTAATATTCCCTATAATTCCCCTATACTTTTTTGTATAATCGAATATATTTCTTTCGCCTAAATGTATATTGCGTGCCACCATCATAAATGATTGATATGCCATACTTGATTTATTAATTTGAGTACCTGTATTTAATGATAAATTAACTCCGTCATCATCAGGTATAACTCCTAGTAAGTCTATATTTAAAAAATCTTTTATTGTATCTGCACTGTACATTTCTTTACTTGCCACCAAGTCCCCACGCACCCTATTAACCACTAATTTAGTATCAGTTAATTGGTAACTATGTAATAGTGATATTACTTTATCAGCATCACGTATAGCAGATATATGTGGTGTTGTAACCACTATGGCTTCGTCCGAACATTTTACTGCTCGATGAAAACCTATTTCTATCCCTGCTGGGCAATCAATCAATATATAATCAAACATACTTTCCACTTGAGAAATAATAAATTTAATCTGTTCGCTAGTTATATTAATATTATTAAGTGAATGCACGCTAGGTAAAATATATAAATTAGGATTAAAAAAATCTTGTATTAATGCTTGTTTTGTACGACATTTTCCGTTAAGAACATCTATTATATCATAAACAACTCTATTCTCTACGCCCATCACAACATCAAGATTATTAAGTCCAAAATCTACGTCCATAATAAGTACTTTTAAATCCAAATTACTGAGTGCAATACCTATATTGGTAGTGATTGTAGTTTTGCCTACCCCACCTTTACCAGAAGTAATTACAATTTTTCTAGCCATATCATACCTACTTAAATTAAACTTTAGTTTAAGTTTAATAACATTAAAAATATAAGTAAATACAAAAGGCTTTTAGAAAAGAAAAAAAATAATTTGGTTTACATAAAACCAAATTATTCTACATTTTAATTATATTTCGACTTTATCTATATGTCTTGCATAGTTCCATCAATAAATTCTGGTTATTTAATAAATTACCCATACCCATTATTACCGAACTATCAGGATCAGTATCTACATAAACAGGAAGATTAAGCATTTTTGACATATATTTGTCCACTCCTGTTATATTACTTACACCACCGCAAACATATATACCATATTGATTAATATCTTTTAGCACTTCACTACTACACATACTAATAATAGATTCACATGCTTCGCCGATTTTACCAAATGCACCTTCTAATATAGGTAAAATATCTTGTGAGAATAGTTGAATTTCTCTACGTCTTTTTGTATCTATTTCCATACCAACTACATTAATCGAACTAATATCATTGATTAGTAAAGAGCCTATACTATTTTTGATAGTTTCTATTGTATTTTGCCCCAATTCTAATTGATATTGGGATTTAACATAATCGTATATATGTGCATCAATCTGGTTGCCGCCCACATTAATCGTAGCACCCCTAATAATATGATTATTATTAATGATACATATATCAGTTACACCACCGCCTATATTAACTATCATATGCGAATTAGGGTCATTTTCTTCGACTTCCATACCTATTAATGCACATACCCCTGCAGGTATAAATGCTATAGTCACTATATTAAGTGAATATGCCAAGTCTCTTAATAATGACTTTTCTTCATATGTTAAACCACAAGAATGTATAAATACAATTTTATTTTTGCGTCTAAATAATCCAGTAGGTGCTACTTTCTTTAAAAATTCCTTTAACATAAGTCTTGCAAGTTGAAAATTGTGTACAACGCCTTCACTTATAGGGAAAATAACTTCGACACTATTGTTAGTCTTCCCTATTAATTTCTTCGCTTCATTGCCTACACATTTAACAACACGTTTGTTGTTAACAGTTTCTACAGCAATACAAGAAGGCTCTTTTAAAACTACTCCCAAGCCTGCCATATAAATAACTGTGTTAGATGTACCTAATTCAATACCTAAATTAAATAAAGCCATATATTATCTCCTGACTATATTGTAGCAAAATATATTAATTTTAAAAAGAAAAAACCATATAATTTTGAACCAAAGTCAAATTTATATGGTTTTGTTAATTAACTATGTAATTATAAAATTTCTAAATTCTTATTATATGCACGTTTAAAATCAACACTAGCCAACTTGGCTTGACGAATTTCTAGTGGAACTTCGCCTTTTGTAATAGTTTTCATAATAACACTATCGCCTAGTATATCACAACTTACATCTATCACATTGCCAAACTTTGTACAATCAAGACTAGAAGCAATCTGTAATATAACTGCCAATTTCTTAACAGCATCAAGGTCTTCTTCATTAACCAAATCTTTATATTTAACCCAATCAGATAGATTAAAGTTATCTATGTCTCTTAAAATTGATGTAAATGCAGCAAGAACCAACTCTTTATGAGATACACCATATATTTGAGAATTAAGAATAATATTAAAACTTATCTTTTCAGGGCTATCATTGGTAACTCTTAATCCACAAGCATACATATAACTTGCCACTCTTAATACTCTAACATAACTACGATTAAGTTTATGCAATACTTTAAGTTGCTTAAATAATATCATACTTAAATCATAAACATGCTCGGCATTGTTAGGTTTCTTATCATAGAATTCATTAAGTACTTGTAGGCTATATCCTAGATTATCACTAATAGGTTTTTCCAAAGTTAGTGGTATAACTGTGTTAAGTAAAATGCCGTTAATTAAGCCATTTTTGCTAATTGTAAGTTCGGTCTTATTACCGTTATTAACAATAGCAGAAATTATAGCAAGTCCAGTAGGCATAGATCTTGTATTATCTACCGAAACACCTTTAATTTTTGAATTTTTGGTAATCTCCATATTAGAAACAACATCATACACTTTATTAAGGTCTTGACTAGATAAAGTATAATTATGTTCTAATTGTAATGGATATTTTCTTGCTCTACGACTTATCTCGCCTAAACTTAAGAACACATCACCTACACCGATAATTTCATATTCTTCTTCTAGGTTAAATATCCAATCATATTGTTTTAATTGTTCATAAACAAATTCTTTAGATTTATCCATCATCTCTTTAGTAGATAAACCTTCAAATTTTTCAGCCAAATTAATAGAACCATAAGGTATAACACAAGTGTTAAGCACATTTCTTCTATTATAAAGCAAAAATTCTGTCTGATAATTAGATACACTAACAATTAATGCTTTTGGCTTATTGAACGAATTAATAACAGCAGTATATATGTAATTAATCTCTTGTTCTGGTGTTAAAATGTTAAATTTAAGATTAGTGATACTAAATATTTCGTTTAAGAAACCATTTTGGTTTTTGGCTTCACTGATTTTGCTAGTAGTTACGCAAATAACATCAGTAATACCTTCACTATCTATCATCTTTTTAAATACAGATAAGATACATACTACATCTTTAATGATAGTAGATTTAATAATATTTTCGTTATTAAATTCTTTCATAAGATTAATAGGTACGTCTACATGGTCATACACCAAAAACGACTTATTACTAATAACGTCAGCGAATACTAATTTAATTTTTGTTGTGTCTAGTTCAATAATTGCTATCTTTTCCAATCTGAACACTCCTTAAAATATGTCTTAATTTCAATTAATTTAGCCCATCAAAAAGCCAAAATTATCTCGTCACATAATCTAAAAATGCAAAATGTACACATTTTTCACACTATGCAATAATAATATACCATAAATAAAAAAATTTGTATAGGTACTAAAGCAAATTTAGAAAAAAATTAACAAAAAAAATTAACTTGTAACCATAATTACAAATTAATCTTTACAAAATATACTATTGTAATTTAATTGCACTTACTGGACAAGTAGCCGCACAAGCACCACAAGAAATACATTTTACTGGGTCAATCTGTGCAACACCATCTAGAAGTTTGATGGCTTCTACTGGACAAGTTACTGTACAAGCACCACAACCAACGCATACTTTTTTATCTACTACTGCTGCCATAATTATCTCCTTACTTTTGATATTAAATTGTATCATATCATCAATCAATAAGCAAATAATTTACAATTAATTATCGTTATCATATTAAAAGTTAGCGATATTGTGACATAACTTTTGCATTTTTACTTTGATTAAATCTATATATCTTTTTACATGTAATTTTTTTGAATTGATTTTTCTTATTTTTGATAATCCCACATATAGCCACTGTCCCTTGATAAACACCTATTAGTAATAAAAATATACCAAACAATATTTTTAAAGTTTTATTTGTAGTATTAACTGCCAGAATACTACCCAGTATACTACTTATCAAGCCACTTGCAATTATAAGCAAACCCACTTTAAAATCTACAAGTTTATTTTTAATATGAATTATTAGACTTACAACAGCACATGGCAAAAACGCAAATAAATTAATTCCTTGTGCTGTCGCTTGTGCCACACTAAAAAATATAGTAAGAATAGGTATAAGCAATGTGCCACCGCCCATACCCATACCTGCTACAACTCCACTAACTATACCTGCTACAACATACCATATCATAATTATTCACCTGAAATTTAATTATTTGTCCTATATAAAGCCATTTTTACATAATACATACTAAAGTCTAAAGTAATATTTACACCAACTGTTACTAAATTCAAAATTTTTGATTTTATAAGCAGAATTGAATCCTGCTATTTTAAATGTGAGTTAATTAACTTTTAACTTCTAGTTTATAACAACATTTTAATTCCGCCTGCAATAATAACTATAGCAAACAATATTTGAAGCACAATATTATTAATCTTTTTTAACAATAATGCTCCAAGTACTCCACCTACAACAAATCCACCAGATACCACCCCAGCAATATTCCATTTTAGTGAGCCTTTGATTAAATAAACCACAAAACTAGCAATACTTAATGGCAACATTATAAGTATGGCAGTAGCATGTGCTTTTTTATCTTTAAGTTTAATAATACCTGTAAGTGTGGGTACACAAACCATACCACCACCACCGCCCCAAAATCCGTTAATAAAGCCAATTACTAGTCCTAAAGCAAGAACTGATAGAGTACTTAAAAAACTCTTTTTATGTTTGGTAAAATAAAAAACATTTTTAGTTTTTGGCTTATAATCATCACACAACCTTTGTTTGTAGATGTATACACAATTAAACTGGTTAAGTCTAGTCTTATATGCCACTTTCCATTTATTATTTTTCTTTACCATAAGAACTGGTCTTAACATAGTGCCTTTAGTTAATATGTGAGTATAATGATATTTGTTTTTAGGCATATGTCTAGGCATAGTAAATTTATATATCTGTGCGGGTAGTTGTTTATTAAGATGTAAATTAAGAGTTTTATATGCAATTTTTTTCATATCAATATTTTGTGTAAAATATAAAAATGTTATGAGTAAAAAATTTAAAAAAGAATATACTATCAGTGTTACCAAAATTTACCAATTATTTTTTATTGTAGTTATCATAGTAAATTTTAACTTCACTTTGTTATAGCCAAAATCATTTATAAATTCATTAAAAATATTTGATTATTTTTGGTAAAAAATTGCTTTATTAAGTAGTCACGTACAATATTTTTATAGTATAATTAATTTAGTTGCTTATAAACCCAATATTATATATAATATTAATTGTTTATAAGTATATAAAGCAAAAATATAAAAGCATGGTGTATTATGAAATTTAAAAACAAAAAATATGGATTTAAAAAATTCCTAGTAGGTGGTATGTTAGCATTAAGTGTGTTTAGCACTTCTTTTTTAGTAAGCAATTACCAAAGAAATATAGACAACCCAGTTTTGGCTAACTTTACCGAAGTACAAAGTTCAATATCTAACAATGACTTTACATCTTATAGTACTTCCACTACTCCATATAATCCAAATAGTTGGACTTTTAACAACCCACTTAATAATGAAAATATTAAAAAAGGTGTAGTTAATGTTTCGGATTCTTCATTCTCAAAATATAAAGATGATTATGAATTAAAGGAATCTGTAACTCCTGCTCCTGGCAACATTTCTGCTGGTAGTGATGACACTTTATACAAACACCTTATGATTAATAGTTATGCCGGTTTTGGACGTGCTGGATACACAAGTAGTAGTTTTACTCTTAATGCCAATAGTTACTACTCTATCGCAGTTACTGTAAGAACTAATGATAAGGCTAAAGCAAGCATTTATTTAAGTGGTTTAAGCGACAGCAAAATTGACGCAAGCATAAGAAGTATTACTACCAACGAATCTTGGGAAACTTATGAATTATTTATAGAAACCAACGCATTTACATCAGAAACTGCTACCCTAGAATTATGGCTAGGTAGTAAAGAAGAAAATGATGTTTGCCAAGGTGCAGTATTCTTTAACAAAGTTAGCCTAACAAGATATAGTGAAACATCATATCGTACAAAGGTTAACAATTCAGATACTACCCGTTCTAAAAATATATGTTTGTTTAACCCAATTTACGAAAATGTTGTTAACAACCCTTCATTCAATGCAGATTCAGTAGCAAGTGATCCAAATGCTATTAATGGTTGGACAACAATAGAAAATAGTTATACTAGTGATCAAAAATGTAAAGTTATTACTACAGGAAACTATGATGCTAATTATGATACAGAAAAAGGTATAGTTAACCCAGGTACTAACTATAAAGCAAGTGATGATAGCATATTATTTATGTACAACAAGACTAGTGGCGCACAGGGTATCAAATCCAATGAGTTTACATTAAAACAAAATGAATTATATTTAATATCTGTATGGGCAAAATCTGATTGTGCTACTGGTAATGGTGCTACCGTTAAATTAGAAGAAGTTAACGAAAATGAAGAAGACGATGATGAAGAATTTACTGCTACTACCGCTACCCTAACCACATCTACATCATTATCATCAAATTCCACCACAAACAATTGGACAGAATACAAGATATTTGCTGAAGGTCACCCACTAAAAGATACTAAAGTTACATTACAACTATGGTTGGGTACAGAAGAATCTAAAACTACTGGATATGTATTCTTCGACAACATTACTGTTCAAAGAATAAGTTATACTGATTTCTCTGATGCTAACTCTAGTGGCACAAATGCAACATATTCATACAACAAAGATAATACACAATTTACAATAGTTAATGGTAATTTCAATATTACTCAAAAAACTGAAAAAGAGTTAACCTACCCACTTACCGCAAGTAACTGGACATTAACTACAGACGAAAATTATAATGAAGAATACAATCTTACTGGTATAATCAATACTAAAGCAGACCAGTTTAAGATGTTAACAGATTTTATTACTGAAAAGAATATACACACAACAATATCAAATCCAGGATTAACACCAGCACAAAATGTAGCAGGTGCCACCCTAGAAAATTCAAGTAATAATGTATTAATGTTGGGCAACATTTCTACTACTTCTCAAAGTTATAAATCAGAATCTATATCTATGACTGCTGGAAGTTATTATAAATTAAGTATGTTGGTTAACACACAATATGAAGGCAATAGCCTTACAAAAGGTGCAAAGATTACACTTGCAAATTCCGACTTCACTGTTAAAGAAATATCTAACATTAACACTAATGGTCAATGGCAACAGATAGATATGTTTATACACGTAGGAGATATGTATACTTCATTCGACTTAACTCTTGCTCTTAACGATATAAGCGGATATGTATTCTTTGATGATGTTACTTTAAATACATCTACTGAAGATGAATTTAAAGCAACAATGTCAGACAACCAATATAAATTGGAACTTAACTTACAAGATAGTGACACATTCGACTTACGTTCACAAAGTGACACACCACTTGCTACCCTATACAATTGGACTGCTAACAACAATAGCGAAACCGATGGCGTAGTATATGGTTCATTAGATACTAGTAAAAATATTAACGAAGTTTTTGCAAAAATCAACAATCCTGGCTCGGTTAATGGTAACAATGTATTAGCATTACATTCAATCAATGATGCATACTTTACCCTATCAAGTGCACAAAAAATTGATTTAAGCCTAGACAAATATTATAAAATTGCTATAAAAATTAAAACAGTTAACATTACTAAAGAAACCAAGAATTATACTGATTCTGGCGAATTAGTTAAATATGGTGCATTTATCGGATTAGACGGTTATGACGATATGTTTACCGCAATTGATACAGAAAGAGACTTGGAAGATGGTTATGTAACCTACCAATTCTTAATCAAACCAGATGCAGACGCACAAACCTTTGTTAAATTGGGTATTGGTGGCGAAAATAATACTGCTAGTGGCTATGTATTCGTAGATGATATTGTAGTAAGTGAACTTACTGAAGCAACCTACAACGAAGCAACAGAAAATATTAACAACCACACTATCCTTCTTTCAAAACAAACAGATAATACACCATCTGAAGATAATGGTGATGAATTTACTGGTAGTAAGTTTGACTGGGTATTAGTACCTTCTATATTAACAAGTCTTGCTATTATTATTGCAATTGTTGGTACTACTATTAGAAGATTCAAATTTACAAAAACTCCAAAAATCAAAACCAAATATGATAGAAGAAAAACTGTAGAAGTTGATTTAGATAAACGTGAACGTATCGAATTACGTAACGAAATTATTAAAGAACTTAATGCAGAATATAGCGATATTGACAATGAAATTAAATCATTAGTTAATCAGTTTGAACAAGATAAAGCAAATGCTTTGAAATTACAAGAAGAAAGATTAAAAGCATATGAAGAAATCAAACAAGCAATTATTGTAGAACGTGAAAAAGTTACCCGTGAATATAACGATAAACTTAATGCTACAGAAAACTTAACTGAAAGCGATAAGTCAAAATACGAAAAAGAATTCAAGAGTTATATTAAAAAACTTGATAAACGTGCTGCTGATGAAGCAAAGAAATACAATAAGAAAGATAATACTCTTCAAGTTATTGAATTTAAGCATAATCAGAAAGTTAAAGAACTTACTGAAAGACAAAAATATATTCAAGAAGAAATTGCTAGAATTGAACGTGAAATAGAAGAAATTGCTAAACAAGAAGAAATTATGTGGAACGAATACCGCAAAGCAAAAGAAGAAGCAAAGAAACAAAAACTTGAGTATCTTGCTGAAAAACGTAAAGCAAAAGAAGAAGCAAAAGCGGCTAAACATAAACATAATATTGAAAAAACTAGCGATGAAGAAAATCCAGTAGAAGAAAATAAAGAAGTTGTTAACACCGAAACAAGTGAAGTAGAAAATACACAAAATACTACAGAAACAAATGAAGAATCTAACAGCACTACAGAAACTACTACTGAAGTAAGTGAAGAAAAAACTGAAGATAGTGATAATACAACTAAAGAGTAATTAATAAAAAAAACTGTAAGCACATTGAAGTGAACCCCGTAGGGG
>DJSB01000028.1 GCA_002437945.1 Christensenella sp. UBA6345 | reverse complement strand
GCCTAGATTACGCCAAACAAGTTTGTCGCTTGTCCGCTTTGCTTCCAAGTTCGACTGTCGCTTGATAAATGACAGGCGGGCAAACATGGTACGCAACAGGTGTAAATTTAACAACTTAACATAATATCTAATTTAATTTTGTTTTAATTAAAATATATGTCTATCTAGTTTGTATTAACTTTTATTTATTATCCATATGATAAATAATGATAATAACAGATATACTTTATCTGTATATTCATTAGTATATTTAAAAATATGGTTTTTGCTATTATCTGTTAGTCATATGTTTAATTTTACATATGTTATGACATTAATTTGTGACTTTTTGTCATAAAGTACTGATTTATTAGTGCTATATTAACTTTGTTTTTTGTATGATAAATACTGCGTTATGTGTGGCAATGTATTATTTTGTATGTGTGCAGTAACATAATTCTTTGTATATATATTACTATTATAGTAAAATAATTATATATAAATTTATTATTTTGTATTGTAAAAATGCTTAATGTATGGTAAAATAAAGTAACTTTGAAAAATGGCGCGGAGTATAAAATGGAAAATAACTCAAACAACGGAATGGAGAATAATATACAGTACACTGTTAATAATAACGACTATATGCAAAATTATGATTATGATAACAATGCTGAAAATATACAATATCTTGATGGGGTAGAAGAACTTGTTAACCAAAACAATGCTAATAATATGGCGGTTAACAACTATGACCAAGATCATATACCTACTGCTGATATAGATGGCAGTGATATGTCTTATCAGACTACTACTGACGATAGTGGTATGGGGTATGATGTTATTGCATCGGCTAGTGGTTCGGTAGAAGACGAAGGTAATGCAGTACCACAATCTGTGGTTGTTAATTATCAAGATGTTTTGCGTGCAAGATTATTAAAAGATGCAAAAAACAATATGGTATATGCACCTAAAGCAGTTACTGACCCTTTGTATGAGAAGTATAACAATGATTCTAGATACATGAATATGTTTGAAGATGTAGATGAAGGCGATGCTATATGCAAGAGAATGTTGGTTTCGGATTATGCTAAAGTTAAGTATGACGAAATTATCGAATCTTTTACAAGGACAAAAAACAATGTTGAAGATTTCTACGAGAAGATGGTGGCATATGCTAATGACCGTATGAAAAATTCTAACTATGAAGAGTCAGGTATTGATACAAGTTTTATCAATTTTATTAACGATAAATTTGATAGTGTTCGTATCGCAGACACATTTGCACAACCGGGTTCTGAACTTGAAAAATATGACCACTATGTTGATGTGCCAGTACCTATTCTTGCTATCCACACTATATTTTCTAATGGTTCAATTGAACTTAATAGTGATGGTACAGTTAACAAAACATCGTATAAAAAATTGGTTAGCAATTTAGGCGATGACAAGATGGTAGAGTTTGCATCTGAATTATGTGGATTGGAGATTTCTACTAGTGGCAGAGTTGTTAGACGTACTCAATATGAGTATCCTGACAGAGCAGCATATTTTAATTCAATGTTGCCAGCAATCATTAATTTTGTTACAATGTATAAAGAAGATTATGAATTATTGACTCTTATAGCCAACGCACAATGCCAAGCATTACTTCTTAATGTCGATGACGAATGTTCTAGATATATTGAAGACGTGGTTACTGATGAAGATATTCCAGAAATAATTAGAAAGAAAATAGATAGAGTTGTTGAAGATTTTGGCGAGTTGTATGTTTCTAAAGAACGTGCTGATCAATTATCATTGGTTCAAGATATAATTATTGATGACACTAATCTAAAGACTATACAACAGAATTTGGATATTGCTTTAAATGAATACAATAAAAGATTTGACGAGATGATAGCATCATTTAGTGAAGACGAAATATTCCAACAACTAAAATCAGAGTTTATAAGGAAGAAAATTCCTAATGAAGAATGGATTAAAAGTCTAAGTTAATTTTGCCTAATTAATTTAGTTACATTTTAAAAGGAGAGAATCGATGGCAGTACAGGAAAGAAAACTAGATTTACTGAATAAATATCCTGAATTAGTTAAGTCTCTAGTACAGATAGAAAGTGGAATACGAGATGACGAACTTTTAATTCTTAATATTAACAATGGTTCTAAAGATACAGAGATGTCGGCTGAATCAAAACGAAATCTTAAAGCCGCATTAAAACGTTTGCGTGAACGTAAAGAACTTGTTAGTTGTCTAGAAGAACTAATCGCAATCAAAGAAGAAACTAGAATAACTAAAAAAGTAATGAACCAAATCAAATATGAAAATTCGACTATTACAAACAAAATAATTAGGGGACACACTCAAAAGATTAAGAAAGAAAGAGCAATAGAAATGAAAAAGTTATTAAAAGAACTTGAAGATGCTAATGCTCGTATTAATCAAGCCGAGATTGATTATACCCAAGAAGTTTACAATAGAGATATTTTGGTTAGTGAATATTATGGATTAAGGTTTGAAGAATCTATAAGAAAATATCTAGTATATAGACAAGTAACTGCTAGCAAGTTAAATATTGATATTACCAATAATCCTAAATTTGAAGAAGCCTTGAAGAAACAAATTAAAAATTCGACTAACATTATTAGCAAAACTTCAAGTCGTTCGGGATTTATAGAGGCAGCATTCCAAAGAGAATTTTTAAAGATTGCTGCTGGTATAGATAAATTTGAACATGCTATGGATAAACAACATAAATTGCCTGCTGATTCTTGGGCAATTACTAAACGAACTCTTACCGCTAGAGAACATGGCGGTGTAAATAAAGGCTATTTAATGACTACTTTGGAAGGGTTAAGAAAAGAAGTAGAAGGGAAAATTCCCGTTGGAGGTAACAGATGAGTAAGAAAGAAGTAGAAGATAAATTAACAGAAATTCAAAAAGCCAATACTACAGTAGAAAATGCTGGAGAAGATTTAAAAGAACAAGAAGAAACAAGAAGTAGATTGGAAAATCAAATTGCTAATTTCGACAATGGTACTCAAAAAGCAATTCAAGAATTAACTGATAGAGTTAAAAAACTTAGCGGTAAAGCAAGTATGACTTCTTTAAACAGTGCATATCTTGCTGCTAGAAAGTTAAAAACAAAATGTGAAAGAATAGTTGCTGGTATCCACAATGCACAATTTAATTTAACTGACGAATCTGCTAAAGACGAATTCTTAAGAACATCTGAAGAGATTTTAAGAGAAACTGAAGAGTCTATTGACGAACTTGATGCAGTTATGACTTCTATTGAAGCACGTGCTGAAGAACTTTCACTTGTTAAAGAAGTTGGTAGTAGAGGCGGTGTAAGATTCGTTGAAAAAGAACCTGAACTTAATAATGAAGAACAAAACACCGAAGAAACTGCAAAAGTTGATGAACAAGTAAATACTGAAACAGCAACAAAAGGTCAAGAAGAAAGTACAGAAAAAGGTACAGAATCTACAGAGACTATTCAAGAAGTTTATGACAGAACTCAAAATCCTACTCCTGATAATACTGAACTTTCACCAGAAGAATTGCAACGTCAAGCAGCCGCACAATTTGTTGAACACTATATAACATCTGTTGCTATAAGCAATTTATATAGTGATGATAGGGAAAGACGTAATAGTGCAGAAGCACAGTACTTACTAGAAGGATTGAAAAAGGCTAATCCTACTGCTAACAATCCATATGAAGAAAGCAGAGAAACAATGATGGCAGAACTTGCACAACACCAAGAGGCAATGTATGCTTTCGTTAAAAGCAAAACTCCAGAAGAATTAGATTCATTTATTACCAGTGTAAGTACAGAGTATCATGCTAGAGTAGTCCCTACTGCTGATGGTAAACCAGTACAAGATGAAAAAGCAACTAGAGACCAAGTTGCTCATGATATAACCGAACTTAAAGAAGCATATGATAAGAGAGAAGCCGAAGCACAACAAGGTCAAGAAGCCCAAGAGGCTCAAGCAAAACCACCTGTTAAGATTAATTACACAGTTAAAGGTTGTGACTTGGCACTTAAATCAATCAATAAATTACTTGCTAAATTAGAAGAAAAAATAAAAGAAGATAAAGCCGCTGCTGCAGCAAAGAAAGCAAGTGAAGCAATGCTTGCTAAACAAAAAGCAAAAGAAAGTTCTACAGAAACTGAAGAAACTGCTGAAGAACAACATGTTGATGAACAAAATAGAGAACAAACACCTATCGCATCTGCAGAACAAAAAGCCCCTGAACTTGATCCTAAATTAGTAACTGCTGCTAAACAAGCATACTTGACTTTAGTAATGGAACAACTTGGTGTAGATATAAATTCTTTGACTGGTCAACATATGAATCCAATTCTAAATTCTTTAAATACTACAATGATTGGAAGTGCAGAAATTACAGATGCTACACCTGAAAAAATAGTTGAATTGTTACAATCTAAAGGTTTTGCGTTAAACGATCTTGCTGGTTCGGTTGCAGCACAATTATTACAAGTAAAAAAAGGTGTATTAAGTGCTGATGGAACAACTGTTGTTCTATCTGGGAAAAATGGCGAAGAAAAACCTGTACTAGATAACTTAATGAATCGTTATAAAAATGGTTGTGTAGTTGCTGGTGGTCCAGCAGAATATTCTGCACTTGATTTAGCAACTGCTGCTCTAGGTAGTGGATTATTTGATGAAGCAACTTTGGATAAAGAAGTACATATTGCTATAGAAGCACTAAAAGAAGCAGGAGAAGAATTGACACCTGAGAATATTAGTAAATTGGTTAGTGGAAATCTTCAAAAAACCAAGACTGATGAAAATGGTAAAGAGACTTCTCAACCTATATATGATACAGAAGCAACAAAACAAAGAATCAAACAACAAATCAAGACTAATTGTCCCACTTTAAAAAGAGCCGAAGAAGCCCAAAAGTAATAATGTAGAAGGAGAATAATATGGCAAATAATGTTAATATGTATAAATTTGAAGTAATCGAAGGTATTATTAAGGCTATTGACTTCAAAACAAAAGAAGAAGTTGTTAATTTGGCTAAAAAAATGATGGATGCTGCACAAGTAAATCCAAAATATTCGGCTGCTGTTAAAAAAGCATTCGTTGAAGCATATGAAGAATTAAGTGCTGAAGATTTAACATTAGAAAATCTTAACGAAATTAAAAATATGCTTGACTAATATTTTATTAAAAATATTTACTTATTTAATTTAAATAAGTTATTAAAAAAGTGCCTATTTAAGGCACTTTTTTGTTGTTATATTAATCTTATATATGTCGATTAATTAATATGCAGAATACTAAATATATTATGCTTTATTGGCACTATTAAATACGTTGGTCATCTTAAATTCAACAACTTGTGTTACGTATTTTTTACCTTGTTTTAAGTAGTCTCTTAAGTCTACAGTTTCTGGTTTTGTAGTTAGTATTTCTCTAACACCTGCAGTAAATGCAATTCTTAAATCGCTATCTACATTAACTTTTACAACATTGTGTTTAGTTGTTGCTTCATACAACATATCTTCTGGTATACCATTAGCACCTTTAAGTACTGCACCATATTTTTCAGCCAATTTAACCATATCTTGTGGTATTGAACTAGCACCATGTAACACTAAAGGAAAGTTAGGTAATAATGCTTCTATTTTTGACAAAATATCAAATCTTAACATTGCTTTACCACTAAATTTATGTGTTCCATGGCTAGTACCTATGGCTACCGCTAAACTATCTACATTTGTGCGGTCTACAAACTCTTTTGCTTGTTCTGGATTAGTGTATCTAGCATCGTCTTGTGATGCACTTATTTCATCTTCTACACCAGCCAAAACACCCAACTCGGCTTCTACAGTTACATTATGTGCATGAGCATATTCTACGACTTTACTAGTTAATGCAATATTCTCTTCAAAAGGTAATGCACTAGCATCAATCATAACATTAGTGAATCCTGCATCAATAGCATTTTTGCAGTCTTCAAAAGTTTTTCCATGGTCTAGATTAAGTACTATAGGCAAGTCTTTTGCTCTTGATTTAACCATAGCAACTATTGATTCTAGTCCAGCATATTTTATTGCTCCGGTACTGCATTGTACAACTACTGGACTCCTTAATTCGTTGGCAGCATCTAATATTGCTGACAAAGTCTCCAAGTTAACAAAATTGAATGCTCCTAAAGCATAATGATTGTTAATTGCATCTAAAAATATTTCTTTTGAATTTTGTAATCCCATATTTCACTCCTTTTAATTCTATTAACATTTTAATTAATTAATATTTTATTAGCAATTATTTTGCTATAAATTGCTAAAAATTTAATGAAAAAACTCTTATTGATTGCTAAAAGTGAATTTTTTATATATACTATATATAATAATAATTATGTGTGTTAGGAAGGTATGTTATGAAAATAGGTTTTATTGTACCACTATTAGACGAATATGATTTAGAAAAAAATGTTGATACAATTACTAAATCCTGTGCAGAAAGCAATGTGGATTTTGACATTATTTTTGCCCTTAATTCTAAATTAAGTGCTACATTTACCAAGATTAGAAATTTATATGTAGAAAACACTGCTGTTAAAGCATTTATGGTGGATCGTCCAGTAGACCAACATAAACTTATTACTTTGGCTATGGAAAAATGTGAAGATTATGATGCTACCATAATTTATTCTGGTAAAGAAGAAGTTAATGCGGATGTTATTAAAGCATTTATTACTAGTTATGCTGCTGGTAATAAGATTGTATACCTAAAGAAAGTTTATAGGGGATTTAAAAAGGTTTGGGCTGGTATTAAATCTATGTTTTATGCTTTGGGTATTAAATTGCTTGGAGTATATAAAGATATTAATGCCGAAACAGATATTCAATTACTTGATAATGATGTTGTAAAGACTATCAATCAATTACCAGGTAAAAATAGACAGTTGCGTACATTAGATGCATTGTTATATTATTCTACTGATACTATTCATCTAGAAGTAGATTCTAAAGAAGTTATCAATCCTAATTATGTTCAAAAAGATAAGTCTTATGTCAAGAATGCTACTGTTGCTTATACAAGTTTAGGCTTGGGGGTAGTATGTGCTATTTTAAGTACTATTGCTTTGGCTGTAGGCTGGAGATGGTTCTATTTGATACATATTGTATTGTGGGTTATGTTCCTAGTAGGATTATCACTATTTGTGGTATTTAATACTCGAAAAATTTTAACCTTTAGAGCAGGTGGATATATCGAGCCTAGTGAATTTGTTTCTTTAAAAGATAAGATAGAATATTACAATATGTAATTAATATTTATTTTGAAATTCTTTTATGTACAATTATATTAGAAAAAATTATTAAAAATGCACTACTTTGTTGTACTAAAGTGGTGCATTATTATTTAAAAGGATAGTTATGGATTTTTTTGATAATCAACCAGATAATTCAAAACAAAATGAGAAATTACTTGATGAGATTATGCAAAAACAACAAGAACGTGAAAGTAAGAACGTAAAAAAGAGTTATTTGCTTAATCGTGATGTGGGGACTGTAAATAACCCATATAAACGCAACAATCAAGAATATTCTAATGGAAATGAGTTTGCTAGTCCTGACAACAACCAAACTCCAGTATTTATAGTTAATTCGAATAAAAGATATACTAATAGACGTAATGGAAATAGCAAAGGTAAAACTGTAAAATTGGTTATTTCTATTATATTGTTAACTTTGTTAATCGCAAGTGCGTTCTTTTGTGCATTCTTTTTTACCAAGCATGAGATTAAATTTGTATGTGGTAATATGGACGGTATTACCATTACTGATAAAAAAGGAAATGAGATTAGTAAACTTGAACCTAGACTTAATCAAACAGTAGAATTTAAGATTGAATTAAAAGATGAATACTCTAATTCGGACATTCAAGTAATATATAATAATCAAGAAATTGTACCAGATGTATATAATGTATATTCTTTAAAGTACACTGGAAAAATTGATAGAATACGTATTATGGGCGTAGTTAAAAATGTATATTCAATCAACTTTTCAGACCCAACTAATCTTAAATTTTACACTACAGATGAATCTAATGAATATACAGTTAGTCTTAATGGCGAAGAAAAAACCAATTTTCATGGTAATACTATTAAGTTTAAAGTGAAAGATACAACTACTGATAAATTTGTAACCGAACCATATATAAGTATTTATTGTGATGATACTTTACTTACTGCTGATAGTAACCAAGTATATACAGTTAATTTTTTAGATACTTATAACATAACTGTATATGATTCTAGCCCTATAGAATACTTCGAATTTGAAAGACAGTATCGTTCGAATGGTACATTAGAATCAATACAAGTTACAGGACTCACCGAACTTGGTAAATCACAAAGTACTTTAGTATTGCCATTAACTTTTAGAGATACAACAGTTAATTATGCTTTTAAAAATAATGAATATTATACCAATGTTACAAAAATTATTATGCCTGCAAAAACTTCTTCTCATATTCTTGGCGAGACTAATTCAGCATGGTTTTTAGATAGATTTATAGCATTAGAAAATATTGAAGTTACTGGTAGTGGTAGGACAGGTTGGTGTTCTGCTGATGGGATTTTGTATACAAAAGTATTACAGAGAGGTTCTCGTTCGCCTATTAGTAGACTATTAAGATTACCTAATTGTTATGGTAAAGATTTACCAGAAGGTGCTAGAGTGGTTACTGTTAATCCCAACACTATTGCTAGTAGGGCTTTTGAAAGAGTTATGTATATAAAAACAATAAAAATGGGTAACAATGTTAAAGATATTCAACCATATGCATTTAAGAGTAGTGTAACTCATGATTTAACTTTTCAATTTGAAAACAATACCAATTTTAAAGTAGAAAACAATATTATATATACTTATGATGGTAAAACTATCGTTTCTGCCCAATTTGCAAAAGGAGAGTTCCATGTTAAAGATGGTGTGGAAGTAAGTGATAATGCATTCTCTAATAGTGAAATTACAACTTTAATTTTTGATGGTACTGCAGTATTAAATGATAGTAGTATTGCTGATATGCCATGTATGGAAAAAGTTGTACTACCATCTAACATTGAAAGTATTACTCCAATAACCTTTGGTACTATTTCACCTATAAAAGTTATTGATTTACGTAATGTGGATAGTGTAGTAATTATTGATAATCTTCTATTATCATATACAGGTTGGAGTGGCGTAAAGAGTATTGTAGTACAAGATTCTTTATTAGAAAATTACAAAACTAAATACGCAGATAGCCCATTCAATAATAGTTTAATATCTGTTACTGAATATGATGCACAGTAAAAGTAGTATTGTGTCTAATTATATATTTTAACAAAAAAGAACTTAAAGATTTTTAAGTTCTTTTGTTTTTAAGTTAACTAAATGTCAAAAATAATATATAGTATTGATATGAGTTAAAACAATGCTAATAAGGAGAGTTGTATGAATAACAGACAAAAATTGGCTGAAAGGATAGTTAATTATTCTATTCATGTTAAACCTGAAGAAAAGGTATTAGTACAATATAGTGATTGTGATGATGAGTTTTTGGAGTGTTTACAAAAAGAAATATTAAAGGCTAGAGCATATCCATTTTTTAAATGCATTAATCGTGCACTTCACAAAAATGAATTAATAATAGGCAATCAAAAATTGTTTGAGTTAAAGACTAAATATGATGAAGTATTGTATCAAGATATGGATTGTATCATATTAATAGGTGGTTCTAATAATATATATGATTATGCTAATGTAAATACTAAAATAAAAGAAATATATGACAAAATATATACTCAACGTATTCATTTTGATATTAGAATTAAAAAACGTTGGGTGCTTTTAAGGTATCCATCTGCCAGTTTTGCACAACTTGCTGAAATGGGAACAAAGGAATTTGAACAATACTTTTTTGATGTATGCAGTCTAGATTATGAAAAAATGGATAAAGCCTGTGTTGCTTTAAAGAAACTTATGGAAAGAAGTGATAGGGTTAAGATTGTTGCACCAGGTACTCATCTAGAGTTTAGTATTAAAGGATTGCCTGCAATCATATGTAGTGGTCAATGCAATCTTCCTGATGGTGAAGTATATACTGCTCCAGTTAAAGATAGTATTAATGGCGAAATTACTTTTAATGTACCTGCAATGCAAGGTGGATTAAAATTTGAAAATATTCACTTAACATTTAAAAATGGTAAAGTAGTAGATTTTGACTGTAACAACAATAAAGAATTTGAAAAGATACTTAATCTAGATGATGGTTCTAGGTATGTAGGAGAGTTTTCATTCGGTATTAACCCATATGTTACAAAAAGCATCAATGATATATTGTTTGACGAGAAAATGTGCGGAAGTTTGCATATGGCATTGGGCTGTTCGTATGATGATTGCAATAATACTAACAAGAGTGTATTGCATTGGGATTTAATACTTAATCAGACACCAGAATATGGTGGCGGAGAAATCTGGCTTGATGGAGTAAAAGTAAGAGAAAATGGCAAGTTTATATTGCCTGAATTAGTTGCTTTAAATCCAGAAAACTTGGTATAATGAAAGTGGTTGAAAAACCACATTATTAAAAATATTTTGGAGGATTAAATAATGAACAACGAGATTAGAATTGGTATTAATGGTTTTGGCCGTATTGGTAGAATTATACTACGTCTAACAAAAAGATTCCCTAACATTAAAGTAGTAGGTATTAATGACCCATTTACTAACATTGATTATGCTAAATATATGTTAGAATATGATACTGTACACGGTAGATATGATGGCAAAGTAGAAGTTGTAGGTGATACATTGGTTGTAGATGGTAATCCTATTAAATTCTTTGCAGAAATGGATCCAACTAATATTGATTGGAAAGGTTGTGGTGCAGAATATATCTGTGAAGCAACTGGTAAATTTACTAAAGCAGAAGATGCTAGAAAGCATATTCAAGCAGGTGCAAAAAAGGTTATTATCACTGCCCCTGGTAAAGAATGCCCTATGTTTGTAGTAGGCTGTAATGAAGATAAATATACTAAAGATATGGACGTTGTTTCTAATGCAAGTTGTACAACCAACTGCTTGGCTCCAATTGCAAAAATTCTTAATGACACATATGGTATTGAAGAAGGTCTTATGACTACTGTTCACTCAATTACTGCTACTCAACTTACTGTAGATGGTTCTAGTAAGAAAGACTGGCGTGGTGGTAGAGCAGCAAGTGCCAATATTATTCCATCTTCTACCGGCGCTGCTAAAGCAGTTGGTGTTGTTATGCCAGAACTTAATGGTAAACTTACTGGTATGAGTTTTAGAGTTCCTACAGTAGATGTATCTGTAGTAGATTTAACTGTAAGACTAAAAACTCCTACAACTTATGATGATATTAAAGCAACTGTTAAAAAATACAGTGAAACATCTTTAAAAGATGTTGTAGGTTATACTGAAGATGCTGTAGTATCTAGTGACTTTATCGGTGATACACATGCAAGTATATTTGATGCTAATGCTGGTATTATGATTAGCCCTACATTTGTTAAAGTGGTATCTTGGTATGACAACGAACTTGGATATTCTACTCAAGTATTACGTTTAATTAGTCATATGGCAGAAGTTGACCATAAATAAATTAATAAAAGCAGACATTAAAAGTGTCTGTTTTTTTAAAGCATTTTTATTGAAAAAAAGTTAATATTTGTATATACTTAATATATATTTATAATAAAAGGGGTCTTGATATGAGATGTCCAGTTTGTGGGGCTAAAATGGTTGATGGCAAAATCTGTAAATACTGTAATGTTACTAGTGAACAGGTTTTGACTGCTAGCAATAAAGAAGCCAAGAAAGCATTTAAAGAAAAACGTTATAAAGATGTTTGTTATACTACTGATATTCCACAAGATGTTAATAAACCAAAACTAGCTTTGTTTACTATATTATTAGGTTGGTTTGGAGTAGGTTATTATTATATTGGTAGAGTTGTTAAAGGTACATTCTGTGCTATTGCGTCAGGACTTACTTTATTAACTGCTATCTTTGATTATTGTGCAAAAACTTATGCATGGGGTAATTTAAAGTTTTGGGGTACACTACTTACTCTTGCATCATATTTGATGATAGTAGATATGCTTTTCTGGATTGCTGATATTGTAGCATTGATATTTAAGACATATAAAGTTCCAGTAGTTTTGCCTAAAGAAGAAATTAATATTAGGCATCATAGTTTAAAAAAATAGAAATATTAAAGTCGGTACATATGTACTGACTTTACTTAAGTGTAAGGTGAATATGAAAACAGTTGTTGTTGGTATGAGTGGTGGTGTAGATAGTTCGGTTGCTGCTGCACTTTTAAAAGAACAGGGGTACAATGTCATAGGACTATTTATGCATAATTGGGAAGAAGATGATGAAGATGGTTGTTGTACTGCCGCTCAAGATTGGGAAGATGTAAAAAGAGTATGTAATAAATTAGGTATTCCATATTATTCGGTTAATTTTGCTAAAGAATATATGGATAGAGTTTTTTCATACTTTATAAGAGAATATAAAGCGGGACGTACTCCCAATCCTGATGTTTTATGTAATAGGGAGATTAAATTTGGGCCGTTCTTGGAATATGCTTTAAAGATGGGTGCTGATTATATAGCCACTGGACATTATTGTGATATTGAACATAAAGATGGTGTTCATAGACTATTAAAGGCTGTTGACCAAAATAAAGACCAGACATATTTTCTTAACCAACTTAATCAAAAACAATTGGAAAAGGTGTTGTTCCCACTAGGTAAGATGGAAAAACCAGATGTTAGAAAAATTGCTGAAAAATATGGGTTTGTTACTGCCGAGAAAAAAGATAGTACAGGCATATGCTTTATAGGTGAACGTAAATTTAGACAATTTTTAAAAACATATATTCCTGCCAAAAAAGGAGATATTGTAGACCTTGATGGTAATGTTGTAGGTAAACATGATGGCGTTATGTATTACACATTGGGACAACGTAGGGGACTTAATGTCGGTGGTGTAAAAGGTACTGATGGTGGTAGATGGTTTGTTGTAGACAAAGATGTTAAAAACAATAGATTAATAGTAAGTCATGGTGATGAAAGTCCGCTTATGTCTAAAGCCTTGGTTACTTATAAAGTTAATTGGATACCTTTTGAACCGGAAGAAAAAGAATTTGTATGTTATGCAAAATTTAGGTATCGTCAAACAGACCAAAAAGTTAAAGTGAAGATAGAAAAAGACAGAGTATATGTTCAATTTTTTGAACCACAGAGAGCCGTTACTCCGGGACAATTTGTAGTGTTCTACACCGAGACTAATTGTCTAGGTGGTGGCATAATAGAAGAAGTTATAAAATAAAAATGTATATATACTAATTAAGCAACATAATAATTAAATAAACAATTATAGGAGTTGGTATGATTAGAAACAGTCTAGTAAAAGTAGATATTTTTGATAATCAATTAGGGAAAATATCAAAAACAGATGCTCATAAATTACCTATATTGCATCGTGCGTTTAGTGTGTTTTTATATAATGACAATAAAGAAATATTAATACAAAAGCGTGCTGATAATAAATATCATAGTGGTGGATTATGGGCTAATGCTTGTTGTTCACACTCACAAAAATATGAAAATATAATATTATCTGCTAAAAATAGACTTATTGAAGAGTTGGGTATATCTACCGATTTAAAAGAATTGTTTACATTTACTTATATGCATAAGTTTAATGATGAATTATTTGAGTATGAACTTGACCATGTGTTACTTGGTAAATATAATGACGAAATCAAGTTGAATACCGAAGAAGCAAGTGAGTATAAATGGATTAGTATTAATGAGTTAAATAAAGCATTAGTATCTTCTCCACAGGACTTTGCAAGTTGGTTTATAATATGTGCTCCTAAAGTGGCATTGTATATTAAAAATATCAATTGACAAATATATTTAATTATTGTAATATTTAGTTATCCATAAAGAGTGTGTAAGGGACAGCCCCTATGACCACACAGCAACCTAGCGTATGCCAAGGTGCTAAAGGCTGATGCGATGGGAGATAAATAATGTGGATAATCCCATCGGTTACGATGGGATTTTTTTAATCCCTTTATGGAAATAATAATATTATATAAAGGATAAAAAATGAAAAAAATTATTACAAGTGAGAGTGTAAATATTGGACACCCAGACAAAACCTGTGATGTTATTGCTGATAGTTTTTTAGATGAAGCACTTAAACAAGACCCTAAATCACAGATGGCAGTTGAATGTGCTATAAAAAACAATAAGTTGTTTATATATGGCGAAGCAACAACGAATGCAAATATTGATTATGAAGGAATTGCAAGAAAGGTACTTGATTATGTAGGGTATAATAGTAGTACTTTTGAGATTATAAAAGAAATATCCATTCAATCTCCCGATATTAATAATGCGGTAGATAAAGAAGAAGTAACCGCTAACGACCAAGGTATTATATATGGGTATGCTTGTAGTGATACTAAAGAATATATGCCACTACCTATAACCATAGCCACACGTCTTATGCAACAATATGAAAAAGTAAGATTAAACAATAATTTACTATTCGCAGATGCAAAAAGCCAAGTTAGTATTGAATATGATAATAATCAACCAAAACGTATTAATACTATATTACTTTCTGTTTCGCATAGTAAAGATTTTCAATTGAATCAATTAAGAGAATATATAAAAACTGAAGTAGTTAATCCAATATTGGGCGAATATAGTGAATATGTAGATGATCCACTTATACTTATTAATGCGGGCGGACAATTTACTATATGGGGAAGTTATGGTGATAGTGGTTGTGTAGGACGTAAAATTGTTGTAGATACTTATGGTGGAGTAGGACATGTTGGTGGTGGTTGTTTTAGTTCGAAAAACTCTACAAAGGTAGATAGAAGTGCCGCATATTATTTAAGGTATGTAGCAAAAAATATAGTAGCCCATGACCTTGCCAGTGAAGTGGAAATACAGATTAGTTATGGCTTTGGTTTAACAGACCCTATAAGTCTTAATATTAACACTTTTGGTACTGAAAAAGTTAAGTTGGATACCATATATGATATAGTAAATAAAAACTTTGATTTTCACCCACAACATATGATTGATGAGTTGGGACTTAATAGTCCAATATATGCAAAAACTGCTTGCTATGGACATTTTGGTAGAGATTTTCCTTGGGAAAAGATAATTGACCTTAAGATGTAAGATTGTTACTAGATAGTATTAAATAGAAGAAAAACAATAATTGGTTGTTAAACTTTTTATTGCTTTTCTTTTTTTAATTTTTTAAAGATATGATATACTTAAATATATGGCGAAGACTATTAAATACGATAAAGAAAATTTAATAGAAATAAAAAAGTCTAAATTTATAGGCTACACATACTTTTGTGAGAATGTTGAAAGTGCTACGCAGATATTAAAAAATCTTAAAGTTCTTCACAAAAAAGCCACACATGTATGTTATGCTTATGTTATTAATTCCAACGAAAAGGCTAGTGATGATGGCGAGCCACAAGGTACTGCAGGAGTTCCAATACTAGATGTTATAAAGAAACAAAAACTTAATAATGTATTAGTAGTTGTGGTTAGATATTTTGGTGGAGTAAAGTTGGGCGCTGGTGGGCTTGTAAGAGCATATAGCGAAACTGCTTCTAGTACTATCGAATTAAGCCAATCAGCCGAAATTGTTAATGCTACTGATTATAGATTAATTGTTAATTATGGTGAAGAAAATACTATAAATTCGATTAAAAATAATCCCAGCATTATAGATGTTAAGATTAATTATTCAAGTAATATTCAAGTTGAGTTTACCGCCATCAATCCAGTTTGTATTAATGGTGCAGTGGTAATCGGTAACAGAATTATAAGGGTGTAATATGTCATTAATTACAAAAATAGAACCACAAACAAAGAATAAAGACCGAGTTAATATATTTTTAGATGGTGAATTCAAATTGGGCTGTTCTTTAGAACTTGCTATGCTTAACCATTTAAAAGTAAATACAGAAATAAGCGATGAACAGTTAGAAAAATTAGTGTTTGAAAATGAGAAAGGCCAAGCACTTAATAAAGCGGTTACATTACTTGGTAAAAATTTAAAAACTAGACGACAGATGCGTACTTATCTTAATGATAAAGGGTATAGTAAAAATATAGTTGATTATGTTATAGATAAATTAAGTGAATACAATTATATTAACGATATTAACTATGCGACTATTTATGTTAAGAGCGTAAAAAATAAATATGGTAAGTTAAAGATAATTAATAATTTAAGACAAAAAGGTATAAGCGAAAAAGATATAGATGAAGTGATGCAAGAGTTTGAAAGTGATACACAATCTATACTAACACTTGCACAAAAATATATGAAGAATAAAGAAATTAATCAAGATAATATGGCAAAACTATATAGACATTTATTGTCTAAAGGGTTTAGTTATGACGAAGTTAATAGCGTAGTAAGGAGTATAAAAGGAGAATAATGTTAGCAGTAGGTATAGATTCATTGGATATTGTGAGAATGCAAAAGTTTGTTGATAACGAAAGATTTTTATCAAAATTTTTTACTGATTATGAAGCAAAGTATTGCAATTTAACAGTTAATAAAACTATGAGACTTGCAGGTTTGTATTGTGCTAAAGAAGCATTTTTGAAAGCCTTGGGTATTGGTATTGGTGGCGGTATTCCACTTAATGAGATAGAAGTTAATCATGATAAAAATGGTAAACCATATTTAAAATTAAGTGATAGTGCAAAAAAAGTTGTTAATATTATGGGTTATAAAGAATGGCAGATTAATATAACTCATACTCATACTGTTAGTTCTGCCGTATGTATTTTAATGTAAAGGATTGTTTATGGACGGGATTAAAAGTGACTTAAATGTGCATATGGACGGATATGCAAATAATATTGATGCCGTAAGACGAGTACTTGCTTTAGCCGAAGCCAATGGTGTCAAGGCTATAAGTCTGCTTGAACAAGATGCGATTAGATTGTATAGAGAAGGCGGAGTATTACAACGTTTGATTAAATCAGGCGAAATGAAAAAATTGTATACAGGTAAGTTAATTGCTGGTTGTGAATTTACTTGTGTTGTTAATGCAACTGATCCTACTAAATATGCGTTTAATTTTAATGGACATCAAATTCATGTGACTATGCTTAATTTTGATATTAAGTATATTGAAGGTATTAAATGGTTTGACCCAAAGTTTAAAGAAAAGTGCATCAAAAAAGATGTTAAAAGTTTTTGTAAACTTCTTAAACAATACGGATTAGAAGTACCTAAAAAGAACTATTTTAGATATGATAGGGGATTGGGCTATCAATTGTATGATTATATGCATTCGACCCCAGAAAGATTGGCAAGGTATGAAAGAATATTGGGACAATATCCTAATGCATATACTTTTGTAAAAAGTTTGTTTGATGACCCTACATCTAAATTATATTTTAGGCAATCTCAAATTCCACAACTAACTGATATACTTGAATGTGTTAGAAGAGCAAGGGGACGTATTTACATATCTCACCCAAGTTATATGAATAAAAAATTTAACACGGTTAGTTATTTAGATGCTTTGCTTAATGTAAAGACTGAATATGGTTTTCCTTTTGATGGTATTGAAGTGTATTATGGACAAAATTCGCCTATAGAAACAAAAGTCCTTAATGATTATGCTTTAAGCCATAATTTAGAAAAATCTGGTAACGGTGATTTTAAATATTTATATAGCGATAGAAATCCAGAAGGTAAAGCGGTTTTTATTTACGATAATGAAAAAATGACTTATGTGCCAAAACCAGGTTTTTTAATAAGAAATTTTATGGATACTCGCCAAGGAGATATTATTCTAGACCGTAGGTTTATAGATAGATTTGACGATATTAGAGAAACACCAAGATTTGAATAATAAAAATAAGACAAATAAAGCAAGTTTGCTTAAAAATATTTGTCTTATTTTTTTGTTGGTTGATATTCTTAAATAAAAATTTTTATATTGCACACACTAAATTAGAAAATTTTAGGGTGCTTATAATGAATAAAGAATATTGTTTTAAACTTAAAAATTTGGTTAATAATCTTAATGGTAATAATTATGTTAGTAACATTGTAGATGATATAAAACATAGTAATAAAATATATGACTATGTTAATAATGCTAAAGAGTTTTACACTAAACATAACGATATGTGTATACAGTTAGCAGAATCCAACATAAATACTATTGCCGATTATTATGATTATATTGACTGGATTGGATATGATTGATGAGATTAAACGTGGAGAATTATATTATGCAGATTTAAGTCCTGTTATTGGTAGTGAACAGGGCGGTGTTAGACCTGTCTTGGTAGTCCAAAATGATATTGGTAATAAGTATAGTCCTACTATAATTGCTGCTGCTGTAACTAGCCAAATCAATAAAGCACGTATACCTACTCATATCGAATTAAGTGCTAGCGAATTTGGACTAAAGAAAGATTCGGTAGTATTATTGGAACAGTTAAGAACATTAGATAAACGTAGATTAAAAGAAAAAATAGGAAGACTTGATATAGGGCGAATGAAAATGGTGGATTCGGCACTATTAATTAGTCTAGGTTTTGTTGAATAAAATGGCTTTTGGTAGCCATTTTTTTGGTATAATTAAACTATATTAAAAATATATATATTAAAAATAAATAAAAAATAAAAATGGGTATTGCAATTTGCTTAAAATAGTGGTACAATTTTTTAGCAAAAAACGAAAAGGTGGTATAGAAATGAAAGATTTCTCTAAAGAAGAATTTATTACATTAGATGAATTTACAAAAAGTCAATTTAGTGCTATGTTTGAATATTTAACAACTTTGACAGAAGAATTTAGTAAGGCTGGTATTAAGAACTTATTTACAGAAAAAGAATTGAAAAAAGTTGAACATGTTAAAGATTGTTCAGTTATACATAAAGATGCATATATGGTTATGGAACCAACTTTTGAATCATTAAAAGATTTTTGTGATAAATATATTTTAACTGAAAGTCCTATGAAAAATTATATTCTTGCACAACTAGTAAAAGGTAAGACTATATATCGTGGTGGCGACTTAAGAAGATTTGAAAGTAAAGGATATATTGAAATATTAAGAAAGAATATTAAAGAATATCTAGAAAATCCTACTGTATTGCCAAAAGCAATAATTAAGAAAAAAGAACCTGTTAAACAAGGTGCTAATCAGGCTAGATTAAAACAACCTAGAGTATTTACTTTGAAAGATAAGGAAGAACTAGTTAGACCTAACGAAGAGACAATGCAAGCATTAAGAGAACTTGAAATTGAATATCAAAAATTAGTTAAAGCCGATATCGAGCAAGTTGTTGATAACCAGAATCCTACTCGTTATTTTAACGATCGTCTACATGTAAGTCTACCAGAAGAAATGGAAGCATATGCTAATGCTAGAGTTTTAAGACGTAAAAAAGATGATAAGATAAGAAAAAGAGCAAAAGAGTTAACTGAAGAATTTAGACAATATCGTGAACAACAAGATGGAGTTCTACCAGCATTGTCTAGACATAAAAAGACTATGAGACAATTTGCTGCATTCAAAGGTAATACTATAAAGAAAGCCGTTAGAGAACAAGATCAGATAATAGAACAAATCGGTGGCGAAGAACAATTGGATTCTAGAGTTGTCGAATCCACACCTATAAAAACTAAAGATAACGGTAGAAACAAATAAAATACATAAAAATAGTGCCTTATTGATATAAATTTGCATATTGACTAGGCACTTATTTTTTGATATAATAGTATAAGAAATATTAGAGATGGTATTTCTTAAATAACAATATTTATTTATGCTTTATGTTAAAGATACATAAAGGGGGATATATTATGGTTACATTAAATGAAAAAGAAATGGAAATAATGAAGAAGGCAATAAGACGTATTACTACCCAAACTCATATTTCTATATCCGAACTTAATAATTATTTGAAAGATGGCAAAATGCCAGATTCTGTTTATCAAACTCTAAAGAATATTTACAATGTTGATAAAGTTGAAGATATCCCTAATTCTACTGCTAATATGACACTTTATAAAGTATCAAAAATATACGAAGCAATTCAAGTAGCAAAAGAAGAAGATAACAAACCTAAACAAGTATTTTTGTCTAATAAAGAAAAGAATTCTATTAAAAAGACAATTACTGATTTAACAAATTATATTAAGCAACTTGAATCCTTGCGTATAGAGATAGACCAAAAATCTAAAGGTGCTACTGGTGTTGAAAGACAAAATTATATCACACAAAAATCTATGTTAACCAGAAGCATTAAAGCAGCAGCAAAAGCAAAAGGTATTCTACTACATTCATTTAATGGTAGTGTTGCTGAAGATTTATATAACTGGTTGTTTACTCCTACTGCTAAAAAAGGTTCAAAAATGGAGCAAATAACAGATGCTTTATATCAATTTGAATCTGCACAAGATAAGTCCGCTTTACCTACAGGTAATGGTGCACATAAACTTGTTAAAGAATTTAACCGTATGAATGAAAGAGGATTTACTAGTCCTAGTCCATTAAGCGGTAATGATGGCAGTGATGGCAATAACGATGGTGGCAATGATAGTGGTAAAAAACCAATAATTAATCCAGGTGCTGGCAGTAATAATACTGACGATGATAACGGTGATGGAGATACTGATGGTTCAGTAGAAGGCGGAGATACTGGTAATAACGATACTGGTTCAGGCAACAATGGTGGAGACACTAATAATGGTGGCACTAACGATGGTACTGGCACTGGTGATAATACTGGTAATGGTACTGGTGATAGTGGTAGCACAGATAATGGTGGTGCATCTAATGGTACTGATGGAAATAATGGTTCAGATACTGGTTCTGAATATGATCTTCCTGATGGTGGAAATGATGACACTGAAATTGACATTCCTGATAGCCCTTCTGCTGGAGATACTCCTAATGCAGGTAACAAACCTACTACCGCTGCTAGTATTATGGCTCAATATAATGGCAAAGAGAATAATGCTAGTAAGTATCGTACAGTAAATCTTGGTTTTGGTAGAAGACTTTTAGGATTTATAGGTAGACACTGGTTAAGTCTTGGCGTATTGGCTGGTGCAGCAGCATTGGCTGTAACAGCAATATTAGGGCCAGGTGCTGGTGTTGCTATTATGGTAGGTAGAGCAGCATTATATAACATTTTATCTTTAGGTACTGTTGTAGTTGGTGCTAACTTAATCAAACACTTCTTATTCCGTAGACATCGTCAAGCATCTTCTGCTCGTGCTCACTTTAGAAGCAGAGAAATCAAAGTTCAAAATAGAATTAAGCATTTAATACATACTAGAGATAAAATGGAGTCTTTAGAATCACGTATTAGTGATTTAATGAGTGACCCTATTAGAAATAAAGAAAGAATTAAGCAACTCAGAAAAGAAATTAAGGAACAAGAGAAGTTGATTAAGAAAGATTCTGAATTTATCAGTCGTGAACTTGAAGGTAGAGCAATTGGTAAAAATGGAATTTTGAAAAAGATTGCTACTGGTCTTCGTTTTGTAACAGGTAAATTACCATTAGTATATTATCAACAACAACATGATAAATATTTTGACATACTACAATATAAGACAAACAATAAAAAATATACTGATATGAGAGTTGATGGTAATGTTTATCAAGAAATGTTTTATTGGCATTTATTAAGACGTGATCTAAAGAATGATTTACGTCAAAGATATGCTAATGCTGAAAGATATGCTGAACAAGCAAGAAAGAAAGGTGCTGTTGAAGTAGCCGAATGGTTTGAACAAACTCAAAAGAAAGTTACTGAACTTCGCCAAGATATAAGTGAAATAAACCCTTGCGGAATGGAACTTGGTGTAATGGCTAAAGGTATGAGTGCAGGTGGTACTAGATTAACTATTGATGATGTAAAGTTTGGCAACTATGACATGACTTCGATGCATATGTCTCATATACATGATGATAATGACCCAGAAAGCCATGATGATTATAATGGTAGAGATGCTGTGATACTTGAAGAACATAAACGTTCAAAGAAAGCAAGAAAATCTATTGTTATTGGTAATGCTGCTACTGCGCAAATGGCACAACAACATGGAACTACTGGTATGGCTCCTATCACTACTCACACTACTCCACAACAAACTCCACAACAAGGTAAAGATGACGGCGGTATGTGTAGATAACATTAAAATATTAAGACGAAAGTTAAACTTTCGTCTTTTTTGTTGTGTATATATAAATATTTATTTTTGGATATGTGATTATATATTAATATTGATATACTTTTTAATATATATAGAAATAACTAATCGTGGTTATTGTGTTGACAATTTTTAATTGTTGTTGTATTATAAGGGCAGTTTAATATAAAAGGCGTTTTAAAAAAGGACAAGTTGTACTATTTTTATACTTTACAGAGAGTTGATTACTTGGTGAGAAATCAATAGCAGAGATAGTATAATATCACCTTTATAGTTCGATGACTGAATTATAGTAAGTTGTTGCGTAGGCTCTACGTAAGTGAGCAGTGTGTGATTGCACATGATTGTTATAGATGGTAATAATGCTCGGGCATTGTTTTTGTAACAATGATACCGAGTTTTTTTATTTTTAGCGTTTGTTTTATTAAACTATAAAAAATATGTTAAGTCTCAATTGAAGTACTTAACAATAAAATTTTTAGTTATTTTAATAAGGAGTTAAAAATGTACAAAAAAGTTGATGCTAATCTAGATTTTCCTAAAGTAGAGCAAGAAGTTCTTAACTTTTGGAAAGAAAACAATGTAAAAAAACAATGTATGTCTCGTAATATGGGGCAAAAAAGATTTAATTTCTACGAAGGACCACCTACTGCTAATGGTGTACCACATTCTGGACACGTACTTACTAGAGTACTTAAAGATGTATTTACTCGTTATAAATCTATGCAGGGGTATTATGTACCACGTAAAGGTGGTTGGGATACTCATGGATTACCAGTAGAATTGTCTGTTGAAAAGGAATTGGGTATTTCTGGTAAACAACAAATTGAAGAATTTGGCGTAGAAAAATTTATTAAACGTTGTAAAGAAAATGTATGGAAATATGTAGATATTTGGAAAGAATTTTCTGATAGAGTAGGCTACTTTGTTAATATGGAAGACGACTACTATGTAACTTATTATGATAGTTATATAGAGAGTGTATGGTGGGCTTTAAAAGAACTTGATAAAAAAGGATTATTATATAAAGGTTATAAGATACTTCCTAGTTGTCCAAGATGTGGTACAGCATTAAGTTCGCATGAATTGGCTCAAGGATATGAAGATAGAAAAGATACTACAGTTGTAGCCAAATTTAAATGTGTAGATGAAGATAATACATATTTCTTGGCATGGACAACTACTCCATGGACATTACCATCTAATATCGCACTTTGCGTAAATGCTGATGAAGATTATGTAAAAGTTAAGGCTAATAATGGCGAATGTTATATTCTAGCAAAAGCATTGTTGGGTGCTCATTTTAAAGATGGCGAATACGAAGTTGTAGATACATTTAAAGGTAAAACTTTAGAATATAAGAAGTATGTGCCACTATTTGATTTTGTAGATAAAAAGACTGCTGAAAAAGGATATTATGTAACTTGTGATTCTTACGTAACCTTAACAGATGGTACTGGTATTGTTCATATTGCACCTGCATTTGGTGAAGATGACTCAAAAGTTGGACATAAGTACAATTTACCATTTGTTCAACTTGTTGACAAATTCGGCAAGTTTACTGACAATTGCGGTAAATATTCTGGACAAGATGTCTTTAGTAAAAATGATGAAATCGTAGAAGACTTGTATCATCAAGGTAAAGTATTTAAGTCACAAAAACACGTACACAGTTATCCACATTGTTGGCGTTGTCATAGCCCATTAATTTATTTTGCTAGAAGTAGTTGGTTTGTAAAAACTACCGAATTAAGACAAGCAATGGTTAAGAATAACAATACAGTTAATTGGCTACCAGACAATGTTAAAAATGGACGTATGGGTAACTTCCTAGAGAATAACATTGATTGGTGCTTAAGCCGTGACCGTTATTGGGGTACACCACTTCCAGTATGGATGTGTGAATGCGGACATTATCATGTTATGGGCAGTAAACAAGAATTAAAAGATTTATGCCATGTTGATGGAGATATCGAACTTCACAAACCTTATGTTGATGCATTAACTATGACTTGTCCAAAATGTGGTAAACCTATGCATCGTGAACCAGAAGTTATAGATTGTTGGTTTGACTCTGGCTCAATGCCTTTTGCTCAACATCATTATCCTTTTGAAAATCAAGAATTATTTAAGGAAAGTTTCCCTGCACAATTTATTAGTGAAGGTATAGACCAGACTCGTGGTTGGTTCTATGCTTTGCAGGCTATTTCTACTGCATTATTTGATAGAAGCCCATACGAGACTTGTATTGCCAATGGTATGGTTGTAGATGATCAGGGTAGAAAATTAAGTAAGAGTTTGGGTAACTATATACCACCTATGGAGATGTTAAGTAAGATGGGTGCTGACCCAGTAAGATGGACTTTCTATACTGGTAGCCAACCATGGAATAATTTAATTCTTACCGAAAACACTGTTACCGAAAGTCAAAAGAAATATTTTGGCACACTTTGGAACACTTATGCATTCTATGTGCTTTATGCTGATATAGATAAGTTTGACCCTACTAAATATTCATTAAAAGATTGTCAGTTAACAGTTATGGATAAATGGATATTGTCCGAACTTAACAAACTTATAGATTATGTATGTAGTGAACTTGATAAGTTCCATGTTACTGAAAGTAGTAGAGCCATGGAAGAATTTATGGATAAATTGTCCAATTGGTATATAAGACTAGGCCGTAAGAGATATTGGGGCGAAGACTTTAGCGAAGATAAAAAGGCAGCATATGTAACTTTGTATACTGTACTTTCTACATATGTAAAATTGTCTGCACCATTTACACCATTTATGTGTGAAGCAATTTATCAGAACATTGTTAGGGGATTCGACAAAACTCAACCAGTTAGTGTACATCTATGCGATTATCCAGTAAGTGATAAATCTATGATTGATGAACAATTGTGTAGTCAAATGAATTTGGTTAGAGAATATACCGAATTAGGTAGAAGTGCACGTAATTTGTCTGGTATCAAGAATCGTCAACCACTTAACGAATTGTATTTAACTGATGCTAACAATAAGACCAATCTTAAACCAAATTTAATTCAAATATTAAAAGATGAACTTAATGTAAAAGACGTTAAACAACATGAAGATTTATCTAAATTTGTTAATTATACTTTAAAACCACAATTAAAGACAATAGGTCCAAAATATGGTAAAAAACTTAATGCTATAAGAGAATTCTTGACTACTTGTGATGCTATGAAAGTTGTTTCTACTGTAGAAAAAGGCGAAGTATTTAAGACAATGATTGATGGTGAAGAAGTAGAGTTTAGTAAAGATGACTTATTAATTTCTGTAAGCCAAAAAGAAGGTTATGCTTCGGCTACTGATGGCAATATTGCTGTTATATTGGATACACATTTAACTCAAGAGTTAATTGAAGAAGGTATTTATAGAGAATTTGTATCTAAAGTGCAAAATTTACGTAAGTCTTCCAACTATGTGGTTACTGACCGTATACATATAGAAATTAGCGGAGATAAAGAAGTAGAAGATATAATATTAAAATTTGCTAATCAAGTTAAACAAGACGTACTTGCTTTAAGTGTAAAAGTCGGAACTGATGGTGAGTTTAGTGAAGAATTTAATTTGAATGATCGTATGTTAAAAGTATCAATCAAACGTTAAAATATAAAAGTGAAGTGAATCATATAAAAGTGTTAACTTTTATGGTTCACTTCTTTTTTTGTTAAAAATATATTTATGTATTGTTTAGAACAAAATACTAATGTATAAAGATTTGTGATGCTGTAATGTTAAATTGTTAACATCTGCGTAAAAATAATAATTAAAATAAAGTATTATTAATATTAAAGTTACTTTATATGCTGGTAAATTGTTTAATTGTTTATTGTGTTTTTAATTAAATTGTTAAGTAAGTGCCAAATATTTGACATAATTGGCACATTGGTTTAGACTAGATTTAGGAGTTAAGATATGATAGATGTAATATATGAAGACAATCACATTATAGTAGTTATTAAGCCACAAAATGTACCTACACAAGAAGATAGTTCAAAAGATAAAGATATGCTTACTATGGTTAAGGAGTATATTAAAGAAAAATATAACAAACCGGGTAATGTATATGTAGGACTAGTACATAGATTGGATAGACCTACTGGCGGGGTTATGGTATTTGCAAAAACTTCAAAAGCGGCTAGTAGATTAAGTGAAGGTATCAAGAACAACGAAGTTAGCAAAAAATATCTTGCTATTGTGGATGGCGAAGTAAAAGTAAAAAGACAAAGATTAGTTGATTATTTAAAGAAAAACGAAAAAACTAATGTTGTTAGTGTGGTTGGTAGTGCAGTTAGTGATGCAAAATATGCCGAATTAAGTTATGAAGTAATTAATAGTGTGAAAAACACTAGTTTAGTAAAAGTAGATTTAGTAACTGGTAGAAGTCATCAGATAAGGGCACAATTAAGTCACAATGGTAATAGTATTTACAATGACTTTAAGTATGGCTCGAAAACAAAAGGTAATCTTATGCTTTGGGCTTACGAACTAGTATTAATACACCCTACAACCAAGCAAAAGATGACATTTAAAGTACTGCCAGATATGGTAGGTATGTGGAAATATTATGAAAATGATATTAACAAACTTGCATAATTATGTTTGTTATTTGTACAATGTTTAATAGTGCTTGTAATTTTTAACATTATATGCTAGATTATTGATTTTAGCATTGTATATTAGATTAATTATTTTTAAATATATAGTAAAAATTCACGGATTTTAACCTGTGGATTTTCTTTAATAACAATAAAAAGTGTAGCATTCTATTTGTGCTATACTTTTTTGTTACTCTAACTAAATATAATAAATATCATATCAAAAGCCTATATTTGTCAGTTCTAAAGCGGATAGCATATATCTAAACAAAACGTAAAGTATATATATGTCATTCTGAGCGAAACGTAGTGTAGTCGAAATTTGACGTTAGTCAAATCGAAAGTGTGCTATGCACCTTTCGGAATC
>DJSB01000014.1 GCA_002437945.1 Christensenella sp. UBA6345 | reverse complement strand
TCTACTGGGGGATATTTATTATCAATATTATTAAACTATTCATACTTACAACTTGGTTGCATTACAAAGGTTTCGCCTATAATAGAACTTGCTTCTTCAAGATATTGAGAGATAAGTCCTGAATTGCGATAACTGAAAAAGTCGGATTTGGCTATAATTATATGGTCAAGCAAACTAATATTGCTTAATGCCATAGTAGTAAGTATGGCTTTAGTAAGTTTATCATCAGCAAAACTTGGACGGCTAACACCATTAGGGTGATTATGTGCGATAATAACATTGGGAGATTTACTTTTATATGCTATCTCTACTACTTTCTTTATATCAACATTGGCTTTATTACTAGTACCAATACTTATATTTTCGCATAATTTGACATTATTATTGCCGTCAATACATATAATATAGAACTCTTCGTTGGTTTTGCCTTTAAACAATTTTTCTGTATATGCCACTGCATCTCTAACATTACTTATCTTACTACTTTCATTAAGTTTACCCATATTATATGCATAAAAGAAATGTCGTAGACTTACCAAAAAACTAGCGGTTGTATTGCCTACACCCTCTACTTTAACTAGGTCGTCTTTATCTGCATCTAATACCGCAGTAAAATTGCCGTACCTTTTTATTAATCTATGTGCTATAGGATTGGTATCTTTTCTAGGAATAACATAACTTAACAATAATTCAAGAAGTTGATGGTCTTCCATATTTCTAAAATTGTTCTTGAATGCCAATTCTCTTAATCTTTCTCTATGTCCACCGTGTAAATTTTCTTCCATACTAGCATTTTACTAAATTACTAAAAAATAATCAACAAAAACTGTTTCTAAAAGTACTTGACCTATAACAAAATAAAAGATAAAATTATAAAGCATAATTATATAAAAGGAAAAGACATATGAAAATTTGTATTTCAAGTGATAGTGTATGTGACCTATCTAAAGAACAAATTAAAGAAAATAATATAAATATTGTTCCGCTTACTATATTACTAGGCGAAACTACTTACCTAGATGGTTTGGAATTAAAACCACAAGAAATATTCGACTACGTAGAAAAGAACAAACAATTACCAAAAACAAGTGCTGTTAATGAATTTCAATATACAGAATGTTTTGAGAAATTGTTAAAAGAATACGATGCTGTTATTCACTTTAACATTTCTAGTGAGATGAGTTCTTGCCACCAAAACGCAGTTGCTAGTGCTTCAAAGTTTAAAAATGTAGTTGTAATTGACAGTCGTAACTTATCTACTGGTGTAGGTCTATTGGTTATGTATGCTTGCAAACTTCGTGATGAAGGATTGGGACTAGACGAAATAGTAGAAAAAGTAAAAGAAAAAATACCTTACGTACAAGCAAGTTTCGTTGTAGAAAGACTAGATTACTTATACAAAGGTGGACGTTGTTCTGCCCTACAATTATTTGGTGCTAACTTATTAAGATTAAGACCTTCAATACTAGTGTCTAATGGTAAGATGGGTACACACAAAAAATATCGTGGCAAAATGAAAGATGTTGTTTATGACTACATAAAAGATACTCTTAAAGAATATCCAGATTATGATGACACAATGTGTTTTATAACCTATTCAAGTGCTAGTGAAGAAATGTTGGAAAGCGCTAAAAATGCAGTAGCCGAATACGGACACTTTAAAAATGTATATTACACCACTGCAGGTTGTACTGTTACTAGTCACTGTGGTGAACATACTCTAGGTATATTGTTTATAACCAACGGTCAAAAAGTTTAATCACAATTAATTAAAAAAAACTCTATCTTAATGGGGTGCACCCCATTAAGATAGAGTTTTTTCTTTTTATATAATTGTATTATTTAGTAGTGTTAAGTTGTTTTTCAATATTATCAATTTTTTTCTTGATTGCATTGATAACTTTAGTCTTATTTAACCACCAATCTCTACTCCATACTCTGTAAATATTCCAGCCACGGCTTTGCATAAATGTTGGGTGATATACATCTCTTTCTAGGATACTATCACTACTATCTGCTGCCGAATAATCAAATTCGATACCCAAAATATATTTATCTTTACGTTTGTTGTAGATAGCCAAAGGAAGTTTGTAGTTGGCATTACCAATATTTCTTTCTACTGTATAACCTTCTTCTTTCAATAACTTTTCAATTTCGCAAACCATTTTGCCATTTAAGTCATCACTCTGTAATTGCTTATCTGGTAATAGGTTGTCCAAAATAATTGAAGTTTCTACTTTGTTACCGCTTGAAACCGCTCTAACATATTTTAGATATTCCTTAAATAGTTTTGGCCCCATATTTTTAGAACCTGCAACATTAAGTTCTTCTGGTTCGATACTTGTAACAATATATATTTTTTGTTTTGCTCTGGTAATAGCAACGTTTAGACGATTTTCGCCACCCTCATTTGAAAGTGAACCGAATCTAGCAACAACTTTACCATATTCATTTTGAGCATATCCTGTAGAGAAGATAATAATATCACGTTCATCACCTTGTACATTTTCTAGGTTTTTAATAAACAAACTTACATCTTCGCCATTTTCTTTTCTATTACGTTCCAATAGTAAAGCCATCTTAAATTCTGGGTCTTTACTTTCCAACTTATCAATCTCATCTTCAATAGCATTTTCTTGGTCGATATTGAAAGTAATAATACCAATAGTACCTGTACGTTTTTTGTCTTTTAACAATTTGGCAAGTAAGTTGGCTACTGCTTGGGCTTCTTTCTCATTTTTAGTACCTATCCACTTACCATCAACTTTGATACGTTCAATAGGACTTTCTTTACTGTTTTTAGAAATATCTGGAGCAATCTGTAGTTTCTTACCATAGAAAGCATAGTTACTAAAGTTAATTAAAGATTCACTTCTACTACGATAATGGTATGTAAGGTTGCTACTATAATATCTACTTGTAGCAAGGTCTAGTAGACTTTCTACTTCCAAGGCTGCTTGGGTAGAATAATCCAAATCATCTAGGTCTTCGTTACCCATATAACGTTTTAAAAATGTTGCTGTTGGTCTTAATTGTTTGCTATCGCCGGCAACAATGATATGTTTACCACGATAAATACAAGGAAGTGTATTTTCAACAAATACTTGTGATGCTTCATCAAATACGACATAATCAAACATTTCACGTTCAAGTGGCAAAATTTGACTGGCAATTTCTGGACTTAATAAGAAACATGGGAATAATTTTAGCAAATAATCTTCATATACTTGCATACATTTTCTTATAGGCCATAAATTTTGTTGCTTTGATATTTGATACAAGAAGTTTTTGCTCTTTTCTGGATTTTGATTAAAGAATTCTTTGTACTCATTAGCATTTTTCTCATAACATAAACGCTTATTAAGTGTTAGTTGCTCGTCTTTCAAACTAATAATTCTATTGCGAATATTAGCAAAATCAGCAAGTTTTGAAAGTTCTTCTTTATGTTCATTCTCCAAACTAATAATTTCATTGTAAGTTCTAAATACAGTAATTTTGTTAACTATGTATTTAAAACTCTTATAGTTTTCACTATTCTTATAAGCGAACTTTAAGATAGATTTTTCAGACTCTGTAAGTTCGTTTAAGCACATATTAATATCTCTAATTTCAACATAATCACTTAATGCATTGCTTAACATTTTTAAGTACATTGTGTTGCCTGATACGATGTTATCTAGTGTTAACAAATATCCTTTAGGTTCTAACACTTTTTTCAATACTTCATAACCTGCAATATATTGTTTAAGGTCTTCTAAAGTATCATTAAATGTGCTTTCAATTTCTTTTTCTATTTTATTAACTTTGTGTTTAACAAATGGATACATAGGCAATACAACATGGCTAACATTAAGTTTTGAATATAATGATGGGTGTTGTGTTGTAGCAATGTATTTTGTTAAAGGACGATAATTAATATCTTCGCTATCATTATGCTCTAGATAATAACTTAATACGTCTCTTGCATAAGGACGTTTGGTCATATCAAACGGAATAAATTTATTAGATACTGCACTCTTAATAAGATTTTGGGCTTGGCTTAATGTATGAATATCAATATCACTCTTTATATAGTCAATCAATGGATTGATTTGTTTTTTCTCTAGGAATTTATAGTACAAATCATCTTTTTTCTTGTCTTTTATAAGTTTTTGCGCTTCGGATATTTCATTAAAATCCATATCCATAAGTTCTTTTGATTGAAGCATATCTTTATAAATAGCATAATCTTTGCTATTTTTACCGATAATTTCGCTATTGGCATACATCTGTTGCAAAGTTAATCCAAAAGGTTGTTGTTCAAACAAAATATTATTAATAGTATCAAGTTCGGCACTTTCAACATCAATTTGATTTTGCAAAGCATGGAATTTATCTAAAGATGCTGTTTCTTCAATTTGCATTATAGCATCATGTTCTTGCTTTGCTTTTTGATAAAATTCGGATTTGGCTTTATCGCTATCTGCTATTAATATTGCTTTTTGATTAAGAGTAGCAAGACGATTGTAAACAACGTCTAGTGCTGCTTTTTTCTGGCTTACTACCAACACTTTCTTACCCTTTGTAAGAGCATCGGTAATAACGTTAACTATGGTCTGACTTTTACCAGTTCCTGGTGGTCCATAAATAACCATGTTAAAGTTTTTATTAAGGTCCTTAATTGTCTCTTGTTGAGCATAATCCAAAGAACTAATTGGAAAAATATCTGTAGATATCTTCTTACTCTTTTTAGGTTGTTTTGTAAACAAAAGTTCTTCTATAGCAGGAGTTGTAAGTTGTTTCTTTTCCAAAACTTCATAGTCATTATATATACTATTGGTTATTGGGAATCTACCCAAAACACAATAGTTTTCTACTTCTAGACTATTGGTTCTTACTTTTGCAATTGGTTCAAATGGTACAAACTCGGTTTGTTTAGAATATCTAATATTAATATCAAATTTCTTTAAATAATTGATAACATCTTCAACATTTTTAAATCCACTAGATTTTAAGTCGTCAAACTCGGTCTCTAGGTCATCAATATTTAAGTGTTTTTGTGTAGCATATGCAAACAACAATACTTTATTAAGTTTAATAAGTTCGTTGGACAACAATTCAATAGTTGCTGTGGTGTCATTTTCGATATTGATAGTAACTGGGAATAATATTAATGGTGCTCTAACTTCAAGGTCTTTTCCAATATATCCTTCTACAAATGGATAACCAACATAAAGTTCGTATCTACCTGTTTCACGTTCAAACTCTTCCATCTCACGTTTTAACTGCTTCAAACAATTAATTTCGTGCATCATGGTACGTTTAAGTTCTTGTTTTTTAACTCTTTCTATCTTTAAGTAGTCGGTTTTTTCTTCGCCAGATTCGTCCACATAAGTAGTCTTATATTTTGACAACTTCTTTTCAACATTTAAGTTATTGTAGATAAAATCTTTTTCGCCTTTACCAATAACTTCAAATTCTAGTTTTTTACCAGACCATAAAAAGTCTATCAATGAATTGGCAATTTTTTCATCTTTAGCAAACAAATTACCCAAGTCATAACTAAACTTATTGGTAACCTTTTTAGAATAAAGACTTCTATTTTTACCACTAATTTCTATCAATCTTTGTTTGTAATGTTTATATATTTTACTCATAATTTACCTTCCAAAAAAATATTAGCATATCTATTAAAAAAAATAAAGAATTAACATTAACAATTATAATTTTATTAAATACAATAATATATTTTAAATAACTACATTAATCAACATTTATCTTATAGTAAGAATTTAAAAATAAGCAATATAATAGACTCTACCTTAATGATAGAGTCTACTATATTCTTGAATTTAATTTTTCATCAAATCAACAATATCAAGATTATAACAATTATTTATTTTTACTATAACCATGATCATTTCTTCTATCTACTTTACCCATGCTTACTGCTTTGTTGTAATTAAACTGCATAGCATAATCTTCATCATACATATTAGTATAGGTCTTGGTTAAGTCAGTACTTGCATATACCATACGTCCTAGACGGTCTGCTCCACTAATCTTAAGTTCACGTGTATCACAAAGTTTGATAATAGGTTTACCATCTTTATCTAACACACTTATAGCAAACTCATCTACTCTACCTTTAGGTGCTATCTCTTCTGTAGGGACATTAAGTCTAATACCTGTTTCTTCATTTTCAAAAGTAATAAAACTTTGACCGATACTAGATACTTTACCTTCAAGAACATCATTAATATGGTCTTCTGCCCATATAGCAGCATACATATCATTAATCTTGTTTTCGGCTTCATCAATGTTAAGTTCAAGACCACTTACTAATGCCGCCATCTGTGCAACATATTCGGCTGTAAATGGTTGTTCGTGTCCCCTTAAATTTTCTTTGATAGCATATTGTACAATCAAGTCAGCCATACGTCTAATACCAGATGTAAAGTGTGTATAGCATGGACTTCTTAATGCACTATGGCACTCACATTCAGTCTTTTCTCTACCCATTTCATCTGCTGGGTGTGGAGTATTGGAATATTTTGCTTTTGATTGAGTACGTAAAGCAAATTCTTTTATAATCTCTTTATAGATACTATCTTTTGTCTCGTGAAGCAATTTTTGAATACTAGCATTATCGCCATTACCTTGATATTCAATACCCAACATTCCCAACATAGCCTTAAATCTTTCAACTTTTTCCATATTAGGTTTATCGTGGGTACGATATACAGAATTTAATCCATTTTCTACAGTATATTCAGCAAAGGCTTCGTTGGCATTAATCATAAGGGCTTCGATAAGTTCCATGCTCTTAAGATGTTCATAAGGTTTAATATCTTCAACTTTAGTTCCGTCCTTACTTACCTTAAACTGTTTCTCGTTATTACGGTTAAAGTGTAGCATACCACGGTTTCTAAAATTCTCCCATACCTTATCTGCACAGATACGGTTAAGTGCCACACATTCTAGTAAGTTTTGTGGTTCAAATACTCCGCTGATTTTTGCTCTTAATTTCATTTGTTCAACAATCTTGGCAAGGTCGTTTGAATCTGCCATTGCTTGAACTTCGTTATAACTAAATTTCTTTTGACTTCTGATTATTGCGTGCATAATTTTTGTGCGTCCTGGAATACGCATACCGGTATTTCTATCAATAACTGTTCTAGCACAAAGAGTCAATCTATCTTCTGATGGGTTAAGTGATAATATACCATGTGATAATACTTTAGGCAACATAGGATATGAATCATATGGGGTGTATAATGTAAATCCTTGTTGTGATGCCTGTTTCCAGATTTCACTACCCGGTTTAATATATTCGGTAACATCGGCGATAGCAGTATAAGTTACAAAATTACCATCTTCGTCAAGTTCGGTATATACAGAGTCGTCCATATCACGACAATCAAATGGGTCAATAGTTGTAAACATTTTGCTACGTAAATCAACATAATCATTCTTACTTGGGTCATGTTCGCCAATATAGTTGCCATCTTCATCAGTTAAATTGTATAGGCTAACATCTACTGAACTAGGTATATGAGTAAGTTCTTCTTCAATTTTTGGATTAGGTCTTAAATTAATACCTGCTTCCATGGCTATAGCATTGGTTTCTGGAAGTGGATCACCAACACGTCCCAACACTTCTCTTACAGAAACTAAACTTGAATCTAATGGTGAAAGTTCACAAGTAACGACACAACCTTCAACATTACCAAATTTAGATACATCGTTGATAACAGTCATACTGTCTGGGTATTTCTTTCTATCTTGTGGATAGAATTGATATTTACCCAAATCATCTTTAAACAAATATCCCGAAACTAAAGTTTTGTCTTTTAATTCAATACCAGTATTAGTGGTACTAGAAGTACTAACTTTTCTATTAATTAAAACATCTCCGTTAGCACCTTTAACATAACTTACTACATCGCCTGTCTTATAACCAGCGCAAGCAAAACCATTAACTGGGATTTTTTCACTACTACCAGAAGGAATAATATATCCACCCTTTCTACCAAAAACAAAAAGTGTACCCTGCATCTGTGCTTCTGGATAATCAACTACATAATTTTTAGAACCTTCTTGTTTAACACGTTTAAGTACACCAGAAGCAATAAGACTGGAAAGTTCTTTTTCAACTTTGTTCTTATTAACACCTTGGCTTCTTAACTCACTAGCAACTCTAGTTACAATATGTTCATAACTAGTACCAGCCAAATTGCGTAAACCTATAAGTTCTAGAATGGCTTTTCTTAATCTCTTTTGTTCCATAGGACACCCCACTATTAATTATTAATTACATTTTATCATTATTTGACAACAATTTCAATAGGTAAATTATAAATAAGATATTAAATATATCAATATAATTTCTATTATAAATTAAAGATTTAAGTTTTAACTAATTAAAAAAATATTTATGTATTAATTTTTGTATTTTACATACAACTACCTAAAAAGGAGTTATTATGAAAAAGAGTATAAAAGTTATTGTTTTTCTACTAGCGATAATAAGTATTTTTAGTGTATCAAAAATCAATCAAAGCAAAGTATATGCGTATGATGATACAGTTAAAAATAATGATGTACGAGTATCAATATATGGAGAAGCGACCACAGAAGTTGAATCCGATACAGTTATTGTAAATGGAGTTATTCAAACATATAATCAAGATAGTACCGCAGTGCTAGATACTTTTAACACATTAAAAAATAAGATAATAGAGTTGGGAATAACAGAAGAAAATGTTAATGCTAATTATTGTTATTCAAGTTATCAGCAGTACAATTATCAAACTCCAGTATACAATACTACACTTAATTTTGACGTCAAAATCGAAGATAATGCCAAATTAGTTGAAGTTTGTGACATAATCTCTATATTTACGAATTGTAAAGTAGAAAGTCTTAACTACACTTACAATGACTGCAAAACAGTTTATGAAGAAGTATTAGCCACCGCAATAGACAATGCGAAAACTAAAGCGAACAATTTACTAAAGGCTCAATTAAATGTTAAGCGAATATATGAAGAACCATCATACTGTTGTAATATAGTATACAAAGATTATATTTCTAGCGATCAAATTAACCCTACAGAAAAAATTAATATACAGGCCCGTGTGAAAGTTATATTCGAATAATAGCAATCTAACAACTTAATGAATTATTAACTTATCATCAAATAATCAATTAACAAAAATGTCTATGACGGCTAATTCATTTGGACAACCCAGCAATATTTGATACAATATATAAAAAAATTGAAGGACAAGAAATGATATTAGACGGAAAAGCATTATCTTTAAAAATAAAGAATCAAGTTAAAGACGAAGTAAGTCAATTAAAAAATTATATAACCAAACGCCCAACTCTAGCAGTTGTAGTTGTGGGTGACGACCCAGCAAGTGCTATTTATGTACGCAATAAGCAAACCGCATGTGAATATGTAGGCATAGAGAGTACCAGTGTAGTACTAGATGGCACTACTACCCAATTTCAATTGGAAGCCGAACTTACTAGACTTAATCAAGATGAAAATATTAATGGCATACTTTTACAATTGCCATTACCTAAAGGTCTAGATGAAAGAAAAGCACTTAATTGTATAGACCCTATAAAAGATGTAGATGGATTAAGTAGTGTAAACTTGGGCAGACTTATCACTAACGAGATAGGACTTACACCTTGCACCCCTACTGGAATTATGGAGTTCTTTAAAGAGTACAATATTGATGTAGCAGGCAAAAATGTAGTGATTATCAATAGAAGTTTACTTGTGGGAAAACCACTTGCACTACTTATGCTTAAAGCCAATGCCACTGTTACAATATGCCACAGCAAAACAACTAATTTACGTGAACACACTAAAAATGCTGACATAATAGTAACTGCAGTAGGTAAAAGAAATTTCTTAACTAGTGATATGATCAAAGATGGTGCAACTATTATTGACGTAGCAATAGTAAGAGATGAAACTGGTATATCAGGTGATGTAGACTTTAGTGGCGTAATCAACAAAGTATCCAATATTACCCCAGTACCCGGTGGCGTAGGACCAATGACTATAGCAATGCTGTTAAAAAATACTGTTAAGGCTTTTAGATTGCAGAATAATCTACTTTAAATATATAATAAAATAAATTAAAAAAGTTCGAAAGTTACCCTTTCGAACTTTTTTCACATAAAACTAAAATAATAACTGATGTATAATGGTTGTATGTATACAAATATTTTGCTATAAAAAACAAAATATGTTATAATATATAATAGAAATATGGTTGGAAATAGCCAACAAAAGTGAGATGAAGGATATGCCAACAAAACCAGTTATTAATAACAATGTCTTTAATTATGAGAAAAGTGATTTCCCTAAACTAACAGATGCACAATTAGATAATTTAAACAAGATTAAGATTATATTTGGAGATATTACTAAAGTTCCTTGCGATGCAATAGTTAACTCTGCTAGTCCCAATCTTTTAGGTGGTAAGGGCGTAGATGGTGCTATTCATGAAGCAGCCGGCCCTAAACTAAAACAAGAATGTGCTACACTTAATGGTTGTACTACTGGAGAAGCAAAAATCACAAAAGGTTATAAACTTCACTGCAAATATATAATTCATACTGTAGGCCCTGTTTATGATAAAAACCAACGTGATGATAATAGCGAAAAATTACACAACTGCTATCACAACAGTTTAAAATTGGCTGATGAGCATAAAGTAAAAACGATTACATTCCCTGCTATTTCTACCGGCATATTTGGTTTCCCTACTAGACTAGCATTACCTATAGTGTTTAATACTATTACTCAAACCTTAACCGAGTGTAATTATATCAATCAAGTTAATCTAATATGTCACAATCCAATCAACTATGCAGCATACACTTCATACATGAATGAACTTATCAAATACAATAAAAAGAATACTAAATAATTTAAAAATGAAGGGGTTACACCCTTTATTTTATGGAGAGAAAATATGGAAACAATAGTACTTGCTTCAAACAATCAACACAAAATTAAAGAATTTAAAGAAATATTAACCAACTACAACATTGTTACTATGGCAGATGTAGGTTTTACTGATGATATAGTAGAAGATGGCACAACTTTTGAAGAAAATTCAAAAATCAAAACCAACACTATAGCCAAGTATTTAAGAGAAAAGAATCTTAACTATATGGTTATGGCAGATGACAGCGGATTATGTGTTGATGCACTTAATGGCGAACCTGGTATATACAGCGCTAGATATGCTGGCGAACACAACCATCAAGCCAATCGTGATAAGTTATTAAAAGAACTTAAAAATGTAGAAGACCCTAACCGCACAGCAAGATTTATGTGTGTTATTACCCTACTTAAACCTGACAATACTATGTTGGTAGCCAAAGGTACAGTAGAAGGCAAAATATTAAAAGAAGAAACTGGTGACACAAGTTTTGGTTATGATTGTTTGTTCTATTGTAACGATCTTAAAAAATGTTTTGGCGAAAGCACTGACGAAGAAAAGAACAGGGTTTCGCATCGTGGAAGAGCAATAGAAAATTTACTTAAACAACTATAAGGACAAAATATGTCAGATACAAAAACGCCACAAAAAAATAATGTGAAAAATAATGTAATCGATAACTCGGTTACTCCAACACCAATAATTACAAATAAAATAAAAAAACAAGCCATACAAAAACCACAAAAATCGCAATTTAAGTCAAAATATTTTGAATTTTATGACGATGTAAAAACACACAATAATGGTCCATATGACTGGTAAATAAGGATAGATATGATTAACATAGTATTAGTTGAACCAGAGATACCCCAAAATGCGGGCAATATTATCAGAACCTGTGCAGCAACTGGCTGTAAATTATATATGGTTAAGCCACTTGGGTTTAGTCTAGATGATAAACACTATAAACGTGCTGGATTAGATTATTTTAGTCTTGCCAATATAACTATAGTAGATTCGTTTGAAGAAATATACGAAGCCAATAAAGACAAACAATTCTATTTTGCTAGTACAAAAAGCAAGCATACATATGCTGAAGTTAAGTACCCTGAAGATTGTTTTATTGTATTCGGAAAAGAAAGTTTTGGTTTAAGAGAAAGTCTACTTAAACAACATTATGACGATTGTATACGTATACCTATGATTGAAGGTGCTAGAAGCCTAAACCTTTCTAACTCTGTAGCAATAATCGTTTATGAAGCATTAAGACAGAATGATTTCTTTTCATTAAAAGGTACTGGTGAATTAACAGGAAGAATTGATTAACAATTCTTCTTTTTTTTCATTATTTTAATCATATTATTTAATCAATGTTAATGAAAAGATAATATTTATAACTTATATAAAAATGGGTATTGTAAATTAAACTTTAATATGATAAAATATATGTGTAATTAATCTAAAGGAAGTATATGATGAGTAAATTAACAGAAAATATGTGGAACGAAGTATTGTCTTATCACGAAACTAAAGAAGATGAAATAATGGAAAATGGTGTTACTTTGGACGAGTATATGGAAGTTGCTAATGCGATTATTAACAAAAGCAATCCAATAATTAATACTGGTATCAAAAGTTTAAAGATAAAATCACAAAATTTGGCTAAAGCCTTGGCTGAAGGTAAATATATTAGTGATAGCGTATACAATTCAAAAACCGATGCAATGTTTATAGATGCGTGTGTTGTTGAAGGCGAATTCTACAATGAAAACAACCTTTACAAACTTGCAAGACATCAACTTGAATCAGAATTTGAATTAGAACAATGTGATGACATTCATAATCAAGTATTAGCAGTTAAAAATGAATGTGTAAAAACTATTGATGGTGCAATTACTGATGTACAATGTGCTAGAGAAGAAAGCCAAGCAAGTAAGGACACTGGTAGAAATCTTTAATTAATAAAGAATTAAATTAATCAATTATAAAAAAGATATAGTCCCATTGAAGTGACCCCTACGGGGTTCACTTCACATCGACTATATCTTTTTTGTTGTTATATTTTTTCTAAACCTTAACTTTAATGTTATTCTTCATCTGGGGCTTTATCACACCCCTTGATGGTCAAACTAATACGTTTTTTAGCGACATCTACACTTAAGACTTTAACATTAACCACATCGCCTACTTTTAAAACTTCGCTTGGGTGCTTAATATAATCTTTACTTATCTCGCTAATGTGTACCAATCCGTCTTGGTGTACAGAAATATCTACAAAGACACCAAAGTCAATAACATTTCTTACTACACCGGTAAGTACCATACCCGGTTTAAGGTCTTCAATACCTAATAATTCACTCTTTAGTATTGGTTTTGGTAATTCATCTCTACAGTCTCTACCTGGTTTAAGAAGTTCAGATATAATATCTGTCAATGTAGGAACACCCACATTAATAGTTTCTGCAACTTTTTCTATACCTTCTTTTTCTACTAGTTTTGGTAGTAACTCTAGATTACCATTTTTAACATCATCTTCGGTTAAACCAAAATGCTTTAACAATTTATGAGTGGCTTCATATGCTTCTGGGTGAACACCAGTATTATCCAATATATTTTTACCATCAGTAACTCTTAAGAAACCTGCACATTGTTCGAAAGCCTTTTCGCCTAATTTAGGAACATTTTTAAGTTCTTCACGAGTAGCAAATGTACCATTTTCATGTCTATAGGTTTCTATGTTTTTAGCAATACCGCTATTAAGTCCGGCTACGTGACTAAGTAGACTGGCACTGGCAGTATTAACATCTACACCTACACTGTTAACACAACTTTCAACTACACCGTCCAATACTTCAGTAAGTCTAGCCTGTGGCATATCATGTTGATATTGTCCAACACCTATAGACTTAACATCTATCTTGATAAGTTCGGCCAATGGGTCTTGAAGACGTCTAGCAATAGAAACTGCACTTCTTAATGCTACATCGAAATCTGGAAATTCTTGAGCACCAAGTTTACTAGCCGAATAAACTGAAGCACCCGCTTCATTAACAACGGCATAACTTACTTTTCTATCTAGTTTTTTAATTAAATTAGCAACAAATATCTCACTTTCTTTTGTAGCAGTACCATTACCTATAGAGATAACATCAACTTTATCTTTATCTATAAGCATCTTTAATCTTTCTTCGGCTTCAGCTATCTTGTTTTGTGGTGGTGTAGGATAAATAACTGTAGTATCCAATACAGCACCTAGGTCGTTAATAACTGCTATCTTACAACCTGTACGGTATGCTGGGTCTAATCCCAATATTACTTTACCTTTAAGTGGTGGTTGCATAAGTAATGGACGTAAATTAAGTCCAAACATTTTTATGGCTTGTTCATTGGCAGTATCAGTAAGGTCATTACGAACTTCCCTTTCTATACTACTATAAATAAGTCTATCATAACTATCTTGACATACTTCTTTCAATAGTTCTTCATAGCAACTATTTTTAAGTATAAACATCTTATATATTTCTTTTAATGCTTCTTCTTCATTAAGTTCAAGGTTTACTTTTAAGAAATCTTCCTTTTCACCACGATTGATAGCCAAAATTCTAAAACTTGGGGTTTGGGAAATTTTTGATTTGTAATTAACGTACATATCGTATACATATGCACCTTCATCTTCTGCCTTTTTAGGATTAATTTTTGTAACAATCTCGCCAAACTTAAATAATTTTTCACGTAGAATTTTACGAAGTTGAGCATTATCAGAAATCATTTCTGCAATGATATCTTTTGCACCTTGTATTGCTTCTTCAACCGAATTAACTTCTTTTTCGGCATTAACATATTTTTGTGCTTCTTCTTCCAATTTTGGATTGGCTTGTTTTAATATAAAGTCAGCAAGTGGTTGTAAACCTTTTGCGATAGCAACACTTGCTCTTGTTTTACGTTTTGGTTTGAAAGGTCTATAAATATCTTCTACTTCGGTAAGTGTAATAGCATCATCTAAAGATTTTTTAATCTCATCGGTCATATTACCTTGTTCGTCTATAAGTTTAAATACTTCTTCCTTTCTTTTTGTCAAACTTCGTAGATATTTTAGTCTATCTTCAAAGTTTTTTAACATTTGGTCATCAGCACTACCAGTAAGTTCCTTACGGTATCTTGCGATAAATGGTATAGTACAACCTTCGTCCATAAGATTAATAATATTATTGGTGTGATTAAGTGTTGTGCCAAATTCTTGTGATAATTGTAATGTAATATCCATACTTTTTCCTTTTTTGACTTGCATAATTTGTTGGTATTGCCAACATAATAATTATAACAAATATATAAAAATTTAACAAATCATTAATTGTCTAAATATATTTTTATGTATACAATTGATAAAAGCAAGTGACAATTAATCTCTGATATTGTGTACAGTGCAATAACAATCATAGTCAATAAACAACTTATAATTAAACCCTACCTAGGTAATAAAATATTATATTTGTTACTTGTTCACTTCATCTACACGTAAGGCTAATGCTAGGGTAAAATAACAAACAGTCAGAAAATAAAAAACTTATATTAATAAATTGGATATTACATATAGTATTCAATTACACAAAATAAAAAAATATCTTTAAACTTATTGACAATCAAGTATAATATTTGTTATATTAGAAAAGCATTAAATATATAATATTTTTTGCCTAATTAAATATTATGGAAGGTTGGCTGAGCGGTCGAAAGCGGCGGTCTTGAAAACCGTTGATGTGAGAGCATCCTGGGGTTCGAATCCCTAACCTTCCGCCAAAAACACAACATATTGTGGTTTCGCTTGTTACTTAAACACAATATATTGTGGTCAGACGGGATATAAATCTCGTCTTTTTTTATTCGTGAGTAGAATTTGAGTAGAATATACCTAATAATTACACAAGTTAATTGTTAATTAAAACAATGGTATCACTCTATTATTCTTTATAATCACTTATTAAAAATATATCATAATAAATATCCCCCAGTAGAAC
>DJSB01000010.1 GCA_002437945.1 Christensenella sp. UBA6345 | reverse complement strand
TTGGCAACACCAATAAATAATAAATTAATGAGAGATAGAAAATATAGAAAGATGAACAAAGATTTTAAGTTTACTTATGCCAATACTATGACTTTAGAAGATAATACAGAAAAAGGAGAGAAATAAGATGGAAGAAATAAAAAATATAGACGATTTGATTAAATTGCAAAAAGAAGAAAAGGTGTCTATATCTGATGTAATATTTGCAGAAGGAGATAAGTTTTTTGAGTTGCAAAAAAAAGTTACATCTGAAACAAAGAAGAAAAAATATGATAGGATTATAGATAAATTAGTAAAGTTACGTCAAGATATTCGGTTTAGAAATGATTATGAGAGATATATAAATGACCCAGGCGAAGATTATTTGGACGATACTACTGACTATAGTAAAGTAATGAGTGAGAGAAAGTATAAAAAGATCATAAAGCATTGGGCAAAAAAGACAGGTAAAAATGTTGTTTCAATAGCCGAGTATCAGGAATACAAAGGATATATGAAACTATTAGAAGAGGTAAAAGATTTACCAAAAGCAGAACAAGATGAAGAAATAAAGACTTATTATAACACTCTTCAGCATAGAAAATTTAAAATATACTTAAACAAATGTAGACGTGGATTGGCAACACCAATAAATAATATATTAATGAGAGATAGAAAATATAGAAAGATGAACAAAGATTTTAAGTTCACTTATGCCAATACTATGACTTTAGAAGATAATACAGAAGATAAGGATGGTAAATAATATGCCTAATAATAATATAAATAATTCCCGTTTAGTGCAATTGGATACTAATACTATATTTAATATGGTTGATGTAGGTAAAGAATATGCATTAAATGGTAGAAGTGGTGTACAAAATTATATTAATAAAACAGGTAGAGAAACTGGAAAATACAGAAAAAGTTTAATTTCTCATATTGAACAGGTTTTTAATCAATTGGCAAGTGATCCTGTAATTAATAATTGTTCTAATCCAAGATTAATCAATGCATATAAACATGTTAAACAAAGTTATGATAATACTAATGATAAATATGAAAAAGCAACATGGTTGGAGTATATGACTAATTTAACTAAATATTATCTAAATAATACTAAACAAATAATTAATAAAAACTATGCAAAAGCGGATATAAATAAACAAAAATACGATAGTTGCAGTAATGCCATTGATATTTTAAAAGATTCTATCAATGACGATTATGATCAGTACAATGACCAATTTCAGTATTATAAAGCGGGTAAATTATATAGGGATAAAATAGACAATAAATTGAGATTGGTAGTTAGCGAACCTATTGAAAAAGAAGTATGTGCACATACTTTGGGACTTGGCACAAATAGACAATTAAAGTTTTTGAAAAAAAATAATGGTAAAATTTATGACCGTGGCGAAATGAATAATGTTATGTCCCAGTGTGATTTATTAGTTGTAAAAAGTAAAAAAGCAAATAAAGTAATAAAAGACTTATCACTATATAATATTGAAGAACTAAAGTATGATAGAACAGGTAATCCAGTAATTAGTGATGAATATAATAAGATTCAAAAAAAGAACAGAAGATTAGTAAAGAAAAGCGGTTTCTTGAAGTTAGGTAAGATAGATGGAGAGCCTTTAAATACTAAATACAATAAAAAAGTATTGGTCGATGGTAATGTAATTGAAAGGCGTATTCCTACACGACCTATGAGATGTGAGATAAGTAAGGCAGGAGTATTGGGAGATTCTTGTTTACAAGCAACTAAAGCGGTTACAGGTATTCCAATTGTTACCGAAAACAGAAAACATTTTAAAGGACCATTAAGCAATAATTATTCTAATGAACATATAACATTGAGAGAAATAGAAGGAATGAATGAAATAGAAGAACATTGTAAGTTGTGTGCAAAAGAATATCCTAATAGTGATGGTAGTATACCACAAGGCGAAGAACATAGTGATATGACGACCACAGCAGAAACTTACTCTATGTCAAAACTTGTAGAAGGTGACGAAGTGAAAAACTTAACCGTCACTCCAAATCCACAATTTACAATTACCAATGTTAAGACGACAAGTAAAAAGTTTGATTATGATAAAACATATGAATTTAATGACGCTCCACAGCAACAGCAGGAAATGTCATCAACCCATAATAATACATTATCTAACAATGCTACTACTCCAGCATCATCTATTGCACCAAATATTTCAACTACTTCAACTGCATCAGCAAATTCATCAACTTCGACCAATCCTGCAGCACCAACAACTCCAAGTACTAATTCATCTTCTTTAGGTATGGGAATGGGTGGATAATAAAAAAGACATATTACTTTTTTAAGTAGTATGTCCTTTTTATTTATACTTTAGTTGTACTAATCTATCATCTAGATAATCCCAATAATATTATAATTGTATACATATTATCAATATGGTGGCGGGGAAAACAATGGTTTATTAATTATTGGAGATAAAAATAAAATTATATTATTGTATTTTACAATACTTCTTTAAGTATGGAGATTATGTTTTTACGAGTAAATAATTTTGGATTGATAGCACTTGCACCATCATTTATGGCGGTGTTGGCTATGTCTTCTAGATCATTTTCAGTGATACCATAATCTGTTAATTTTAGACTAAATCCAGTAAGGTTGCTAGCCATATCTACCAATTCTTTTACTGCTGTTACAAAAGCATTAGGTCTATCGTCTTCTGGTATAGATACATAATAATCAGCACCTTTAAAATATAGTAGCAATTGTGAATATTCTTCACTCATTACATCTGCATTAAATTTTAAGCAGGTAGGTAATAATATTGCCATAGCATTGCCGTGTGGGACTTTATAACTTCCTAAAGCATGCCCGATAGCATGTACTATACCAACCATTGAATTAGAAAATGATATACCTGCCACAGTAGAAGCATTAAGTAAGTTGTATTTATATTCTACTTTTTTAGGGTGATTGATTGCTAGGAATAAATTTTCTGTGATAAGTCTAATTGCTGTTATGGAAAAACTTTGACTTATAGGGTTACGTTGTAAACAACTATAACCTTCTATAGCATGAGTTAGTGCGTCTATACTTGTAGTTGCTAGTAGTTTAGGTGGTAAAGTTTCTATCACACTGCTGTCCAATACTGCTACATTAGGTAATAGTGTAGGACTAATAAATTCCATCTTAACATGTGTTTGACTATTTTTGATTACTGCTACTGCAGTACATTCACTACCAGTGCCACAAGTTGTAGGTATTACTATAAATGGTACAAGTTTGCCTAGTGGCATAATCTCATTGCCTTCCAACTTAAGTATATCGTCAACTTCTTGACTTAATACAAGTTTAACTCCTTTAGCGGTATCAATAACACTGCCACCGCCTATAGCAACTATACTATCTGCACCATTGTCTTTGTATACTTGTACTATCTGATTGATAGTATCTGTCGAACTATCTGTAGGTATATCAGTATATACTCTAGTAGTGTCAAGTTCGTTTTTGTTAAAAACTTTAATTACATTCTTAAGAGTGCCAACTTTTTCTAGTCCTTTATCACTTAAGATTAATGGACGGGTAGCACCTAAATATTTTAATTCGTGTACAACATTGCATAGAGCATTATCGCCCGAACATATTTTTACTTGATTTATAAATTCAAAATAACTCATAGTTTTCCCCCAAACAATAATATTGTGTAGAACTTAAATTTACTTATATCCAACTCTATAGGTGGAGTAAATAACTTATTGTATATAAATCGTGGGAATAGGTAACACTCTAAAGTATTAACAATTCGAGTTACAGCCATTGCATGATTGATATTGCCATATACTTTAATCCTGTGTTCACAAAATGATTGTGCTAGGCTTAACTTACCCAACAATACATCTTTTGCACTTTTTTCATCTTTAAATTCCACCAATAAGTTGATATTATCATTGTCGATTTCGTCTATTTGAGTGATTGTACCATCGACATACATAAATATAACACTTATATTTTTAGGTAAAATGTTAATCTTGATGGTATACTTGTTAGGAAGACAAGCAAAATCTTGTTTGACACCACTGTCATACTTTACACCAATCTTCATAGCACGTATTAATAAATTAAGTATAAATTTAATCATAATAACCTTTCTTAAATTTATTTTTACATCATTAGTATATATCAAAATATAAAAAAGTCCAATTTGTTTTATTTAGTTTTCTTTAAACAAAATAATATATTTTGTTGGGAAATATAAATTTATGTGCTAGAATTTAATTGATTAAGGAGAATTGTTTATGGCTGTTCAAATTATTATGTGTGTACTAGCGGTATTGACTGCTGGACTATTTATTTTGATTAGAGTTACTAAAGGCGGAACTTGGGGCATAGTACTTAAGACTTTAGCAAGTTTTTGTTTTGTACTATATGGTATGTTAAGTTACACCCAAATCACTTGGTTTAGTAAAGGTAGCATATTTATTATTGTTGGCTTATTGTGTGGCTTAATAGGAGATATAATATTAGACCTAAAATATGTTTATAGAGAGAGTAACGATATATATCTTAACACTGGCATGCTAGCATTTGGAGTAGGACATATATTCTATTTTGTAGGTACAGTTTTGATTAGTGAATCTGTTGTTAAACTATGGTTGCCTATAGTTGTAGCATTAAGTATTGCGGCAGTATTAACTCCAGTTATTTATTTCGTAAGCAAACGTCTTATGGGTTTGGACTATGGTAAGTTCGCTTGGCAAAGTATGATTTATTGCTTTATTCTTACATTTATGAGTGCATTTACTATTTATCTTGCTTGCTTACAACTTGAATTTTTAATTCTTGCTGCTGGTGTAACTATGATATTGTTAAGCGATTTAGTACTATCTACCCAATACTTTGGTGGTAAGGTTGATGATAAATTCTGTACAATTGTTAATCATGCAGTATATTATGCTGGACAGATATTAATAGCCACATTCTTATATTTATTCTAGGATTAAAGATGAAAAAGACATTGTGTAATATGAAGGAAATCTATAGTGCTTACTTCAAATATACAATGTCTTTTTTTGTTGTTTTATTTTTTGTTTTTATTTTACGATTACTTACAAGTTTATTTTTAATTATTACTCGTTGATAAACTTTAATGGCTAATTTAGTTTAAAAGATAAATATCTATTCTTGATTTAATGACTATTCTCTAATACCAAATTTTTCACATAACTGAAGTACTTGCTCACGTACTCTTTTTATCGCTTTTTCTTTGTTGAATACTATGTCGGCTATATAGTCGGCTATTTTTACCATTTCTTTTTCTTTCATACCCCTACTAGTTACTGCTGGTGTGCCGATTCGAAGTCCGCTGGCAATAAATGGACTACGTTGTTCGTTGGGTACAGTGTTTTTGTTGGTAGTGATATGTGCTTTTTGTAATAAAGTTTCTAGTTCAAGTCCAGTGATGTCCATTTGGGATAAGTCTAGAAGCATTAAGTGATTGTCAGTACCATTAGATACAAGTTTGATACCTTTGTTCATTAATTCTTGTGCTAGAGCCTGTGCGTTCTTGATTACTTGTTCCTGATACTTTTTAAATTTTGGAGATAATGCTTCTTTAAAACATACTGCTTTACCAGCAATAATATGTTCAAGTGGTCCACCTTGTGTACCAGGGAATATGGCTTTATCTATTTTTTCTTTGTATTCGGCTTTGCAAAGTATGATACCGCCACGTGGTCCACGCAAGGTCTTATGTGTAGTTGAAGTGACAAAGTCAGCATAAGGTATAGGAGAAGGGTGTAACCCAGCAGCGATTAACCCAGCAATGTGTGCCATATCTACCATAAGATAAGCACCTACTTCATCAGCAATTTCTCTAAACTTTTTAAAGTCGATTGTTCTAGGGTATGCACTTGCACCTGCTACTATCATTTTTGGTTTACATTCTTTAGCAGTTTTTAATACTTCATCATAGTTGATAAGTCCGGTTTCTTTGTCTACACCATATGATACTGCATTAAAATATTTACCACTTATATTGGCTTTACTTCCGTGGGTTAAATGTCCACCATCACTTAAATTCATACCTAGTATTGTGTCCCCAGGTTTAAGCATGGCTACATATACTGCCAAGTTGGCATTAGCACCAGAATGTGGCTGAACATTGGCATGGTCACAACCATATAATTTTTTTAATCTTTCTATTGCCAAAGTTTCTACTGTGTCTATGTTTTCACAACCGCCGTAATATCTTTTACCAGGATAACCTTCGGCATATTTATTGGTAAAACAACTTCCCATGGCTTGCATAACTGCTTTAGAAACATAGTTTTCACTTGCGATTAACTCTAATCCGTCACGTTGTCTTTCTTCTTCTTTTTTTATAGCCTTGTATACTTGGCTGTCTACTTGTTCTAGATCTTTTAACATACTTCACACTCCTGTTTAATTACATATTAAGTTTAACATTTTTCATCTTATACTAGCAATTACAACATATTAATTTTGAAAAAATTATTATTTATTTTTTCTTTAAATAATCAGTATAATTTTAGTTGATTATTTATATTTTTATTGATATAATCCCATTGGTTTGTTATATTTTACTCAAAATATATGTGCATAATAACTAAAAAATCGTTTGATAGTTGCAAAAATTGTTAGAGTGCCATATAATATACCATGTAAGATGAAACATCTTAAATCACAATATTTATATCTGGGTGCATAACTGGTTTACCCCAGTTCCTAGATAGTGCCGAAAGAGTGGATTATTATAGACTGATAGGTCTATAGTAACAGCCATTAGGGTGTATGCGAATATATCTTAAAAGTCCAAAAGACAATTCAAGGCATTAGTGCAAGCACACAACTTAATAAATTAGTTAATTTGTCGCAATCACAATAGACGCTCCAGTGGAGAATAACCCTTAAACAGTTTGGCAAGTAGTGTTGAGAATATGCAAGGGAATACTAATAAGATTGTTAGACTTGAAGTTGCGTAAGCAATGTATAAGACAGATTAATGTTAAAGTAGCCGAAAGTCTATAGCCAAAAGGGCGAAAAAGTTGTTAACTTTTCTGAATGTTCGGTGAAATTTGATGGCAACAATCCGTTTACGGGATCTCAATGGGCAAGAAGTGTATGGGTCGCTCCTATATGCTCAGACTTGTCTTCCGTATGAATGAATAATTATTTTGTGTGTAAAGTTTGTAAGGCGAAGGTCTATAAATATTGTGATTTAAGGTGTTTCTTTTTTTTATTTTAAATTATATTGTTTGCATTTTATGTGACTATCATTAAATAAAAACACAATATAGTATGATAATCGGTATATTGATTATTTACCATATTGTGTTTTTTTGTTAGTTATGTATTAATCGATAATTTTAATCCATCAACTATATGATTTGTATATTATTTTTTTAAGATGGTTTATATATAAAACAAGACTATTTAACAGTAAAATTAATTTTGTATTCCATATTAAATGTACTGCTTAATAGATTAAGGAAATTATTAAGTTTTTTACCGAAATAATCATTGTTAAATTCGGCTCCACTAAATTGTGGTGTTACTAAAATGTTAAGTATATAACAATTATTATTTATTGATAGTTCGGTTTTTATAATGTTTTTAAATGTGGTTATGTTGTATTGCGTATTGTTAATGTCGTATCTACTTCGGGTAAAATCCATCTTGTCAGCGATTGCTAGGCATCTTGATACTGGTTCTAAAAAATCTTCCTTTTTTTTGCCACCATGGTTGGCTATAGCATTACAAATAATATCTATATCTTTTAGTGTTAGGTTGCTTTTGCCTAGGTATTCTCGTGCCATAATGCTACCGCTTTTTGCATGGTCTTCTCTGCCGTTTATATAACCTATATCGTGTAATGAGCAGGCGATGTACAATAATTTCTTTTCATGGTTATTAAGTCCATATAGACGTGACAATTGTTTGGCATAGTTAATCACATGGTTTATGTGTATAAATCCGTGATTGACAGGGAAGTCTTTTTTAATTTCTTCAATTTTTGAATATGTATTAATATAATACTCTGATTTTCTTATATCTATATAGTTCATATAGTCTCCATTATGTGTGAAAAAATGCTTTATTATTATATATTGTATATCATATTTTTTATGATTTTGTATAACATAATGTTAAATATATATAGATTTAAGCACTTAATCAAATTTTAAATTTACATCTGGGCATGATTAGAGTATAATAAAAACATCAAAAATAATAAAAAGGGGTATATGATGTTAAGTGTTAGAAATTTAACTAAAACTTATCAAACAACCAAGTCCAAGACAAAGAATAGAGTAGTTGCTCTAGACAATGTTTCTATAGATTTCCCAGAAACTGGTTTGGTTTTTTTATTGGGTAAAAGTGGTAGTGGTAAATCTACTTTGCTTAATGCTATTGGTGGACTAGATACGTTTGATAGTGGTGAGATTATCATTAAAGGTAAATCAAGTGCCAATTTTAGTCAAAGTGACTTTGATAGTTATCGTAATACATTTATTGGATTTATTTTCCAAGAATATAACATATTAGAGAACTTTACAGTCGCTAAAAACTTGGCTTTGGCTATTGAATTACAAGGCAAAAAGGCCGACAAAGAAGAAATTAATAGATTGCTTGAACAGGTTGATATGTTGCCATACGCAAAAAGAAAACCTAATCAACTTTCAGGTGGTCAAAAACAACGTGTTGCTATAGCACGTGCCTTGATTAAAAATCCAGAAATTATTATGGCGGACGAGCCTACAGGTGCTCTAGATAGTAATACTGGTAAACAAGTTATGGAGACATTGAAAGAACTTTCAAAATCCAAACTTATAATTATCGTATCGCATGATAGAGATTTTGCCGAGACATACGGTGACCGTATTATCGAATTAAAAGATGGTAAAATTATACATGATTTAACCAAAAAAGAAATTGAAGCCCAACGTACAAGCAGTGGATTAAGTTATGTGGACGATAAGTATATTCATATCAAGAAAGGTCAAAAATTGACTGCTGATGATATGGCTATAATTAAAAAATGTATAGAAGAAAATAGTGAAAAATCCGATACATTTATTTCTTTAGATGAAAATGCAAATAAAGAAGTAAAGAAAGCCGAATGTATTACTGACGATGGTAACCAAGAAGCATTTAGCCAGACATTACCGGAAGATGTTAAAACTAAACAATATGATGGTAAGAGTCTTAAACTTATTAGGTCAAAATTAAAATTTGGCGACTCATTTAAAATGGGTGCTAGTGCTTTAAAGAGTAAAGTATTTAAACTTGTGTTCACTATATTCTTATCATTCTTTGCGTTTACAATATTTGGATTAGTAGATACTGTATCATGCTGGAATAGAGCAGACTCTGTAGCCAAGGCTATGGAAATTGCTGGGACAAAATCTGTGTTATTTAAGAAAGAACATAAGAAAGAAAGTTTCGGCTATACTTATAATCAAGATTCTATGATATCTTTAGAAGAATATAAAAAGATTAATGAAGAATATGGCAATGATCTTTTGATTAAGGGTTTGGTTGGTCGTAGCGCTTGGAGTGGTGCTGGCGAATTAAGATATGACTCTGAAAAGAGTACATTTACTCGTGACTCTAGTTCAAGTTCTTCAAATACCGAGCAAAAATATGATGCTACAGTAGATACTGGTATGTCTGGTTTTGCATACTTTAAAGATAACTCCGAACTTGAAAGAGCAGGCTTTACTATACAAGGTAGATTACCTTTAACTAGAGATGAAGTTGCTATTTCTAAACATCACTATGATTCTTTAAAATACAATAATAGTGAAATAAACTCTTATGAAGGCCTATATGTTAAATTAGGTGATAGACCTTTTGATTTTGATAATGACTACAACACTGCTTTACGTAGTTTTAAAGTAGTAGGTGTAGTTGATGATGGTACTGATTTTTCTCAATATAGTAATGTTACTGAAGAACAATTTAACAGTGATGATACTATACAAGGCAAAATTAGAGCAGATATGGATTATACATTCGCTTCAGTAGTTTATATTAGTGAAGAATTATATAATTTCTGCAGTAATTCAACTCAAGATACATATATTTATGTTACTTATAAAATGGACGATAATAGTACTAGTAGTATAAGTATTAATGATAAAGAAGATATGATGTCTTTAGAAGGTGCATATTTACAATATGTACAACAAGTTATTTTTGATCAAAGTAACAATAGATATGAAATTGATTATAACGAAGATGGCTCATTGAAATTCTTATTATCAGTTAATGATTGGCATAATCAAAATGGCGATCGCTATAATGATGAAACCAAACAATGGGAACATGGCTATGATTGGTATGCACGTAATAATTGGGATATAAACTACAATTATTCTACTGACGAGTATGAATATAGCATTAAAGAAGATGGTACTAGTACCAATGAAGATATATCTAGAGAAGTTACAGTAGAACAATGTCCTACAAGGACCCAATTTATTGATGCATGTTTAACATTACATAGTTCTGTAACTCCAGAATCATTAATTGGTACTGATGGGAAGATGAGAGATTTAACTAAAAATGAAATAATTATTGGAGAATCTATTGTTGATTATAACCATAGTGCTTCAAAAATAAATGCTTTCCGTACTCGTGAAAATAATAATGTTGATATTGAATGTAATAATGAAATAGTAGGTGAAAACTTAAGTGTTATTGCTCTACTTAAGTCGGCAAAACGAAATGATGGTAGTGATTGGTACGAACAAGTCCTTAAAGAATGTTCTGCAATTGCTTACAGTAAATATTATGAAGAAGTAATTGAACCTAAACTTAAAGGTTATTGGTATGTAGGTGTAGTATTGTCCAACGATAGTACAGTTAATACAAACTTTGTTAAATATTGTGAAGTATTTAATAAAGAAGGTAATAGATATACAATCCTTAACTCTGCTACAGGTACATTAGACTTTTTTGAAGGAATGATAAGCACTATATCCACTGTATTCTTGTATGTTGCTATAGCATTTGCAGTATTTGCATCATTATTACTTATGAACTTTATTTCTACAAGTATTTCTTATAAGAAACGTGAAATAGGTGTATTAAGAGCATTGGGTGCTAGGGGTAGTGACGTATTTGGTATATTCTTTAATGAAAGTGCAATTATTGCTATGATTAACTTTGTGCTTGCTACAATTGCAACTATGATTGCTTGCTCTGTAATCAATGTCGTTATGGTAAAGAACCTAGGTATCCAAATTGTATTGCTTAACGGAAGTATTAGACAACCATTGTTAATATTGGCTATAAGTCTTGCTTCAGCATTTATATCTAGTTTGTTACCAGTAATTAAGATTTCTAAAAAGAAACCAATTGATGCTATTAACAATAGATAATTAAATATATATTAATTTGATATTTAATAATCAAATAGAAGTATAAAAAACCAGCAGTATAAATGAAGTGAACCCCATTTTTGC
>DJSB01000011.1 GCA_002437945.1 Christensenella sp. UBA6345 | reverse complement strand
TTCTACTGGGGGATATTTATTGATATTGAAAATTGCGTAAATGCTGTATTAATTCCAGTCTCTAGGATCGGTAGAAGCATTAACAGTTTGACCTGATAAATGTTTCTTTGCTTTGCTGAAATATATAAGTGCGGTAATTTCAAAAATTACACCACCCAATAAGAATATTAGTCCCATAACAGAAAGCCATACATTTTCAAAGTCTTTTGCTTTCATAACAAAAGTTGTTACTAGTCCACATACAAGGAATATTACAGCCAAAATCTGAAATATACTTGCTCTACGGCGAAGTTTAAGTAGATATTCTCGTCTACGCATTAAATATTCAATTTTGTTGGATTGATTGTTAACCATAACGACCACCTTAAATAGTAAAATTTTATTATGTAAAAGTATACTATACTTTTTATATTTTTGCAAGATTTGTTTTTAAATTATAACCAAGTATAACTATTAATATTAAAAAACACAATCAATTATTATTAAAATGGCTTAATTTACACGTAAAAATATACTTATATTAGTATAGTCTTTTTTATATGTTTATTGTGGGACAACAAAAAATAATTAATTGTATTTAACAATATATTGACTTTTGACACTCAAAAAGACACTCAATTGGCTATTTAAAAATAAAAAAATGGCTTAATTAAGCCATTGCAATTTATAACCAATATTAAGTCGAACTTACAAAAATGGCTTAATAAAGGTGTTTAATGGTAGCCCTATGGGGAATCGAACCCCAGATTCCGCCGTGAGAGGGCGACGTCTTAACCGCTTGACCATAGGGCCATAAATTGACAATGATAGTATATATTAATTTTAAGTAATTTGCAACATAAATTTAATTTACTTTTCAATTTTTATTATAAATGGTAATATATAATTAAAGATATGTTCTTAAAGTTATAAGTTTAATAGATTTTGTTTAAGCATTACCTACGATAAAAGGAGATTTGTTATGTTAAAAAATAGCGGACGTATTAAATTATTAAGTTTTGTATCATATTTATTGGGACTAGGTTGTTTAGGATTATTTATATACCAACTAGTAGTGTTAAAGGGTAAATATAATGACAATTTGGCTATGCTTATTGGTCTAGGTGTTGGCGTATTTTCATTTTTGTTAATAGGATTGACTTTAAGCCCATTGAAAATATTTAAACGCACCAATCTTGTTTTGACTGCAGGAATATTACTTTGTTTCTTTGCTGGATTAACTTTAGGGTTTATGGTATACGATATCGTTAAAGCATATGATTTAAAAACCTTATTAATTTGTATTGCAGTTGCGGTTGTGTCGGCTGGCTTTGGTATGCATTTGCTTATGGTGGCAAAGCAAGATATTAATATTGAAGCAAGAGATAATAAAGAAGAAAAAGAGCAACTTCAAGTTCAAGCAGAAGAAAGAGCAAGTTTGACCAAGTGTCCATATTGTGGTTGTCGTATCACTGCAAAAGATAAAAAATGTCCTAATTGCAAAAGCAAAATATAGTTGTGATAAAAGGTTGTGAATATGTTTAATTTAAATTTAAAGAGATTACTACTTGATTCTTTTGTTGAAGAGATGTTTGAAGAATTTGGTCTAATATGGGTAGTGATTGCTATAGTTATTGCAATAGTTGCTATATCTATTATAGTTATTGCTATTAAAAGTGCTATAAAATTTAAGGGTACTGCTAATGACTATTATCAAAAAGTAAAAGATAAAATTGCTGAAAATGTACAGAAAGAAGAAAATAAAAACAAGTGTCCATACTGTGGCACTAGACTTAATGAGTCAGAAGATAGTTGTCCTAATTGCGGGGCTAGAAGACAATAATAGATAAATAAAAAGACATATTGAAACCTAATCAATATGTCTTTTTTACTATTTTAGTTAACTATATAATCTACTTAAATAAATAATTTTAATAGTCGAATTTATCAAATAAATTTTGGATATAATTAATTGCTTTATCGTGTACGTCACTTGTGCCAGCATAATTGGTTTTTGCTATATCAAACAATTGATGTGCTTTATCCATTTCGCATTGATTAATGTACACAAGTATTGCATTGTATAAAAGTACTGGATTACTAGATACATCTTCTGGAGTAGTAGCCAAAGTTCTTAATCTAAACACATTAAGCCAATTGGTTATCTCCAAAAACAAATCGTTGTCTTCCATACTCATATTTAAGTTAACTACATTAACTGTATTGTTTAAATCCATCTGTGGGTAATGCTTTTTTAAATACTTAATTAGCAAAGCACTTAAATCATCTTCGCAAGCCTTATAGCATAACGGAGCATAATCGGTGTTGTTAAGAATGCTAAAACATTCGCCGGCTAATAGACAAGACTTTGTATAATGTTGTGGGTCTATAATTTCGGGTATATTTAAATCATTAACTTCTTTTAATTGTTCAAGATGGGAAGATAATATTTCTAGTTGTTGTGGAGTAAAGGGGTGTTCGATTATTCCACAATTAGGACAATAGTTAAAACAATGTGGGTAAGTCTCGGCAAGTATTAAACTATCTTTATCTATAAGTGCCAGAATTTTGTCTTCTTGTTCTTTACTAAACTCGATTAAATCTTTGCCACACAATGCACATTTTGCCATAGTTCTAATTTCCTTTTTTTAGATTAAAATTTAATTTTTTCTAGAATATAAGGTATAACATCATCTACTTTAAGACGGATTTGTTCCATAGTGTCTCTATCACGTATGGTTACGGTATCGTCTTCCATAGTGTCGAAATCTACTGTTAAGCAGTAAGGTGTACCTATTTCATCTTGACGGCGATAACGTTTGCCTATGCTACCTGCTTCATCATATGTACACATAAAGTATGTAGAAAGTTTGTTGTATATTTCTCTTGCTTTTTCGCCTTGTTGTTTTTGAAGTGGTAATACTGCAACTTTATATGCTGCTATTGCAGGGTGGAAGTGCATAACAACTCTTGTTTCGTTATCAAGTTGTTCTTCGTCATAGGCTTCACATAATACTGCTAGCATTAATCTGTCTGCACCAATACTATATTCTACTACCCATGGTACAAACTTTTCGTTGGTAAATGGGTCAAGATATAACATGGATTTACCACTAAATTCTTGGTGACGACTTAAGTCATGGTTGGTACGATTGTGTATACCGTTAAGTTCTTGCCAGCCCATAGGATAGTAGTATTGAATATCACAAGCGGCTTTAGCATAGAATGCCAATTTGTCGTGGTCTTTAAAACGTAAATGGTCTTTGTTAAAACCTAAATCTAATAAGAAATTGAATGCTTTTTGTTTGTATAATTCGTAGAAGTCGTGGTCTGTACCTTCTTTACAGAATAGTTGATGTTCCATCTGTTCAAATTCAATAGTACGGAAAATAAAGTTACCTGGAGTTACTTCGTTACGGAAGGCTTTACCTATTTGGGCTATACCGAAAGGAACTTTGGCTCTCATTGTTCTTTGAACATTTAAGAAGTTTACAAATTCGCCTTGGGCTGTTTCTGGACGAAGATAAATTTTGTTTTGGTTCTCGTCAGTAACACCCCTAGAAGTCTCGAACATTAAGTTGAATTGTCTTATAGGAGTCCAGTTATGTTTACCACATTTTGGACAATTAATCTTATGTTCTTCAATAAATTGTTCCATCTCTTGGTTAGTCATTTTGTCTGGTACGATGCCATCAATATGATGTTTAGCACAATAATCTTCAATAATGTTATCTGCACGTTCACGTGTTTTACATTCCTTACAATCCATCTTTGGATCGCTAAAACTTGATGTGTGTCCACTTGCGTCCCATACTCTGCTATTCATAAGAATGGCTGCGTCTACACCAAAAGTATTAGTGCTTTCTTGTACAAACTTTTTCCACCAAGCACGTTTGATATTATTTTTAATTTCTACACCTACAGGGCCATAGTCCCAAGTATTTCCCATACCGCCATAGATTTCGCTACCTTGGAAAATAATTCCTCTGTTTTTACATAGATTGACAACTTTGTCCATAGTTGCTTTTGTTTTTAATTCTGCCATAAATTTCTGTCCTTGATTATATATTGGGTATTTTCTACTCTTAATCTGTAACTATTATATCAATAACTTTAATTTATTTCAATTTTAATTGGATTAAATTTTATAAATTATTGTGTAAATATACCATAATGTATGTGTTGATGCATAAATACAATGTGAGACTATATATACAAAAATTAAAAAACATTAAATTTTTACTATTATTGTAAGTCGATTTTATGTTAAACTATTTATGATAAAATAATCAAGTGTGTGCCTAAAGGCATTTACGATATGAAAAAGGAGAGAAATGGCAAAACAAACTAAAAAAGTTACTGACAATCAAATTGCTTTAGACTTAAGTAAGCCAGAAACTAAAGTTGAACTACAAGATACTAGTGTAAATACTGCCGAAAAACCAAACAATAGTTCTGTTACCAAGTCGACTTCTAAAAACACAAAAGCAAAAACAAAAGCGACAAAAGTAGATAGTGAAAAAGTTGAACCAAAAAAAGAAGAAACAACTGCACAACCTACCAAAACAAGAAAAAAATCTTCTTCAAAATCTGCTTCTGTTAAGGCTGACAATCTAGAGTTAACAACATCGGCTGATGTTAATGCTACTCCAGTTGTAGAAGAAAAAGAAGTGGTTATACCACCAGTGCAACAACCAAAGAAGAAGCGTACTAAAAAATCTAATGAATCTGTCGAGTTGACTAAAGTAGATGTAGATACTAGTGAAGACTTAAATCTTGTTAGTGAAGAAGATGACAAAAAAGGTAAGAATGTCGAAAAGAACAATGAAAAGACTGAAGAGATAAGAAAACCAAGAATTCTTACTCCAGAAGAAGTTCACCCAAGATTAAAGAAAGAAAAAGAGAAAGAAGAAAAACGTGCTAGAGCAAAAGCAAAATCTAAAAAGAAAAAGATTGACCTTGAAAAAGTAGAAAGATTTACACCCAACACAAAAATGGGTCTTACTGCCGACCAAGTTAAAAAACGTACTAGCGAAGGTTTAACTAACAAGGTAGAAGATAAAAACGTAAAAACATATAGACGTATTTTCTTTGGTAACATATTTACTTTCTTTAACTTATTAGTATTTGCAGTTGCTGGTGCTTTAATATCAGTAGGGGCTTGGAACAACCTTATGTTCCTAGTGGTTACTATATGTAATATCGTTATTGGTATTATTCAAGAGATTAGAGCAAAAAAGACTATAGAAAAGATAAGTTTAGTTAGTGCACCTACTGCTACTGTATTAAGAGATGGTTATAAGCATGATGTTTCTGTTAATGATGTAGTATTAGATGATATTATTTACTTTAATACTGGTAAACAAATTTGTGCTGACTGTAAACTTCTTGAAGGAGAAGTTGAAGTTAACGAAAGTTTGCTTACTGGCGAAAGTGTTGCTATAAAGAAGAAAAAAGGCGACATATTATATTCGGGTAGTTTTATCGCTAGTGGTAAATGTACTGCACTTGTAGAAAGAGTAGGCGAGTTTAACTATACAGCCAAATTATCTGCAAAGGCAAAAGAGTATAAGTCCGCTAAAAGTGAATTACTTAAGAGTCTTAACCTTGTTATACGTTGTATAGGTCTAGTAATAATACCACTTGCTATACTTATGTATTACAACAACTTCCAACAATTGGGTAATATAAGTGATACTATTAAGAAGACTGCTGGTTCGATAATCGGTATGATACCTGCGGGTATGTTCTTGCTTACAAGTATGGCACTTGCAGTAGGAGTTATTAAACTTGCTAAAAAACGTACTCTTGTACAAGATTTATATAGTATAGAGATGTTGGCACGTACTGATGTGTTGTGCCTAGATAAGACTGGTACTATCACTGATGGTAGTATGAAAGTTAATTCGGTTATTCAATTAACCAATGTTAATCATACAATTAATGACATTATGGGAAGTATGTTAACTGCTTTGGAAGATAACAACCAGACTTCTAGAGCCTTGGCTACTTACTTCGGATATAGTAAGGAATTTACCAAACAAACTGTTCTACCATTTAGTAGTTCAAGAAAGTTAAGCGCTGTTACATTTAAAAACGGCGAAACCTATGTGTTTGGTGCTCCAGAATATGTACTAAAAGAAAAAAATCAAGATGTTGACCCACTTGTTAAACAATATGCTTCTAAAGGATTTAGAGTAATATTACTTGCAAAGTGTGATGGCGGATTAGAAGGAGATAAAGTTCCGGCTAAACGTACTCCAGTAGCAATAATAGTTATAGAAGACCATATAAGAGAAGAAGCAGCAAAAACCATTAAGTGGTTTAGAGATAATGGTGTTCAAATTAAAATTATAAGCGGTGACAACCCTATCACAGTTAGTGAAGTAAGTAAACGTGTTGGGGTAGAGAATGCCGAGAAGTTTATAAGCCTAGAAGGATTAACCGAACAACAAGTTGCTGAAGCAGCAGATAAATATACCGTATTCGGTAGAGTTAGCCCAGAGCAAAAAATGTATCTTGTTAAGGCACTTAAAGGTAAAGGACATAAAGTCGCTATGACTGGCGATGGCGTTAATGACATTTTGGCTATGAAAGAGTCAGATTGTAGTATAGCAATGGCTAGTGGTAGTGAAGCCACACGTAATGTAAGTCACCTTGTACTATTAGATAGTAACTTTGCTAGTATGCCTAGTGTAGTGGCAGAAGGTAGACGTGTTATTAATAATATTCAAAAGAGTAGTTCGCTATTCTTGATGAAAACATTCTTTACTATCTTCCTATCAATATTCTGTTTGATAGTAAAGACACAATATCCATTTAATACCAATCAGATTATGTTACTAGAAACATTTGTTATTGGTGTCCCTGCATTCTTCTTATCCTTACAACCTAATAAAGATAAGATTCAAGGTAAATTCTTGTCCAACTTGATATGTAATAGTTTGCCGGGTGCGATTATATTTACACTTAACGTTATTATTTGTTTCTACTACAACAAATATGCTACTTATGCGGGAGATTACTACGAAACAATTGCTAGTCTATTAGTTACCTTGTCAGGTATGCTTGTATTGTTTAAGATATGTAAACCATTTGATTTCTATAGAGCATTTATGTATATCGCTATGATATTCTGCTGTGTAATTGTGCTCGCAGTACCATTCTTGTACAATTTCTTTGGCTATGCTAATATTCTTAATATGAGTTTTACCAACTGGTTATTTATACTATGCCTAGTTCAATTTAGTTATCCTGCTTATGCTAATATAGTTAACATTATTAATAAGATAAGGTTTGCTAATAACAACAATAATAACCAAGCCAATAATACAAAAATTGATTAGTAAAATTAGACATTATGATAATATCTTTTCATAGATTAAATCATAATGTCTTTTTTTTGTGTTGGTGTGTTGATAATATTTAATTTTTAATTAATAAATAAACAATAATGATATATTAATGTCACATAATATTTTTGGTTGTTTTGTACAATATAATTTTATATTAATTAATTTCTATAAAAAATGTGAATGTGATACAATATGAGTATCAAAATATAGGAGGAAAATATGATAAAACGCAAAAAAACTAATAACCACTATTCTATCTGCCTGCTTTATGTGTTTAACCATGATGTTACTAGTAGCCTGTGGAGAAAAACCACATGTACATTCACTTGAACATCATGATGCAGTATCACCAACTTGTACTACTGCTGGCAATGTGGAATATTGGAGTTGTACAACTTGCGACAAGAAATTAGACGCAGAAGAAAATGGAAAAGAACTTGAAACTGTAGTTGTGGCTGCTTTAGGACATGATATGCAGCATCATAATGCTGTATTACCAACTTGTACTACTGCTGGTACTTTAGAATACTGGCATTGTGCAAGATGTAATAAAGACTTCGGAACAGAAAATGGCGAAAACGAATTAAATAACATTACCGTTTTAGCCAAAGGTCATAATTACACATATACTTACGACAAAACAACAAAGAAATATAATGGCGTTTGTGTAAATGACCCTACACATACCGATACAAAGACTGCTGGCGAGACAGAAGAATTCCCATTATTAGTTGCTACTGAAAGTGATTTTGAAGATGTTGGTGTTACAGATTTAACCGCCACTTCAACAATATATGTAAAAGTAACTAATGATATTAATCTTACTGGTAAATTATCAATTAATAGAAATGTTGTGTTGGATTTAGGTGGTAAAAATATCAACTTTGCTCCAACAGAACGTTTATCTTTGCTTTATGGAAATGTAGAGAACAAAGATTATAGTGCAATAGTAAAAAATGGTAAATTAAATTTACAATCAAGTTGGAATGAAGGACAAGGCGCTGTAGTTCAGTTGGAATATAATTTCCGTTTAACACTTAATGATGTAGAACTAAATTCTAACAAAAATGGTATTACCATATGGGACAATGCAAAATTAACCCTAAACAATTGCCATGTTAATGCTGCACTTATGGCATTATCAAACAATAATACAGGTATTACAAAAGACGTGAAAGTTATAGCCAATAGAAGTACATTTACATCAAGAGATGATACTGCTGTGTTTGTTTCTGGCTTTATGCAAGTAGATATGGACGCTTGTCAATTAATTGGTAAGACTGGTGCTTTACATGTTATGATGGGAGATATAAAATTAAGAAACACATCTTTAATTTCTACATCTTCTACATTTACTCCAAAAACTGGTGAAAATATTAATGCTCAAGGTACTAACTATGATGATGGTGCTGCATTGATTATCAGAACAAATTTATATTATGATAGCAATGTAAAAACTAATCGTTTAAGTCTTGATATACAAGGTTGTGAATTTGTATCTGCCAATGGTACTAAAATATCTGTATACAACTGTAATGACAAGAGTGGTAAATTAGCAAAGGTTGAAGACAAAACAACTGTTATGAATCAATTTGACTATGTATCTAATAAAGTTGCAGGTTTAAGCGATGTAAAAATATTTAATTACGATGCGACAACCAATACAGTAGTTGAAGTTAACGCTTAATATCAATTATTGTTTATAAAGAACCACATCTTTAAAAGATGGGTTCTTTTTTTTAATTATATAAAACAGATATATAAGTAATTTTTAGGTATTGAATACATGTAAAAATTGTGATAAAATAACTATGATGAAAAGAGAAGAGTTTGAAAAAATTTTTAATACTGTTAAAGATAAGAATTTGGCTAGAACTACATTGACTCGACCTAATAATGCGGAAGAGTTATCTTTTGTAGAAGCCGTAAATTCGGCAGATAATAATATTGTTAGTGAAGGTGCTAGCAAGGCTTGTTCCTACTTTGGCGACAAAAATCAGTATGTTATGCTTAAACATAAAAATTATGTTGTTAAGAAAGCCAATGGACAATTTAAAGATACTGACGTGGTTGACTTTAACAATTGGCTAATAAGTAGGGGAATTAATATTCCTAAACTTTACACGATATTTTTTGCAGACCATCATTATCATGAAGTGTATGACAGAATTAATGGACAAGAAATATATATTATGGGCTATTCTCATCTTTATAAGATGGCACTAGGATATGACCCTATAGAAAGACGTAGTTTAACTATGACTGATGTCGAACTAAATAAAGTGGCTAGTTATCTATATGATTATAATTTAAGTAGTCAAAAAATAATGCTTAAATATGATGTTAAACAATTTAGTGATTTGTTCCAACAATATCAATTTTTGTGGGATATAGGATTTAGACATTTAGACACACATTGTGGCAATCTTATGATTACTAAACAAGGTTTTCGTATTATTGATTTAGATATTAAAAAGAATTTAACTCGTATACAATCGGAATTGTATCAATTGGAACATAAAAAATACACCGTGCCACAACTTATATCTAGATTAGACAATAATCCACAATTGCCTGTGTTTAAGTCAGATTGTGACCCTAGAGAATTTCATAGTAATTTAGTGTCGGATTATTTACACCCATTTACATGTTCTAATTTTCATAATTATTTATTGACCGATAATCAAAGAAAAACTATTGTGCTTAATAGTACAAAAATACTTGCAAAAGCAGTTAATGCTTTAACACTTAATAATATGATAGTTCCTACTAGTGAAGATGGCTGTAATCATATAATTTTGAATGCAGTTAATGGCGATATAGGTAGATATAAACAAGTTATGCAGTCCCAAGCAAAACTAAAAAACAGTATGGAAAATTAAACAATTAGATAATATTTTTATAATCATAAAAAATAATTAATTAGAATGAAAAAAAGTGAGTAGATTAAAAGAAATTAGTTTTTGAAACATAACTTTTAATACTGTTCACTTTTTTGTTTTATTCGATTAATTGTCAATTACTAATACTGATACGCCTAAAAAATAATAATTACGTTTAAAAATTTTAATAAGTAATAAAAAAATGTAGCAATTTGGGTAAATTTATAATAAAATGAGAAATAATAGTATTATAATTTACTTTAAGTTATTTTAATAATATGTTAAAATATAATAGTAATAATGATTAGGAGTGTGTTGATATGTTATATTTATATATTGCCTTGGGCGCATCGGCTTTTCTATACATTACATTGTTTACAGTAAAAGTGTTGGTTAAGAAGAAACGTGCCAAAGCATTACAACAGAAAAAAGAAGAGAATTTGGATATAGTAGACGATGTAAGATACACTGTTGAAGAGAATCCGGTTTTGCCTGAAGTTAACGAAGTTACCGAAACAAAAGTTAATGCTACATATCAGCAAAAAGATATTATGCTTTACCAGAATACTCCAGTAATTGTAAGCAAAGATGGCGAAGTTAAACCAGGTAAATATATTCTTTTATCTACTGATGAAAATCAAGATACATTCAATGTTAGAGTAGGTATCTATGTAAGAGAATATAGACACAATCAAGAAGTGGTTTTGGCAGAAGGTGACACAATTTGTGCAGTTTCTAGCAATATAATTTTAAGATAATTAGGGGGATTATTGTGGGTTTATTTAGTTTTACAAAAAGTCAATTATTAAAAAGTTTAGAGTGGACTGACAATAGTAAAGATACTCTAGTATATAAGTATCCTATGGACGGCCGTCAAATTATGATGGGTAGTAAACTTACTGTTAGAGAAAGTCAAGCAGCAATATTTGTTAATAAGGGAAAGTTGGCCGATGTGTTTGAACCAGGTATGTATACCTTAACTACATCTAACTTACCATTCTTAACCAAACTTTTAAGTTTACCATATGGATTTAATTCTCCATTCTATGCAGATGTATATTTTGTTAATACAAAACAATTTACTAATATTAAATGGGGCACAAGCAATCCTATTGCTATGCGTGATAAAGAATTCGGTACTATACGTATAAAGAGTTTTGGTACATATGCATTTAGAGTTTCTGACCCAGCAGTATTCTTAAAGGAATTGTTTGGTACTAACTCTACATTTAAGACTGAAGATATTACAAGTTATTTAAAGAGTATGTTGGTTGCTGCTATATCTGATTGTATAGCCGAATCAAAAATTTCTGCATTAGACTTGGCTTGCAATTTGTTGGAATTCAACAAAGTTGCTCAAGGTAATGTTAATGCCGAATTTAATAAATTAGGTTTAACATTAACCAATTTAGTTATTGAAAACATTTCTTTCCCAAAAGCAGTAGAAGAAGCAATTGATACTCGTAGTTCTATGGGCGTTATGGGTGATTCGATGGATACATTCGTTAAGTATCAAGCAGCCAATGCTTTAAGAGAAAGTTCTAATAACCCTAATGGTGCTAATATGGCAGGTATGGGTGTAGGACTAGGTTCTGGTATGGCTATGGGACAAGTGCTTAATGAAAGTTTAACATCTTCAAGCCGTAAAAAATCTTGCCCAGATTGTGGAGCACAACTTAACGAAAAAGCAAAGTTCTGCCCAGAATGCGGACATAAGTTCCAGACTGCTGGTAAGAAAAAATGTGTACATTGCGGTGCAGAGATTGGTGCTAGAGCAAAATTCTGCCCAGAATGTGGTAAGAGCCAAGACACTAAAAGAATTTGTAAAAAATGTGGTGCTGAAAATACCGGCACAGGCAAATTCTGTTCCGAATGTGGCGAGAAATTATAAATCATAAAAAGTTAACGCCCGATTTTTAGGGCGTTTTTTAGTAAAAAAATTACAATCATATAACCTATATGGGAGAATAATATGGATTTTGATAGTAAATGCCAATCCTGTGGCTATTCGATGAGTTTTGACCCTATTACTCAATCACTTAAATGTCCACAATGTGGTAGTGTAAAAAGTATTAAATCACAAGAAATGACAGAAAAAAAAGAATACAATCCACAAAGTGAAGTTGAATGCAATAAAAATGCATCGTTAAGGTTAGAATGTGAAAATTGTGGTGCAAAAACTTCTGCTGAAGATAATGTTAATGGTGTATGTCCTTATTGCGGTTCGACCAACCTTAAACATTTAAGTAATGCCATTAAGTTTAGACCAGATGCAGTAATACCTTTTAAATTAACTAAAGAACAAGCAATTGAAAAATATCGTGCTTGGCTAGGTAATAAAAAGTTTGTTCCCAACAAACTTAAAAGCACTGCCAAACTTAATAAAATGGAAGGTGAATATTTCCCATCATGGGATTTTGACTTTAATGTTGATTCAAAGATAGATGGTGTGGGTATTAATACTCATACTCGTACAGTTACGGTTAATGTTAATGGTCAGCCAGTTACTCGTACAGAGACTTATACTACTAGACACCCTTTTAGCGGTAAACGATTTGATGTATTTACCGATTATTTAAACCCAGGACATTCGGATATAACAGGCTATGAGTTTAGAGATTTAGGATATTGGGATATGTCTGACTTGAAAGTATATAGTCCAGAGTATTTATTAGGTTTTGTCAGCAAAGAATTTAATTATGGTTTGCACGATGGTTTTAAAAATGTAACTAGGGAAGCAAAAGAAGAAATAACTAGTAGGGCAAAAAGACAATTTAGATATGATAATTATGAGTACATTAACGTTAAAAGTACTTTTAATTCGATTATGTGGAGATACATATATTTACCAGTATGGATAAGTAGTTTTATGTTTAATAAGAAATCATATAGATTCTTGGTTAATGGTAGTACTGGTAGAGTAACAGGTAAAGTGCCTAGATCTGGTTGGAAAATATTTGGATTAGTTATGGGTATTTTGGTAGGAGTACTTGCTGTTGTGGGTGGTATTTTGTATTTTAAAAATAGATAATACTTGATATAATCGAGTTGTTTACTTTAAATAAATCATTTTATTAAAAGTTAGAAAAGAATGTTAATTGACTAACTAGCAGTATTTATTGATTTATAAAAAGATTTTTAGTTGAAAATAAAAACATTAAGTTGTGAGAAGTGAACTCTGTAATAGTAACTTCCAATACACTTAATGTTTTTTTGTGTCCTATATTCATATCATTATTATAGATAATCCCAACCATACGATATTGCTAGGCAATTAAGATGCATTGTTAAATGTAATTAGGGTGTAAAAGTTAACAATTTTGCATAAAAAGTGTTAAATATGCAGTCACACATTTGCCTTTATTCAATCTTTAAAAAGCCTAGCAATAAACTTACAGATTAATAAAACATTTTTGCTGTTTTTGGTTCTAAATACATAAAAAATATACATAATTATGAATAAATATAAAAATCTAATAAAAAACGATTTACTTTTATTTTTAGATTTGATACATTATGAGTGCAAGAGACAAAATTATGTATTATTAATCGTTATACACCCTAGTTGATTACAGGGTGTATATTGTGTCATTATTTGAATTTTTTATTAAAAATATACGGGAGGAGTAACAATGCAAGATACAGTAACATACTCTACAGCCAAAGTCGCAGTTACTGAGTTTGTAGAAAGAGAGTTTGAAAATTTTCCAAAGAAATTATTTACTCAATTTTTAAATTTCTTTTCTAGTCTTTCAACTTATGAAGAAGAAGGCACAAAGTTACACCCCAATATTTTGTTTACCAATAATATTGACCTTATAGCAAAAAATATTGAAGACTGTTATAAACTTTCTATGTTTACAGAGAATATTGCTGAAGTTAAGTTTAATTATAACATAAAAAAATTAGCACCATTCTGTAAACATGGCTGGGTAATATTTGTTAATATCAAAGAAGATACTGTAACTTATGGTATCTGCAATGTTCTTAATAGTATTAAAGAAAAAAGTCTTAAAAATCTTATTTTCTCTAACGCAGTATTAAAAGAAAGGTCAGATAAATTATATATCGTTCATGTCGAACCTACTAGTAGTTATAATATTACATTAACTAGTCTAAAAGGCGAAAAGTTAAGTATTAACAATACACTAGATGATACTATAGTTAATGACTGGCAAACAGAAATTAGAGAGTTTGTTGATGCAAGTTTTTCAAAACTTCGTACTACTCAAAAGAAACTTGACGAAATTAAAACTATGTACGAGAACGTGTTTGACTCGGTATTTAAGACAGTTCATGGTGCATTGTGCGTTATAGTTGATAAGGATTATGTAGATAATGGTTTCTTCCAAGATGGCGTGTGGTTGAAAGAACCTATCAGTTTTAGTAAATTATTCTTACGTAGTAAGACTTATAATGAATCCAAACTAAAAGGTATATGCGAGTTGTTTATGGATATGTTGGACTATGATGGTATCACTATTGTAGACAACACAGGTAGAATACGTGCATATAATGTCTTTGTTGAAAGTAATACCCGTAATCTTAACGTTGTGGGCGGAGCAAGAAAACGTGCTGCTTACACTGTTATCAATTCTAGAAGAAAACGTATTATTGGTATATACTTCCAGTCTCATGAAGGTGAAGCGTTCTATAAACCAGTTAAAAAATAATTTTAACTGGTTTTTTTATAATATTGATACTTCGTTATCAATTATACACTTATATATAGATTGTAATTACAAAAATTAACAATATTTGTCACTAACACATATCAAAAGTAAAGTGGTTGACAAGTAAGATATATTATCGTAAACTAATACTGCAAAATAAATTTAAGGTAAATTATATGAATATTTTTAACTATGTATTATCAATTATTAACAATACACTTATGACATTAATTGGTATAGCATTTACCGTACAAGTTATATATGTATTGTTATTTTTTGTGAAAGAAAAGAAATTCCCAGAAGCCAAAACAAAACATAAATTTGCGGTTGTTATTCCTGCTCGTAACGAGTCTCAAGTTATAGGGGATACTGTTAAACATATTATGCAACTTAACTATCCTAAAGACCTATACGATGTTTTTGTAATAGCAGACAATTGTACCGATAATACCGCACAGATTGCTAGAGATGCAGGGGCTATAGTTATCGAACACTTTGATGATAATCCAGAACATAAACGTGTAGGTTATGCTTTACAATATGCTTTTGATATTATTCTTAAAGAATATGATAATTATGAAGCAGTAGTAAGATTTGATGCAGACAATTTATGCAATGTTGATTATTTAAAATATATGAACGATGCATTAGATAGTGGTGTTAAACTTGCTAGGGGATATAACAACTCTAAAAACCTTACTCAAAATATCGTTAGTGGTGTTAGTGGACTATGGTATATTAGAGATTGTCGTTTTAGTGCGCATGGCAGAAAAGTTATTAAGTGTGGACAGTTGCTTGTAGGTAGTGGCATGATGTTTTCCATGGATTTACTTAAAGAAGATGGTGGTTGGAACTGTGTAAGCATGGTTGAAGACCAAGAGTTTGCTATTAAACAACTTTATAAAGGTTATAAAGCAGACTATGTATCAGATGCTATAGTTTATGATGACCAACCTACTACTATTAAAGATAACATTAATCGTCATATACGTATAGGTAATGGTGTTAACAAACTATTCTGGACAGATGGTATTAAGTGTTTGGGTAAGTTCTTTACTACATTTAAGTATACATATCTTGATGTATTTTTAACATTGTTGTTTATACCTATGGCTGTGGTTATGTGTACATGGCTACCAGCATATTATATTTATGATATTGTATATCATCTTATCGTGGGTAATGTTGCTCACGTGCTCGCAGTGGTAAAAGTTATTGTTTATGCTTTAATATTTGCTTTTATAGTACCATTTATATTGCAAGCATGGTTGGTTGCTGTATTAGAAAAGAAGAAAATAGGCAGAGAAAATTGTAAACGTCTTGTACCTACCATTCTATCTTTCCCATTATTTATGATAATTTATGCTATAGGTATTACCTTGGGTGTATTCTCTAAACCTAAATGGAAACAAATTCAACGTAATAATGTTGTAATTGTAGATTCGGAAAATTTAATTGGTGGAGACAATGCACCAGTCAAAAATAATGAAAATGTAGATGTCGTAGCCAATACTGCCGAGACTGTAGAAGAAAATACTGATGTTACAACTAAAGAAGAAGATGAAATATCGTCACATGTATTAACAGAAGAAGAAAAAGAGAAATTGGCTAAATTAACAGCAGAAACTGATATTAAAGATGACGCTGTATAATAGTTGACTATAATTATTAATATAAAAAAATCACTAAAGGTATTTAGTGATTTTTTGTTGTTAAATATTAAATTTTATTAGTAAATTTCTTAAATATTATAAACCCAAGATTGCTGATGCGATAAGGAAATAACTTATTATTGCTATACAATCTACCAAAGTAGTAATCATTGGGGAAGCCATAACGGCAGGGTCAAGTTTACATTTTTTAGCAAGTATAGGTAGTGAACCACCAATAATTTTTGCAGTAAATACAACAATTATTAATGTTAATGCAATAACTAGACCAACTAATGCACTACCAGTACGCCACCATGCTACAAAGAAGTTAACTACTGAAAGTACTGCACCACACATACTAGCAATACAAGATTCTTTTAATACTATTTTTAAATAATCTTTAGGAGTTATTTCGCCTAGTGCTAGACTTCTAATAATTAATACAGATGCTTGTGAACCGCAGTTGCCACCTGTATCCATAAGCATAGGTATAAAACTTACAAGGGCAGGTACTGTTACAAACAATGCTTCAAAGTGAGAGATAATTGCACCAGTTACAGATGCTGAAAGTGTAAGAATAAGCAACCATATGATACGTTTTTTAAAGTGAACTATAGGTTTGGTTTTTAAATAACTATCTTCCATAGGGCTTACCGCAGCCATGATTTCCATATCTTCTGTAGTTTCTTCTTTAACTACGTCCATAATATCATCGATGGTGATAATACCTACAAGACGTTGTTCGGTATCAATAACTGGTAAAGCATAGAAGTCGTATTTATCAAACATTTTTGATACTTCTTCTTGGTCAGTACTTGTACAAGCACATATAACATTGGTATTCATTATATCGCTTATTTTTTGTTCTCTATCGGCTAATATCAAGTCTTTAATGCTAACAACACCTTGGATTTTTCGCCTAGAATCAGTAACATAAATTGTGCCTATAGTTTCGGCATCATCTGCTTTTTGTTTGATTTTTGCAAAGGCTTGGTCTACTGTAAGATCTTCCTTAATGTCTATAAATTCGGTAGTCATCAAACTTCCAGCACTATTTTCCGGATAAGTTAAAAGTTTGTTTATGGTATCACGGTTTTCTTTTGGTGTATTTTTTAATACACGTTTAACGACATTGGCAGGCATTTCTTTAACAAAGTCTGTCGCATCGTCCATGTACATCTCTTCCATAATAGATTCAATTTCTTTATCTTGAAGAGCATTAATAATAGTTTCTTGAAACTCTGGATCTAGAAAAGAAAAAACATCTGCCGCATCATCTTTACTAAGCAGTTTAAATAACAGTATTATTTGTGATTTGTCTTCCAATTTTTCAAACATACCAGCAATATCAGGTATGTTAAGAGTTTCTAGTTCTTTTTTTACTTCTTGAAATTGTTTGTTTTCAAGTTTTTCAATTATATCTGTCATATTCTTTCTCCTTTTTGCACAAGAAAAAGAATATGTTGTATTTAATCTAAATTAAAGTCAACGTTCTTGTTTCTTATGCGTATTAAATTTTCTTGTTTCGGTGGAACGTTGTCCATAATTTACTCCTTTTGTTTGTTAGCAACAAGAGTTTAACAAATATGTTTTTATTTGTAAACCCTTAATTTGCAATTTTAAAATTTTTTTGAAAAATAAATGCTTTTGTTTCTATATATTATTACAAACATATAAAAAAGGTTATTGTTGGGTAGGTGTATGTGATTAAAAGTATATTGTTTTTGTATGCAGATTAAGTACTATTTTTTATAAAATATACTATTTACAATTGGTCTGTTTTTGTGTATAATAATTATAATAAATACTATGTGCTAGGAGAAAGTTATGAGTTTTAAACTTTTTAACAGGACCTTATGTATAGTAGTAATTATTCTTGCAGTGGTTAGTGTTTTGATAACTGCTATGATTAGTACATCTTCTATTAAATCACAAACTACTCAATTAACGACTACCGAGATTGCTACCGAGAAAGTAGTTAAAGTTGTTAATCCACAACCAACAAGAATTAATTAATATATGCTTTGGTCGGCGGTTTCTGTAAAGAAACTAAATGGTGAAGTTGGATAATATCCAACTTTTTTTAATTAATATGATAATTTTTAGGGGTGTATATGACGATATTGAAGATAGTATTCTTCCCGATTACAATTATTTACTATATTGGCTTGTTTATATATCGCAAGATTGAAAAGATATTTATAGCCAATTTCTTTAAAAACACTACTATAAGTAAGATAGATGCTTTATCTGGGGAAGAATTTGAAAATATATGTAAACTTATATTTAAGTATGTAGGTTATAAAGTAACTATGACTCCAAAATCTAATGACTATGGAGCAGACTTAATACTTAATAAAAGATATAAGTTTGTAGTACAAGCCAAGTTGTACTACAACCATGGTGTGGGCAATAAAGCCGTACAAGAAGTTACTTCAGCACTTAAATATTATCAAGCACAATTTGCTGTGGTTATGACTAATTGGCACTTTACAAGACAAGCAAAAGATATGGCAGAAATCCAGAATGTAATTTTAATTGAAAGACAAGACATACTAGATTTTTTAAATGATGTTAAATTTAGAACCAAAAAAAGTAAAGTATTTGATTTAATAGCCCATTATAAAGTACATGTAGAAAAATATTAAATCATTGAAGTTAAATAAATCAAAATTATTTTTTTGTTAACTAAAATGATTAAATAGTGACATTAACAGAAATTAGACGAAAGCATTGTATAGTAATATTTTCGTATAACTAGTGTTGATTTAACATTGATGCCACGATTTATTGTAATTTTGTAGTGTCAAAATTGGCTTTACTACTTGAAAAATATAAAAAGTATGGTATCATAGATATACTTTTTATTTTTACAAATAAGAAAATATATAAAAGGGGGATTATGTTTTGAAGAAAACAAAAGAAAAGAAAGAAAAATCCCAGTTTGTCACAGTTAAAGATAGTGCTGGCAATGAAGTTGTGACCGAACGTGGCTTTAAGGGACTAAAGAAAACTTTTAGGTTCTACAAAAAATACATGGGACTATTCGTGCTAATGATAGTATTTAGTTTACTAGGTAGCGGATTAAGTGTTTTGTCTCCAGTATTTGAAGGTAATATGGTAGACCAATTTACCAAGTTTAATGTAGATAAGATTTTCTATTATGCGTGTTTAAGTTTTACAGTTATAGTTTTGGTGCAGACTGTATACACATTCTGGTATATGATACTTATCAAACTTAATAAAAATGTAAAAACTGATATTAAGCATGAACTTATAACTTCACTTACCGAACTAGAAACCCAGAATTTTGATAAGACTAATTCAGGTGTGTTTATCGCACGTATCAATAAAGACTCTAAAGAATTGGCATCTTTTTACAACGATATTGTAGACTGCCTAGCAGATATATTATCTAATATTGGTTTTGTAATATATGTTGCTTTTCTTAATATTTATATATTCTTATTTATTTGTGTATATGTTATTGTTACTTTCTTGATTGAAAACCATCGTATCAAACTTTGGTATATTAATAAAAAACGTTGGAAACTTGCAGATGAAAAAGTGGTTGGCGCATACTCCGAACTTATAAGGGGTGTAAGAGATGTTAAAGTTCTTAACCTTAAACATACTACAATATCAAGAGCAGAGCAGTTGCAAGATGATGCTATAAAGATAGCACAACAGTTTGATATGACCAATATGTGGTGGAGACGTATTACCCAAGTGGTTATGGGTGCATTAGATTTAGCATTTATCGCTTTATGTGTAGTATTAGTAACCAACAACCTTATGGCTTTAAGCATTATGCTAGTTGTTTATATTTACATGGGACGTGTAAGAAATTTAATTAAATATGCTATCAATGTTAAACAACATTTTGTTGATGGTGAATTGGCAGCGCAAAGAGTATTCGAAATACTAGAAAGTACAACATTTAAGAAAGAGACTTTCGGCGATGTTGAATTGCCAGAAGTTAAAGGTAATATACAATTTAAAGATGTTTGCTTTGGCTATCAACCAGACGAACCTTTATTTAAGGATATGAATTTTGAAATTAAAGCCGGACAAACTGTGGCTATTGTAGGAAAAAGTGGGCAGGGTAAAAGTACAATATTAAGCCTTATAGACAAACTATATAAAGTTGACTCGGGTGCTGTGACTATAGATGGTGTTAATGTTAACGACTTAACCGAAAATAGTTTGCGTGATAATGTCTCTATAGTAATGCAAATTCCATATATTTTCAATACAACAATTATGGAAAACTTGAAGTTTGTTAAAGAGAATGCTACCGATGAAGAAGTATATGAAGCCTGCAGAAAAGCACAAATTCATGATTACATAACTACATTGCCTAATGGCTATGAAAGTTTGATAGGCGAAAATGGTGTAGTATTAAGTGGTGGCCAACGTCAAAGATTGGCTATTGCTAGAGCCTTGCTTAAGAATAGTAAAATAATATTGTTTGATGAAGCAACATCTGCTTTAGACAATGAAAGTCAACAAAAGATAAAAGAAGTTATAGACGGATTAAAAGAAGAACACACTATCATAATAGTTGCACATAGATTATCGACTGTAGTAGATTGTGACAAAATAATTGTTATAGACCATAATCAAGTTGAAGCCGAAGGCACTCATAAATATTTAATGCGTAATTGTGATGTGTATAAGGAATTATATAAGACTGAAGAAGATAATTCTAAAGTAGATAATGTTAGTGATTAATAAATTTATTAATGTAATATATTAATTGTGTTTGCGAAAAAGAGAAGATTATTAATAATCTTTTCTTTTTTTATGTGTTTTGGTTTTTAAAAGTACAGATATTTTGTTACAATAAAATTACTAAAATAAAGGAAATGGTGTATATGGCGAGTAAAGATTGTATTTTGAAAGGTAAAAATCTAGATGAAGTATTGGAAGAACTCCATAAAAATCCTGACCAAATAGCAGAGTGTATGAAAGATGGTGCTTGTGCGACTTGTTGTAATAGGGTAAAAACTTACGATGAAGTGATAGGCGATTGTGCAGGTGACCCTACCGAACTTATTCACTGTTTGCAGTTAATTCAAAATGAGTTTGGTTACATATCTGAAGATGCAGTTAAGGCTATATCAAATAGTTTACATGTACCAGAAAGTGAAATTTTTTCTGTAGTAACTTTCTATTCACAATTTACCTTAAAACCAAAAGCAAAATATAACATAGAAGTATGTATGGGTACTGCATGTTATGTATTGGGTGCATCTAAAAGCATAAAGAAATTTGAAGAAAAATTGGGTATCAAAGTTGGCGAACAAACCAAAGATAATAAGTTTGCATTATGTCAATCTCGTTGTTTAGGTTGTTGTGGATTGGCTCCAGTTATTTCTATCAATGGTCAAATACATGGTAAAGTAACCGAAGATAAAGTAGACGAAATTTTGTCTAAATTGAATTAAGGGGGAAAGTATGACTTATCAAGAATTAGTTGAGTTACATGACAAACGTTTAAAAGAAATCGATGCAAGATTTAACAAAAACTCTACCAATAAAGAAATTATGGTATGCTCTAGTACTGGCTGTAAAAGTAATCACGGCGATAAGGTTATTGAAGCATTTAAGTCACAACTTGCCAGCCATAATATTACCAATGTTAGTGTCGAGCGCACAGGGTGTTTTGGATTGTGTGCTTTAGGTCCAATAGTTATAGTTTATCCAGAAGGTACTTTTTATTGTAGAGTTACTCCAGAAGGAGCAAAAGAAATTGTTGAACAACATATAGTTGAAGGTAAGATTGCTACCAGATATTTGTATGACCCAGATAAGCCAGAACAAAATAAGAAACACGATATTGATTTTTATAAAAAGCAAATGTTTATTGCTAGGAAAGACTCCGAATTTATTAATCCGGACAATATATTAGATTATATAGCGCTTAATGGTTATACAGCATTACATAAAGTGTTAACACAGATGACTCCACAACAAGTTATTGAAGAAATTAAGACTAGCGGGTTAAGGGGGCGTGGTGGTGCTGGATTTACTACTGGATTAAAGTGGGAATTTACTGCTAAAGAGAATGCTCCACAAAAGTATGTAGTGTGTAATGCAGATGAAGGCGACCCTGGTGCTTTTATGGATAGAAGCATAATTGAAAGTGACCCACATAAGATAGTAGAAGCCATGTCTATTGCTGCCTATGCTGTAGGTGCAAGCAAAGGTTATGTTTATTTACGTGCCGAGTATCCTTTGGCTGGAGAAAGATTGTCAAAGGCTATTGAAGATGCTAGAAAATACGGATTACTAGGAGACCATATTTTTGGTACTGATTTCTGTTTTGATTTAAGTATAAAATATGGTGCAGGTGCATTCGTGTGTGGAGAAGAGACCGCCCTTATGCATTCACTAGAAGGTAAACGTGGAGAGCCACGAACTCGTCCACCATATCCAGCACAGAAAGGTGTATTTGATTGTCCTACTGTACTTAATAACGTAGAGACATATGCCAATGTTACCGAAATAATCCGCAATGGTGGTGACTGGTATAATAAAATAGGTATGGGTAAAAGTACAGGTACAAAAGTATTTGCGTTAAGTGGTAAAGTTAAACATACTGGACTTATTGAATTGCCTATGGGTATGACTTTAAGAGAAATTATATTTGATATAGGTGGCGGTGTACCTAATGGTAAAAAATTTAAAGCCGTTCAAATCGGTGGGCCAAGTGGTGCATGCTTACCTGAAGAAAAACTTGACTTGCCAGTAACTTATGATGATTTAAGCAATAATGGTGCTATGATGGGAAGTGGCGGACTTATAGTATTAGACGAAGATAGTTCAATGGTTGAAGTGGCTAAATTCTTCCTAGAATTTATTTGTGATGAAAGTTGTGGTAAATGTACACCATGTCGAATAGGTAATCGTAGATTACTAGAATTGCTTAATAAATTGCTTGATGGCGATGGTACTATGGAAGACATAGACGAATTGGAAACATTAAGTTACTTTATTAAAGAGAATAGTCTGTGTGGACTAGGGCAAACTTCACCTAATCCGGTATTGTCAACATTGAAGTACTTTAGACACGAATACGAAGCACTTCTTGACAAAAAACATAAGGTAACTGACAAATATCAGATTAATAAGACTAAATGTATAGGGTGCTCTGCTTGTGCTAGGTCTTGTCCGGTAAAGTGTATTCATGGCGAAATTAAAAAGCCTTTTGAGATAGACCAAGAAAAATGTATATCTTGTGGCGGGTGTATGCGAACCTGTAAATTTAATGCGGTAGAAAAAGTGTAAGGAGTGAGTTATGTCTAAAGTTAATTTAATTATAGATGGTGTTAATGTTGAAGCAGATGATACAGATACTATACTTACTGCTGCTAGGAATGCAGGTATTATTATACCTACACTATGCTACTTGAAAGATGTTAATAATGATGGTGCGTGTAGAGTCTGTGTTGTTGAATGTAAAGGTAAAAACAATTTGATTACTGCTTGTAATAATCCAGTGCGTGATGGTATGGAAATACAGACTTGTAGTCCTAAAGTATTGGAAGCGAGAAAAACTAATATCGAATTGTTGTTGTCTAATCACAACAAAAATTGTCTTACCTGTGGCAAGAACCTTAATTGTAAATTACAAAAATATAGTTATGAATTCGGTTGTGACGAAAATAAAATACATGGAGTAAAAAACAACTATGAACTAGATTTAAGTTCGCCATGTATTGTGAGAGATAACAACAAATGTATCTTGTGTGGTAGATGTGTACAGATGTGTAAGAAGATTCAGGCTACAAGTGCTATACAAAAACAAAATCGTGGATTCAAAACTATGGTTAATTGTGCTTTTGATAAACCTATTAATGAAAGTACTTGTGTGGGCTGTGGTCAATGTGTTTTAGTGTGTCCGACAGGAGCATTATTAGAAACAAGCAATATTAAAAAAGTTATGAGTTTTATGTCTAATCCAGACAATATTGTTATAGCACAAGTTGCTCCAGCAGTACGTGTTGCTATTAATGAAGAGTTTGGTTATCCTATGGGTACATTTAACGAAGGTAAATTGGTTACCGCACTTAAACGTGTAGGATTTAACAAAGTGTTTGATGTTAATGTAGGGGCAGACTTTACAGTAATGGAAGAAAGTGCAGAGTTGCTTGTACGCATAAAGAATAATGAAAATCTACCACTATTTAGTAGTTGCTGTCCAGCATGGGTTAAATATTTAGGTATACATTATCCAGATATGGCAGAACACTTGTCTACTTGTAAAAGTCCCAATGAAATGCTGGGTGCTTTGATTAAAAGTTATTATGCAGAAATTAATAATATTGACCCTAGTCGAATTAAAGTAGTTGCAATTATGCCTTGTACTGCTAAAAAACAAGAGATTGTAGGTAACCATGATGTTGATGCCGTGCTTACTACTAGGGAACTTGCTACTTTCATAAAATATAAAAATATTAGTTTTGATCACTTGCAAGAAAGTCAATTCGATAATCCTTTAGGACACTATACTGGTGCGGGATTAATATTTGGTGTTACTGGTGGAGTTACCGAAGCGGTATTACGTACAGTCGCTGATAAACTTACTGGTAAAGATAATTCACAAGTGGATTTTGAAGTGGTTAGAGCAAGTGCAGGTATAAAAGAAATTAGCCTTAATGTCGCAGATAAACAACTTAATATATGTGTTGTTAATGGACTTAAGAATGCGCAGACAGTTATGGACAAGATAGTAAGCGGAGAAAAACAATATCATTTTGTAGAGTTTATGGCTTGTCCAGGCGGGTGTGTTAATGGTGGCGGTCAACCTTTTGTTGATTATAGCAAAACTGATTATTATGATGTAGCGAAGATAAGAGCAAAAGGACTGTATGAGTATGATAAAAAATTGGGAGAAAGAAAGAGCCATAAAAACCAACAAGTTAAAGATATATATAGTAATTTCTTAATCCCCAACAAACTTAATTATAAATTACTACATCATCATCATTAAAAATAAAAAAAGAACATATTAATTAATTTTCAATATGTTCTTTTTTTGTTGCATTTAATGTTAATGTTTAAATTAAATTATCTTGAAAGTAGTATTTTATTGCTTTTAATTGTTGTGTTTGTCTAGATATTTTTGTAATGGGACACAAGGTTGACCTTTATACAATACGAATAGATGGTGTAGTGAACGTGATGCAGAGATGTATAAGTTTTGATATTCGAATTCACTACTATAATTGTTTTCGCCAGCATTAGGTATTATAACACAGTCAAATTCTAGACCTTTACTTTGGAACGATGGAACTACAATTAACCCATTAGGTAAAGTAACTGATTTAGCAGTAATAGTTTCAACTTGTATATTTGCATTTTTTAAAATCTCTACATAATAATCACATTCATCTTGGTCTTTTGTGATTATGGCTATGTTTTTATATTCTCTATCAGCCACTTCGTTAAGGATTTCTTTTAGTCTGTCTATAAATTCACTGTCATCTTTTACTTTAATAACTTTAGGTTTGTTACCACCTTTTCTTACCATAACTACATCTTCTCTGCCACCTATAGTGTTGCATAAGTCGCCTATTTCTTCACTGGTACGATAACAACGATTAATAGTTAAGTACATCGAATTATCGAATAAACTATGTAGTTGTTCGATGGCTTGTTTACTTTCTTTAGGACACATACTTTGACCATAGTCACCAAGTATTGTTTTTGAACATGGATATAATATGTTAAGTACTCTAAACTGCATAGGACTATAATCTTGCATTTCGTCTACTACTAAATGTTGAATAGATGTAAAACTTGAAAGTCCTTCTAGATAATCATCTATAAGCATGATAGGGAAGGCGTCTTCGTATTTTATTTTTCCGTTATATTTTGTAAATGTAAATCCATGTTCTTTTAAGAAATCAGTGTATAATATATAGTTTAAATTTTTTGGTGTAAGGTATCTTAAATATCTTTCTATAGCGATATTGGTTTTGTGCTCGTTATATTCAAAATCCCATAAAGCACTTTTTACAGCAAGTTGACCTTTGATTTTATTTTTAATTTGCCACAATGGAAGATTGTAATATTGTTTGAATACTTCAATAATACTTTCTTTTTCCATAACAAAATTTTCTTTTACAAAGTCACTAAAGTGTAGATACTTAAATATATTTCCTTGTAGGAAAGTTTCCAAGTCACTAATTATTTGTATAGAATTTTTATAGGAAATATCAGGTGTTAATTTTCTTAACTTTAGTATACGTTCGTACTGTTCGGCTTTGTTTTCTACTTTTTGTTTTCTTTCATAATAGTAATCATTAATTATTCGATCGAAGTTAATACTTTTAATATTCTCTTCACCCATTTCTGGTAAGACATTAGATATATAATCTTCAAATACTGTATTAGGAGATAATATCTGTATGTTACGTGAGTTAAGCACATTGCGTTGTCTGTATAGTAGGAATGCTATACGATGCAGTGCTATACTAGTTTTTCCGCTTCCTGCCACACCTTGCACTATAACATTGGTTTTGTATGGAAGTCTAATAATGTTGTTTTGTTCTTTTTGAATAGTTGCAACTACGTTACGCATTTTTTCACTAGTGTTGTGTGATAGTGCTTCTTGCAATATTTCATCATCTATCTTTAGTGAACTATTGATTATATATTGTAGTTTGCCTTTTTCAATTTTGATTTGATTCTTTGACAACAACTCCACATCGTTGGTTGTGTCTTCTACTGTATATTGGGCAGGCCCAACTTCGTAGTCGTAGAACAAACTTGATATTGGAGCACGCCAGTCCAATATAAATGGAGCGGGCGGATCGTTAAATCCTGTAAGTCCTATGTAAAGTTCTTGTTCTTTTCCGTCTTCTTTAATACGGATTTTGCCATAGTATGGACTATCTAACATTTTGTCAAGACTGCGTAGCATTCTAAATACCACCATATAGTCGTCCACAGTTTGGTCAAAAATAGTTTTGTTTAGAGCCTTTTCTACATCGTCCATATCGGTAATGGAGTCCCAGAATTCGGCTCTGCTTTTAAGTCCTTTGTCCAAGTAGTATTGTTTTTCGTCTTGCAGAATTTCTTTTTTCTTCTGCACAGCAATTAAGGTATCGTCTAGCACTTTTGTTTCGTGTTGGGTTTGGTCAATGCTCATTTACACCTCTCTACTATTAAATTTTTAGGACTAAAAAAGTGCTAAAAACGTAGAAATTACCGATTATTTCAATATTTTTAGCACCAAAATTAGTGAGTAAATTTTATCATAGTTTGATTTTTAAGTCAATAGTTATTTTATATATTATTAATATATAAATAACTTTTTAATTAAATTAGCATTTTGTATATTTCAATAATTAATTTTACGACCCATATTATTACCACTTAAATTGCTTAAATCTATAAAATAAAGATTTAATTGATTAATCTTATATGAATTTTACAAAACATAGTTAATGATATATTATATACATATAAATTAATTTTGGAGTAAAAGTGAAAAAGATTATAGTAGGTATAATATGTTTAATACTATTGGTAGTGCTGGGCTTGTCTATGACTGTAGTAATTGTTGACAATCGTACTGCCAATATTGTTATTATCGCAGGACAAAGCAATGCTGAAGGTACACCATTGTATAAAGATACTATTCAAGAATTGGGTAGTGATAGATATGCACAATTTTTAACTGGTGTCGACAATGTAAAATACCTTTCACGTATATATAAAGATAAGTTTTTAGATTATAAGTTTGGACTTAATGAATATAATCAAAGTTTTGGACTTGAAGTTGGCATTGTGGATTATTGGTTAAATACTAGACCTACCAAAAATCTATATATTGTTAAGTCTTGCGTAGGTGGTAGTGGATTAAAAGATTATTGGCTTAAAGATAACAATGGTTTTAGCGGATATACCGAGTTGTGTGGAGTTGTGGACACTGCAATATCTCAACTTAAATCTCAACATAGAAAGATTAATATTATAGGTATGTGTTGGTTACAAGGCGAGAGTGATGCTGGTATGTTGCAAGAAGAAAATTCAAAAGAATATGGTAAAAATATAGAAATATTGATAGACAAATTACGTGAAAAATATGGCGATTTTAAGTTTATAGATGCCGAAATATCTCATATAGAAAAAGCCCCATATTATGCCAATGTTAATTTAGGTAAAGTCGAATTTGCAGGTAAAAGTAGTAATAATATTTTTATGCCTACATTTGATTTAGGATTAACTTTTCAAGATGATATGTTACACTACGATGCTGTAACCCAGATAAAAGTAGGTAGAAGATTTGGCGGATATTTGTTTAATTAATGCAATAATTGTTAAAGATTGATTATTTTGCATTGACTTAAATTAATGATAATGGTACTATAATTAATAGTTTAATAAAAACTGTGAAAATGTGTAAGTAGCGATAGTAACTGCATTCTAGAGAGATTGGTCACCGGCTGAAAACCAATTATGTAAGTGCTGTATGTGAATTTCAGCATGGGAGTTGCCTTACGAGAAAGTAAGTAAGGACGGAACAAAACCGTAAAAATACTAATAAGGTCTGTAAGGTTATAGATAAAATTAGGTGGTACAACGTTAATGAAAACGTCCTATGTTAAGGGCGTTTTTTGTTTTTTAAAAAAGGAGAGAAAAATGTTAGAAAAAATTGAAGACACTTTAAAACAATTTTTGGAAGATGTTAAAAAGGTAAGTGACGAAAAATTTTTAGAAGAATTAAGACTTAAATATATGGGTAAAAAAGGTCTTGTTACTTCACTTATGCCATTATTAAAAGATGTGCCTAATGAGCAAAAACGTGATATGGGTATGAAAATTAATGGTGTTAAAAAGCAGATTGAAGAGAAATTGACAAGTTTAAGTGAAAAATTGGCTAATCAAAAAATGCTTAACGAAATTAATAATGCCGAGCATATAGATATTACTTTGCCAGTTGACACTAATGTAGGTTCACTACACCCACGTACAATAATTCAAAAAGAAGTTGAAGATGTATTTATTTCTATGGGATTTGCTGTAGATATGGGTAATGAAGTTGAAACTGAATTTAACAACTTCGATGCAGTTAATGTTCCTTCTACTCACCCAGCAAGAGATACACAAGACACATTCTGGTTAAGCAATGGCGAAGTGTTAAAAACTCATACTTCTGCTGGTCAAAACAGAATTTTAACTAAATATAAAGGTAAATGCAAAGTTATTTTCCCAGGACGTTGTTTCAGAAATGAAGCCCTAGATGCTGGACATGAAAATACATTCTTCCAGATGGAAGGTGTTATTGTGGACGAAAATGTAAGTGTTGCCAACTTGATTTACTTTATGAAAGAGATGTTGTCACAAGTATTTAAACAAGAGATGGAAGTAAGATTAAGACCGGGATTCTTCCCATTTACCGAGCCAAGTTTTGAAATGGACGTTAAGTGCCCATTCTGTGGTGGTAAAGGTTGTTCGACTTGTGGTGGCAATGGCTGGATTGAACTTTGTCCATGCGGTATGATACACCCTAATGTATTAAAGATGGCTGGTATTGACTCTGAAAAATATAGTGGTTGTGCTTTCGGTATTGGTTTTGATAGATTGGTTATGATTAAATCTAGACTTAACGATATTAGAGTACTTAATAGTGGTAACTTGAAAGTATTAAAACCATTCAAACTTAACATTTAAGGAGAGTATAATGAGAATTTCTATTAATTGGATTAAAGATTATGTAGATTTAAGCGGTATAGAAACTAGCGAACTTATTAAACGTTTTAACCTAGCAACCGCAGAAATTGAAGATGTATATAATATGGGTGAAAAAACTAATAAGGTAGTACTTGCTAGAATATTGGAAGTAGTTAATCACCCTAATAGTAACCACTTACATATTTTAAAAGTAGATGACGGCAGTCCCGAACCAGTACAGGTAGTATGTGGTGCGCCTAATGTAAGAGTTGGTATGGTTACTGCATTCGCACAAGTAGGTGGTATGGTTAATGGCTTCAAAATCGGCAAAGCCAAACTTGTAGGTGTAGAAAGTTTTGGTATGTGTTGTAGCGAAACCGAACTAGGTATAGGCAGTGATAATAGTGGTATTATGGATATTGCTACTGATTTACCTATGGGTACAAGTATTAAAGATGTATATCCTATTGATGACGTAGTATTTGAAATTGATAATAAGTCACTTACCAATCGTCCAGACCTATGGGGACATTATGGTATAGCGAGAGAATTTGCTGCTATATTTAATAGACAATTGAAACCATTAGACCTTGATGATTTAAGTAAATATGACGGATTAAAGCCAATAAATATTAATGTAGAAAGCAAAAATTGTTATAGGTATAGTGCTATTACTGTGGACAATGTTAATGAAAAACGTAGCCCTATGTATATGAAAATTAGACTTAATTATTGTGGTATGCGTGATATTAATTTGCTTGCAGATATGACCAATTATTTAATGTTGGAATTGGGACAACCAATGCACGCATTTGATAATGCTATTGTTAAAGGTATTAATGTTATAGAACCTAACACAGAAATAGACATGGAAACTCTAGAACATGAAACTCATACTATTGCGCCTAATACAGTTGTTATTTGTGATGAGAATAGAGAACCAGTTGCTATAGCAGGTATTAAAGGTGGATTAAAGAGTGGTATTACCGATAACACTAATTCACTACTTTTAGAAAGTGCGGTTTTTGATGCGGTTGCTATAAGAAAAGCAGTTAAACGTATAGGTTTGACTACTGATGCTTCAGTTAGATATGAAAAATCTCTTGACCCAGAAACAACTCCAGTTGCAATTGCAAGATTGTTGCATATCTTAAAGAATATTGATGGCGGAATTAAAGTAACAAGTAAGTTAAGTGATGTGTACAATTTCCATTATCCAAAACATGAGATTAAAGTAACTTATGATTTCTTAAATCGTAGAAGTGGGGTTGAGTTACCACACGAACAAGTTAATAGTATCCTTAAAAGTTTAGGATTTGATATTAATACTACTGATACCGAAATCGATGTTAAAGCCCCTTCTTGGCGTGGTACAAAAGATGTTTCTATAAAAGAAGATTTAGTAGAAGAAGTATTAAGAATGTATGGGTATGACAATATAGTACCACAAAGTATGAAATTTGATTTAGTACCAGTCGAACAGATTAAGGAACATACTCTTGAATACAAGGTAAAAAGATTACTTGCAGAAAAATATGGGGTAAGCGAAGTACATTCTCATATTTGGAACTTTAAAGATTTTAATATCGCTCATCATATTGAATCTAAAGTATATTTAAGTTTGATGGATAGTTCCAACTCTGGGCAAAGTGGTATTAGAAGTCAACTTGCACCTACACTTCTACGTTTTGTTGACGACAACAAAAACAATTTTGAAGATGTACGTATGTGTGAAATTGGTAGAGTTGTTAGTGGATTAGATGATAATAATTTGGCTATAGAAAACCATATTTTATCTATCGCATTAGCAAGTACTACAAAGTCCGAAAAAGACCTTTATTTCGAACTAAAAACAATGTTGGAAAATATTTGTGAGTCTCTAGTTAATACATCTGTAAAGTATACTGGAAGTGCTACATCTAATTACTATCACCCAGTTAATAGTACAGGCATAACTTTACTAGATGGTACTGTAATTGGAGAGATGGGTATTGCTCACCCACAAGTAAGACAAAGTATATGTCCAAAGCATAATTTGGTTATATTAGAACTTGACTTTGAAAAATTATGTAATGCTGAAGAAAATAAATATGAAAGAGCAAAAGTAAGTAAATATCAAAGCGTAGATTTAGACTTTACATTCGTAGTTCCTAATGATGTAACTTATGCTCGTCTAGAAGAAATTATATCTACATATAAGACAAAACTTATGATGGAATATAGTCTAAAAGACATATACGAGAATAAATTACTTTTGAAAGATGCAAAGAGTTATACATTTAATTTTGTTATTAACTCTATGGACAGAACTTTAGAGTCAAAAGATATTGAAAAGTTCTCTAATAATTTAATTAAACATTTTGAAGAGAATGGCATTAATCTAAAGAAATAACGATTGTTTAATTACAATTGGGATTAATGAAATATTTAAGAACGATAATTATATATGGTAGACATATGATTGCCAATAATTATCGTTCTTTTTTTGTTGTTTAAATACATAAAAACAAGATAATTTAGGAAAAATATTTTTAATTAATTATATTAATTAAATAGTATTAAGTATTATTTTATTTTGTTGTTTTGATATTTTTTGCTACAATATGTGTAGAATGTCAAAATTTTAACAAATAAAGTGGTGATATTATGAATAGTAAAAGAATAAAAACATTGGCTATTTTAATAATTGGAGTTTTGTCCAGCGTACTTTTCGTTGGGTGTTCTTGTTCAAAGAAAGATATCAAACCAGTAAGTATTGCTGTAGACGTGACTGAAAAAACTCTTTACGTAGGAGATAGTGTAGATATTAACTACAGCATTTTGCCAGTAGATACTACCAACACTAAAGTTAACGTTACTATGAGTAGCAACAATGTTGTTACTGATACAACTGGTAAAGAGACTAAAGTTTTGGCTTGCAATACCACCACTCTTGATGGTTCTACAGGTACACTTACAGTTACGGCAGCCAATATCTCTTCTCAAGGAGATGTAACAGTTACTTTAACGGTAGCAGGTACTAGCCTACAAGCCAATACTGTTATTAAAGTTATACCAGATCCTATTCAACTAGGTGCACCACGTATTGATTCTAATACTTTCTATGATAAATATGCTAATGCTATTGAATTTCCATATGTTGCTCATGCAACTAAATATATTGTGGATATTGATGGTGTTGAATATGAAGTTGTTGATACCAATAATACTAATGCCGAACATAATGTTAGATTAGAAGTATTTACAGAAAACATACCACTTGCATATGATGTTAAACATATGGTTAAAGTTAAATCTATAGGCGATGGTACTATTTATACCGATAGTGGATTTAGCGATGTATGTAGTTTTATCAAATATTCAAAAGTTACCAATGTTACTGCCAATAATGGACTAGTTACTTGGGACGCTCACCCTATAGCAAAATTATATTGCATTAAAATAGATGGGGTAAGACAAACTGTTATGCCAAGTACTAATAGTTATCAGTTTAACCCTACTGATACAGTTACACATACTATTCAAGTTTGTGCTGTATCCAATGAAAATAGAGATGAAAACAACAATCTTATTATTGCATCGGAGTATACAGACGAATATTCAATATGTAAATTAGCACAACCACAATTATCATTGTTTAACCAAAATGAAGTTAATAATGAAGTTACAGAAAGTTTGGTTAAATTTGAAGCAGTGGAAGGTGCTACAAGTTATAAAGTTTCGGTTAGCCCAAGTATTGGAGACGAATCCGAATTTGAAATCACTAATAATTTTATACTTATAGATTCTAGTTATGCTGTGGGTACTGAATATACTATTACAGTTACCCCAGTGGGAGATATTGCACATACTATACTAGGTCAAAGTAATTCAATTAAATTTACTCGTATAGGCACAGTAGATGGTGCAAGTATTAGTGATAATACTTTGACTTTTAATGCTATAACAGACGCAAGTAGTTATGCAATAATTGTTAAATCTGATGAAGATACTAAATATACAATTTCTACATCTCCATACTTGGATTTGTCCGAGAAGATAGATGTAGTAGGTACATATCGTATTTATATTAAGGCTTTAGGAGTTATTTCTGATGTAATCAATAGAGCCAATGGCGACTTGTATGATACACAGTTAACATTTACTAAACTTGATAAAGTTAATGCAAGTACAGTAAGCAATTCAGGTGTTATTACTTGGCAAGCGGTTACTGATGCTACAAGTTACAATGTTTTTGTAGATGATAATTTCTTGGCTAATACTAATGAATGTACATATACTTTACCTATCGGCGAGTATGAAGCAGGTAGACATACAGTAAAAATAGTTGCTATAGGCGATGGTGTACGTAGTATAACTAGTGGTAAAGCCTTTGCTGACGAAATTGAATTCGTTAAATTGGCTCAAGTAACTAATGCATACATACTTAATGACACATTATACTTTGATGGTGTAGACAATGCTATCAATTATAGTGTAAAGATTAATGGTGGCGACTATACCATAATCGGTAATTCAGGTAGTGTAGTTCAATCTTACAAGATTAATAAAAATATCGTTGAAGGCGATAATGTAATATATATTCTTGCTGAAGGCGAAGGTGTAAGATACATACGCTCTAATGTAGTTTCAATTACTATTCCTAGACTTACTCGTCCAACTAATATTAAAGTCGACAATGGTAATATTACTTGGGACAAAGTAGAAGGTTATACTTACAAAATTTATATTGATGCTGACCAAGAAGTATATACTACAGAAGATAATTTTGTAGCCAACTTACCAATTACTAGTGGCGAAAGAGTTGTTAGAATTAAAGCCTTGTCTAGTGAAAGAAATATATTAAGTAGTGATTTTGCTTTAAAAACCATCATCAAACTTGAAAGTGTTGATGCATTAAGTATTAGAGTACAATCAATAGCAGATGATAATGTTAAGTCTAATTATAAACTTGTATGGAATGCAGTAAACAATGCAGAAAAATATAGTGTAGTTATTACCAAAACTGATGATGCCGAAATAACCAATACATATAGTGTTACCGGTACAGAGTTAGTATTACCAGAAGATTATGTTGCTGGTAAATACAATGTCGAAATTACTGCAATAGGTAATTCGGAAAACAATGTTAGTGAAAGTTGCTATATTAATGCAAATGTAACAAAAACACAATTTGATAAATTGGGAGTTCCTACCAATTTAACTGTAGTTAATGGTGTGTTAACTTGGTCTAATCCTAGTGGACAATCTCCTACAAGTTATAAGTTGGGTATTACTTATGGTAATAAGGCAGAGCAATTTGTTATTGTTAACAATGTTAATACCTATACTTTTGATACCGAAACATATAAATTGGAAGATATTTCAGTTAGAATTAGAGCCTTGGGCGATAACACTAGTCTAGTTACTGGAGATTATTGTGAACCATTTGTATTTAGCAGAAGTGCCACAATTGAAAATTTCAAGATAATTAATGGTGTTATTACTTGGACAGCAAAAACAGATGGTAATTATTCTTATATAGTTTATGGCACACAGAATCCAGAAGATGAAAATAGTTATGAAGTTCTTAATGTTACACTTACCACAAAAGAAGGTGTAGTATATTGTACACCTATCGGACTTAATGCTGGAGTTGAATATAGCATTAAAGTTATGGTAACTTGTGTTAATAAACTAAACAGCGAATTTAGTTCAGTACTTAAAGTAACCAAACTTAATTCGGTTACAGATTTTAAAGTAGTAAACAAACAATTCGTATGGAATGCAGTAGATAATGCAACAGGCTATATTATAGACGATAAAACTGGTAATCAAGTTACAGTTACATCTACATCATATAGCATAGAAGATTTCAGAACAAAGATGACAGTGGCTGGATTATACAATTTCTATATTGTTGCAGTAGGTTCACAAGAAGAATCTGTTAATGGTTATATTAATGGTAGTCCTGCTACAAGTTGTAGTGTAAGATTACTTAATGCTCCTAGAAATGTTGTACTTAATGATAACGTATTAATAATCACTAACTTTGGTGATGGTACAATTACTTATCGTATAGAAATTTCAGATGCTAATAACGCAGATGCCGATGTGTATATGCTTGAAAATATTGAATTGGACCCATTAAGCAATACAGTAGAAATTAATATGTCCGATCTTACTTTCTTACCAGCGGGGACATACAATATTGAAGTATTTAGTATGGGTAATAATGCTGATATACTAGATTCAATTCAATCATTTAGACTTGAAAATATTATTAAAATTGATAAAGAATCACTTAATTTACGTGTTCAAGATGGTATATTACGTTGGGATATAGCAAGTGACCAAGTTTATGACTTGTATATTGATGGCGAATTACTTCCAAGTAACACTGGTTTAGTAGATTACAATAAAGCATCATTAAATGTAAGAAAAGGTAATAGCCATACTGTAGGTTTGGTTGCGCATAGAAGTGGTTATATTAGTAGCAATCCTAGTGAAATGGTTATTTGTAGATTACCAGATGTTAACAACTTTTCAATAATTGCTATGGCATATGCTTCTAGTGATGATGAAAAAATAGGCAAACGTGATTATTACTTTAAATGGAGTGCATTTACTATTGATTCATTTGACGGAGTAACATCGGGAGATACTAATAATTTCTATTTTGAAATTGGTATTAAAGACGATGCTAGTGTTCCACCATTTGAATGTAAAACAGATAATGGTGCAGAAATACAAAAGAAATTTAAGTATGACCAATTAGAAAGTGGCGAATATTATTTCTTTATTCAAGCAAAAGGTAAAAACACTGTTACACCAGTAGGTGGTAAAAAATTTGGTTATATCAATGGCGAAAAATCCGAAAGTATAAAAATAACATTGTTATCTTCGGTTAGTGATGTTTCTTACAACAGAAAAACACATAAAGTAGAAATGACTAACAATAATACTGATGCTACACATGTATTAGTATCATTCGCTTATATTGACCCAGAAGATAGTAATGTTACTACCTTTAAAGATTATACTATCAGTACTGTAGGTGCTACTGCTCAAAACTTTGATTTAGTATACTCTAGTGACTTTGAAGAAGGCGACTATATTATGTATATTACTCCTATAGGTGATATTCATAATTATGTTATTAATGCACAGGCTTTTGCGTATAACATTTCTATTATTAAACATGTAACTAATGTACGTATAACCAACGGATACCTTAACTGGTCACATGAAGGTGGCGAAGGTATAACATTTGAAATATATCTTGATAATAAGTTAGTTACTTATACTACACAAGAACCTGATCCGGATTTCCAACCAGATCCAGAAAATCCAGATGTGACAGAAGCCCCACTTATAGATGTGGTACACGAAAGTTTTGTTGACCCTACCGAAGCACGTATGGTTAACGACTTGATTAATGATACTTTAATGCATGAGATAAAAATTAGAGCAATTAAAGAAGGTTGCGTTGATAGTGTCGAATCTAATACTCTACAGTTTAAAAAGTTACCAAGTATATACAATATAGAAATTAAAGATTCTAAATTGTATTGGGATAATGTAGAAAATGCAGAAGGCTATGTTATTAAATTAGTATCAGGTAATATGTCCGAATTATTTGAAGAATATAATCCTGATTATGATGGTGTATATTGTGCTGGTAAAAATTCTGGTTCTGCTGGTATAACTATACCAACCAATTTACCTAGTGGTTCATACGGTTTCTATGTAGTGGCAGTAGGTACTACAGGTAATGAAGATGTCGAACCTACCGAAATGCAATATATGACTGGTAGCCAAGGTTCGGTAGCACCAGTAACAGTACTAGGTAATGCTAATATTTATATAAGCAAGGGTATTGTTAATTGGGACGCAATTGTTAATGCTACTGATTATAAAGTAGATATTTGCAAAGGTGAAACTTTTGATGAAGCCAATATTATTAGTTTCTTAACATCAGGTGTTACAAAAGCAAGCCTAGAAAGTAGTGTATATCTAGATGGTACATTCTACATGGTTAGAATTTGGGCTGTGGGTAATGGTGTTACTACTCTTAATACAAGCGTAAATGAAGTTACAACTATTAAAGTATACAAACCTAATAAACCTACAGGTTTTGCTGTAAGAGATGGATATGTAAGTTGGCAATTAAAGACTACTGACGAATATATTAAATATCTTAACAATGGCAATGCTTTAGACGATAATGCTACTAATGTTTTAATTAATACTGCTACAGGTAAGTCTGATGCCGAGCCTATACTAGCAAGTAATATAGAATTCTATAAAAATATAGAAGTAACTATTAATAATAGATTGTATAAAGACCAACTTGTTACAAAGATAGAACAAGATAAAAATGACAAGAATACAATTAATTATTATTATGATTTTAATTTTACAAAGATTAAAAACCCTTATGAAATAAAAATTAGATTTTTAGGCAATGGTACTCAAGGTGGTACAGGTGATGACCCTAATAAAGAAGAAATTTATTCTATTTGGGACAATCCTACTCAACGTATGATTACTGCTGACGAAGATGAAAAGGAAGAACCAACAGAACCAATAGACCCTACCGAGCCTACTGATCCAGATCCAGGCGAAAGTTCGTTATTTATATCTGATGTAATTAATGTAGTTAATGGAAGTTATACCGATGTTATTATTGGACATAAATTGGCTATCCCACAATCTCCAGTAGTTGGTATAAAGACTATGGTTGAAAATGATTGTTTGTACTTTAGCAAAGTATCATTTAGTGATTCTAGTCACGAAGAAAGATATTTAATCACTGCAACCGATATGGCTGAAGGTACTAAAGTAGAATATATCATTAATGAAACCAATAAATCACAGTTTGAAACAAGTAGTGATAATACATATAGATTCCCAATATCTACTTTAGGTGCAGATGTTAAACCGGGAACAATTTATACTTTAAGTGTTAGAGCGTTGGGTACTCATGATTCGACAACAATAGGAGATTCGACAATTTACTTAACAAGTAATATTGGCAATACTTGTGAAATAGAAAAATTGCAAAACCCTACCGTAACAATAGTTGATGGTAATATCGCTGTTACACAGATTGCTTCTGCAATAAGTCAAAAGATTTATATTTGGAGTACTTCATTGGGTACAAAATATGACCCTGAATTCGATAATGAAGTATATAGAAGCAATAATAAATATGCTAAAGAAATTACTATCGGTGGCGATGAATCAGAAGAAAATCCACATTCAGCATTTATTACAATCAATAATGGTATTGTAATATATTCATTAACAGATAATGGCTATTTCCCAGTATCGGGCGGACCATATTATGTTACAAGTAAAGTATTTGGTAATGGTGTCGATAAGATTTCTTCTGATACAAGTACAAATAGAAATTTACAATTTAAAAAACGTGACATTGTAGGTCAACCAGAAATATATGGCGGATTGTTTAGATGGCAGATACTTGATAAAGAAGTTAAGAGATACAACTTAACAATCAATCAATATTTAGTAGATCCAGAGAATCCAGATTCTTTACTTAACCCATATAAGACAGATATGCTTGTTATAGATGTGGACAACTATGCTGATGAAAATAAAGAATATATTTATTTTGATTTAGATTCTTCTATGTATCCTACATATAATGAAGATAAATTAATGTATAAATACGAGATTAAAGTATACGCAATGGGACAGACAGATGGTGAAGACCCACAAGCACAAGGATACGTTAATGGTGACTCTTTAACTTCTGGTAAATACGAAAGATTATTACCACCAGAAGATATAGAGATGGTACAAGGTAAATTAACATGGCAAGAAGTTAATGAAGGTGTAAGATATGAAGTATATCTATATGATGAAGAATTAAGCACCTATTCACTTGCTAAAGAAGGACGTACAAGAATATTTGAATCTCCTATGTTATCTCCTAATAATGGTATATATGTTATTAGGATACGTGCACTTCCTGCAACTATAGATACTACATACTTAAATGGTGGTTTCTGTATAGAAGTTCAAGCAAAGAAACTTGAAAATCCACAATTAAGAGTAGAAGGTGGTGTACTAAAATGGAATTCTACTGATTTAAGTTATTCTATTGCTACCGGAGTTAACATTAAGATAAGCAAACTTAATGCAGATAAAACTGTAGATTCTGTAGTTTATGAAAATACTAATTTGGCGATAGATGAAAGTATTAATACTTCTGAAGGTTATGATTTAGTTAAATCGTTAATTGATGAATCCTTAATGGAAAGTGGATTGTATAAGATAGAGATAGGTTATAATGGTTCTAATGGTGTAGTACCTAATCCATCAGATCCTAATGATATAACCAAGCCATCTGATACAGACAATCCTGATGGCGGAGAAGAACAAACAGATAATCCTGATGATACTGAAAATAAGGATAATCCTGACGATACAGGGGATAAGGAAGACCCAGATAATCCGGATAATCCAGATAATCCAGACACTCCTGAAACTCCAGATGATCCACAAGATCCTACTCCAGATGGATATTGTTGGTTTAACTCTGATATTGTTACTATGGAATTTGTTAAATTGGATACTCCAAATGCAAGTCTATACATAGTAGAAGACGATAGCAATCCAGAAAACTTTGTTGTTGTTAAACGTGATACTAATGCAGTATATTATAGATTTACAGCAGTTAAGTATGACGAAAGTGGCAATATAATTAAGAGTTACACATTCGAACCATTCAATGTTAACACTGATGGTAACGAATATATTACTAAAGAGAATAATGTTGAAGGTTTGGGTGATATTGTTAAGTTTAACTTAAAAGCAGTTGCTGATAATGATGCATTATCTCCAGATCAACCACACCCATTCGGCGAGACATATTCGGTATATTGTCAAGTTTATGCTAACGATTATACTTACGACTATGCTTATGGTACTATTTACTCTATTAGTAATAAATCTAATGAGATAGCCGTTGAAGTTCCTACAACTCCAACCAACTTAACTGTTAATACTAATACTGGTGTTATTAGTTGGGTTAATAAATCCAATAATACTATGAGTATGGTAGAGATTACTTACAATGGTGGCGAACCAGTTATAACTAAATTGGATAAAGGTGTTAACACTTGCAAGTTATCTACTATAGGTTCATTCAGTGTAAGAGTATTAAATTATATTACTTCTGTTAATGGTAAACGTATGTGCTCGGCATATACCGATGCTATTAATGGTACATTCTTGATATTTGATAGTGGTAGCGGTACGGAAACCGATCCATATATCTTAAAAGAATCTCAACATATTATTAATGTTAACTATTATCTAAACAGCCACTTTAAATTGGCTAACGATATATCTATGACTTCAACCAACATGCAATATGTAACTGATTATGTTATAGGTAAAGCAGGTTCTGGCTCACAAGTTGAACAATCATTTAATGGTGTATTTGATGGTAATGGACATAAGATTAGCAATATCTATTACTCCAATAACACTCAAAATAGCGCATTCTTCTATAAGATAGGTGCTACTGGTGTTGTTAAGAATACAACATTTACTATTAAGAACTCTGCAACTACTTCATATTATACTCAAAAGATATTTGCAGTTGTTGCTCAAGTTAATAATGGTAATATTGAAGGCGTAACTACAATGGGCGAAACCGATATTGTATATATGCCTATGAATCAATCACAATATATCTCTGGTATGGTATACGACAATAATGGTACTATACGTAACAGTATTAATAACATAAACTTTAAATATAGATTTACAATTGGCAGTATGCAAACTAGTGTTGCTGGTATTGCAGTTAACAATAATAAAATAATAACTCAATGCGGTAACACAGGGTTATTACAAGGTAATACTGTAGGTGGTATATCTGCTATGAATAATGGTAAGATTACTGAAAGTTATAATACTGGAGATTTAACAACTCACGCAAGTGGTAGTCGTCAAGGTAAAGCAGGTGGTATCGCTGCCAACAATACTACAACTATAGGCGGTGGTTCTACTGGAACAATTGATTATTGTTATGTAGTAGTTACAACTATTACTATTAGTATTGCTAATGACAGTAGTCAAACTTCCTATGCTGGTGGTTTGGTTGCTTCTGAAAGTACAGGTGCAATTAGTAACTCATATGTTTATGTTGCTAATGTGGTTATTAATAATACTGATAAAGCAAAATATGGTTCAATTATTGGTATTTCTAACGTAGATAGTGGTAGATATTCAAGTGCAGTTATTCTATATGCTGACCCTACTGGTAATACATATAACCCAGTTAGCTCGGATAATACTAAAAAGATTGGTACAAAGTATGAGAGTCAAGACGCATTGAAACAAGGTATATTGTCTAATGGCAACTTAAGTACTAAATTCAAGAGCGGAAGTGTAAGTGTTAACAATGGTATGCCTGTACTTGATTGGCAAACTGTATAATGCTATCAATTAACTTTATAAAGAAAAAGACCAATTTCTATATATGATTTTGGTCTTTGGCTTTATAAAAAAACAAAAAATATTTTTGGAAAAAGAAAGGAAAAAATGGGCAATATTTACAAACGAGAAAATAAAGTTTTAAAAATATCATTAATAGTTTTACGTAATATATGCTTGGCAGCCTTGATTGCTTTAGTTGCTGGGTTTGCTTTTGGCTATAAGTTTTTAACTATTCTTACAGGTTCTATGACTCCTACTATGCCAGTTAATACGGTTGTTATAGTTAAACATGTCCCTATATCTGATGTTCAAATAGGAGATGTTATTACCTATCAAGTAGGTGGCAAAACCAATGTAACCCACAGAGTAGTAGATATTAAAGGTAAAGGTGCTAATATAGCATTAGTCACTCGTGGTGATGCTGCAGATGGTAATGACCAGAATGTTACAGTAGAAACACCAGTTAGTCCTGCACAAAACAAATTTGTGGGAGTAGTGGTGTACTATGTAAAAGATTTAGGTGTCGCTCTGCAGTTGATAAAAGAAAACATAATTATAATAACAGTATGCGTTGTGCTTGCTTTATTTATAGTTACTTATAGTTAATATAAAAATAGTAAATAATATAATAGGTATATGCTAATAACATATACCTATTTTTTAACTTTTGTAGTTAATATAATTGCTTTACAAAAAAGCCAAAAAATCGTAAAATTAAAATAGGAGTAAGTGTAGTTAATTATGCAAAAACAAAGGTGGACAAGTTTAATAGATAATAGAGTGATTATTGCAATATTTAGTGTTGCAATTGCTCTTGTGTTGGCTTTAGGTATTACCTTTGCATGGTTGACTGATATTTTCCAAGACAAAGGTGGTTCGACAATAGGTGAAGTTGGTATCGAACTTTATAATGGCGACACAAAAATTAACGGTACAATAAAAGATGATGGTACATATAATGTGGGTGCTACTGTTAAAGTTACTTTGGGTGCACTTAACGAAACAAAGGCTCTTGATGTGAGAGTTAAGAATACAGGTACTATACCAGGGATTGTGAGATGTTTTGTTGTTATTTCATCTGATGAAGGACCGGTAGACCACTATACCGATTTAGCAGGTGCTAAATTTATAATTCAAACCAATCAAATGAATATGACACAATCCAACTGGGTTAATCTATATGACCATGAATTAATCAATGATTTATATGCATTTAATTCGTTCCTTAACGAACAACTTAATGCAGGTACTACTAAAAAGATAATTGATAATATTACACCTACTGTTAGCGGACTAGATAATACTGATGTGTTTGTGCATATACGTGCCGAAATTGTGGCATATTCAGGTAATGCATATCAAGTAAATGCAGACGATAAAGATAAACCTTTTGGTGTTTTGACTTCAGACTTTTTAGAACAATGGACAGCATGGAAAAAAGCATAAACTTCCTTAAGTTTAATTAGTGATTACTATAAATATTCTTGTTAACTTATTTGTTGTATATGATAAATATTAAAAATCTATAAAAGGGGGATAGCAATGGAAGATAGCGTTTATGACTATAATCATCTAGGTGCAAAATTTAATAAAGTTATTTCATTGCTTATCATTATCATTTTATGTTTTTTAATATTTTATTTTGTTACTTCCGCATGGTTTGGTGAGAGTGAGACAGCAAAAAAAGTGTTAATTATAGGCGAAGTAAAGTTGGAAGTAGATGCTGATTTAACTTTTGATGAAGAATATCTACAACCGGACAAAATTTATGATAATATGCCTACTACAATTAAATGTAAGAATAATACTGACGAAGCATATATTAAAGTTAAATTAGAGACCAATTATAAAGTTAAGGATCATAATGTGGTTTTTCCAGTATTATATGTTTCTCCAGAAGATGAAGCAGAAAGTAAACAAACTTGGATATATAGCGAACAAGACGAATGTTATTATTATGTAGGATATATAAGTGATACAAAAATTGCTACATTTAATACAGGTATATATGTAACCAACGATATTAATAATATAGATAAAAACCAACCTATAGAAATAACTATTACAGTGTATGCAATTCAAAGATATTATAAAGCGTACTCATTTGCATCAGAATGGACTTTTGCGCCAGATGCTTGGAAGGAAGCAATTAAACCATATGATTATGAAGACCCACCAATTAAAAGTGGTAATTAAAATTAATACAATTACGCATAATGTATTTATGTAATATGTTATTAATTTATTGGATTAATGTATTATTTAGTGTAGAATAAAAAGGGGGTATAGATAATGACCGAACGTAAAAGTGATAATTTGGTTAATTCACAACGCATAGCCATAATAATATTAAGTGCATTACTGCTTATGACTTTAGTCGGCGGTGTGACTTTTGCATGGTATACACGTATTATCTCGGATATGTTGGGTATTAGACTTTCTGACCCCGTAGAAATATATATTACTGATGATATTAATGTACCACAAAAAGGTCCACAAGGTGGTACAATTTCATTGCCTTTAGAAGATACTATTATATTACCGGGTACAAAGATTAATATGAAATTAGGCTTTGTTATGGGTATGGAAAATCGTCCATCTTCTCCCGCATTTGTAAGGGTTAAACTTAAAGTAAGTTCTAATGCGTTAACAGATATGGGTGGCGACATAATTGAAGAAGGATTGGTTGATTTTGACAATGGTAGTAGCGCACCTAATCCAATAGGAAGCGATTGGGTTGAAGTGGATTTTGGTAGTGATGATGGTGGAAAATGGTGGGTATTTAGTGAGAACGTTGATGGAGTAATACAAGCACGTACCGCTTATAATGGCGAAAGACATACTTTTATCGATGGTCAAATTCGCATTAGTACTAAACTTACTAATATATTTGCTAACAAAGATATAACAGTAGATTATGTTGTTAGTGCTATCCAAACTATGAACGTAGAAAACCCAATTAAAGATATTAATAATCCTACTTGGGGTAAACTTATTGAAGATTAATAGATTAATTATAATGATACAGACACAGAATATGTGTCTGTATTTTTGTTTGATGAATAAAGACTATTTTTATGTTAAAAATTATTAAAATATGTAAAAGGATAAATGTCTCTATGAATGAAAAACAATCAAAAAATATACAAAAATCTGGGCAAAACAATTCAACTAGAAATACTAAACCTATAAGTAATAATACTAAAAATAAGGGAAGTGGAGTGAGTAAAAAAGATACAAAAAATAGTAAAAATTTAAGTGATAATGCTACTAGTCAATATCAACAAAATCAATTAAAAAAATCGACAAAAAGTAAAGATGTAAGTAACCAATTAGAAGATAAAAATAGTACAAAAAATAGCGATAATGGAAGCGAAAATAATAAAGATGATTTTAACTTAAAAATTAGTCAACTTCAACGAGTAAAAATTGGCTTAATTTGGGCAGTATGTGTGCTTTTGGTAATGACAATAATTGGAAGCATATTATCGAGTATTTTTATAACAAAATATGTTAATGTGACGAAAAATAATTCACAAACTTTTTTAAAAGAAATTAACTTGGAAGTTGGCATAAATAAAAGTTCAAGTAAAGCCGTAAGTTTGATTAAAAATATTATTGAAGGAGTGGAATATCCACAGGTAGTTAAACTCCATATTGATAAAGTGATTAATCCACTTGTGTTAAGAGTTAAGGCGGATATGATTAATGGAGATGGTAATAACTTGTCTTTAGATATTGAAACTGATGATTTATGGTATAAGGGAGATGACGGATACTATTATTACAAGCAGTTAATAAAAGAAAAAATAGATATAGTATTGACCCAATCAATCACTATACCTATAGGTATTCAAAAAGATATGAAGACCAATAATAAACATATTTTGGTTATAACAAGTGAGAGTGTAGACTATGCTAGCAATTATTCACAAGGTTACTGGTTATCCCCAAATACATGGTTAACTGAATAAAATATAGCCCCTAAATATATAATATATTATAAATTAACTTATTTTTGGGGATTTTTTATTTTACTAAAACCTAAAAATTTAATATACTAATAATGATTAAGATGTGTAATAGTGTCTATTTAGGACATGGGAGTTAAGTTGAAAGTATCAAAAGAGATTAATAAATACACAAGCTTAATAATTGTTTTGAGTGTACTCTTGGCTATTTCATTAGTTGCAGGTGCTACTTTTGCGTGGTTTGCAAGTTCGGACAGAAGTGTTACCACTATTAGTCTTGGCGACCCAGTTGTAGTCAATATTACCGAGTCTGATGATGGTAAAATTTTGCCTGATGGTGCAGATTTACCATTTACTATAGACTCACCACGTCTTTTACCGGGTATGCGTATTAACACTTATGCTGGTGTCAAGTTCCAAGCAAGTAGGACACCCGCTCTTTTGCGTGTTAAACTTAACGTTACTGTAGAAGGTGGCTCTGCCAACCAACAAGAAACAGCCGAACTTGTAGGATTGCTTAACGAACAGATTATGACCAAGGCTGCTTTTAACGGAGAGTCACACCCATGGATATTAGATTCAGATACTGGCTGGTGGTATTATACCAATGGTAATAACGACACCCAAGATGTTAAAAACTCTACTGTCGAACATATAGATTGTGAAGCAGGCCCAGTAATTGATTTCCTTAATCCTAACAAAGACCAAGTAATCATTATGCCAACCATAGTGGACAATAAATTTAGTACTGCCAAGGTTACATTCTGGTTCTCGGTACAGGCTATACAAGCACTTATACCATCTTCGCCAGAAGATAATACTGGTACTTATATGGTTACTACTATCCGTAATGTAGAATCTATCTTTGCCGAAGCCTTTGCAGGTAGTGATAGTAATATTTAATTAAGTAGGTAATAATATGGGAGAAGAAAAGGAAGACAAGAAAGTTGTTAATTCTAGTGCCGATAAATCGGCATCTTCTTCTCATGCAAAAAATAAAGTTAATAGTTCAGATAATCCATCTATTAATCAATTATCTAAATATAATCAATCCTTAAATAACAATGATAAATCAAAAACAAAAAGGTTTGATGCAGATAAGCCAAAAACTGGTAGTGTTAATAATGGTGCTAACTATAATGATAATACAGTTAAGGCAGGCAATAATTTAAGTACTGCCGACAATACCAATAGTTCGACTAAAGCATCAGAAGTAAAAAAAGATTCTGATGCTGATTTTACAAAGACAGATAATAAAGAAAAGTCTAACGAAAACACTGAAAAGAAAAAAGAAAAAATTGATTATAAAAAAATAGAACGCATTAAAAAAGAATTAATGCGTGAAGAAAAAGTCGAGCCAGAACCTGAAAGTGATGTTCCAGAAAATCAAATTCATCGTAAAAATGAAAGATTGATTGAAGACATATATAGATACAATCGTCAACGTACAAAAGATATTGTTAATTTAAGACGTGAAAGTATAAACATTGTTTTGACAGTTGTGCTTATATTGTTGTTGGTGGCCACTATCACTATGGGTGTATATCTATATTTACAAAAAACATCTACATATAGTAAAGATTTTATTAAAGTTAGTGTAGATATGACCAATAAAGATATTTTCTATGACGCTGAAGTTTCGGGCGAATTAATACCTAAAGATATAAGTCCGGGAGATAAATATAAGTTGGTTATAGTTGCCCGCAATAGTGAAAAGATAGAAGGCGATGAAGGTAACGATTGGGTTACTATATACTTAAGATTTAGAATGACTCTTATTATTAATGGTGTCGAATATGATGACTTTATCTATATTCAACCAGACACCGAGAACTGGGAAAAATATAACCCAGAGTGGGAAGCCCAATTCCCTAGTAGTCCTACTGACCCTAGTCCAGTAGTTAAAGAAGATGATGGATATTACTATTGTCGTAAAGTTCTGTGGCCCAACGATAAAGTAGTATTAATAGATTGGTTAAGATTTAGCGAAACTAATATTACAGAAGTAGTTGGTGGCAATGATGCAGTATTAAAGGTGCAGATTGAAGCACTAGAAGCCATACCTAATATTATAAAAAACCGTGAAACTTGGACCAATGCTCCACAACATTGGGTTCAATATATGACCGAAACATATGTTGATACAGGTTTCCATCAAGAAGAAGAAAACAATGAGATTAATATTTGGTGGATTATATTATTTATTTCTGTAGCAATAATCTTGATTGTAGCCATTGTTATTGTTTCGACTAGAAAGAAAAAATCTAAAGCCAAATTGGTTGAATTGGCTCATAAAATTAAGAAAAAATGATTAAATAATACAAAATAAACACAAAATATATTAGTTGTGTGATTAATTAAATAAATATAAGATTTTATTTGTTGTATTATTTGTATTTAATAAAAAAAGGAGAAACATGAAAAAGAAACTTATAACCATATTATCTTTAGTAATAATGTTGTTTTCGGTTGTTGGCTTAACTGGTTGTAGTTTTTTTGATAACTGGTTTAAGCCTACACTTGATTCTCCTACCATCACACTTAATTCTGATGATAAGAAAATCACATGGCAAGCGGTGGAAAATGCTACCGAGTATGATGTATATATCAACGAAGAATGCGTAGATACAGTGCTTAATAGCGATACCGAAAATTATTATGTATTTGCTTCAAAAATTAATGAAGAAACTAAACTTTATAAGATATATGTCATAGCCAAGGCTAATAAATATAATGATAGTAAAAAATCCAATACGGTGACTTATCTTATTGGTGCATCGACACAATCTGCACTTGAAAATGTTAAAGTGGAGAATGTAACATTAAGTTTTATCAATAATGTTAAAGTCGAAAATAATGTAGTCACTTGGGATGCAAAAGAAAATCAAGATATATATTATGTATTTATGTACTCCAATTCTGTGGGTGAACAGTTGTTTGAAACCAAAATCAATGCTTTTGACTATTCAAGTTATGTAAGTGACGATGAAGTGGTTATGTTAAGAGTTGGAGTTATGGATAGCAACGCAACTCTAATATTGTCAGATGTTGTTTATGCTAATACTTGTAGTGTACAACCTACTTATAATAGCCAATATTTCTTTGTAGATGGCTATCTAGGTGATTATTATATTACAGACCAATCCGAACTTAACAAATTAGCATATTACATGTTTATTAATAGAATAGAAGAAGTAAAAGTATATTTTGCTAGCGATTATCTACAAAATTTGGCTAATAGTTATGGCACGAAAGAACATATCCATTTAACAACTGCTGTCAATAATGCTTGTGCAAGTTTTACTGAAACTTGTGATTATGATACATCTTTGGCTGGATTGTCTAGTCTTAACCCATACAAAAATGATATTACAATTAAATTTATATTTGCTTGTACTGAACCTACAGAAAAATTGTCTGCAGTTCGCACACAAAATACACTTGATACTCCATATTACGAAACAGTTAATTATGAAAAACGTTCGGCTGATTATGACAATTTTGCTACTAATAATAAGCCATTAATTCAATATGTAACTACTAGCGAACAACTTTATCATGCAGTTGAAAGTGGTGCAACACCTATGTTTTTAACTACAGATTGCTCTGCATACAAACTTTATTCTAAAGCCAAAGATGTGTTACGTACAATAATTAGTGACCAGATGTCAGACTACGAAAAAGTACTATCTATATTTGATTATATCTCATATAATAGTGTTTACGATGATAATATAGTTAGTCGTGATACTAAAGCCGAGCCTAGTTTTACTGCATTCACATCATTCTACCTAGAAGGTGTGTTATACGATGGATTGTCGGTTTGCGATGGATTCTCAAAAACGTTCTCATTGCTTTGCAATATGGAAGGTATAGATGCTGTACGTATTACAGGTAAAGTAAAGGGTGGCTTGCATGCTTGGAACAAAGTTAAACTTAATGGTAACTGGTATATAGTAGATATTACTTGGACAGTTACTAATACTGACGCAGATGACTTTTCAAGCGGTGGCGAAGCCGTTAACTTTAACTCAAAAGAATTTTTAAGTTATAAATATTTCTTGGTTAGTGATGCATTTGTTTCGACAACTCATACTGCATCTGATACCGATCGTAATGAATCTATGCCTGCTAATAACGAATACTATTTTTATGCTGTATCTACTTATGATGGACTTCATAATCGTATAATTAGTTCTGATGAAGAATTTGAAGATTTGGTTAATTATATGCTTCAACATAAGCAATATGGTATTGAAGTGGCATTCGATGAGAAATATATTACACTTGCTCTTAATAGATATACAGAATTACACGATGCAGAGATGTCATCTGCTTGTAAAAAAGTAAAAACTGCTTGTGGATTCCCTGATGGCAATATACTATTAATTGGAACTACAGTTAGACAAGTTAGTGCTAATACTAAAGGTTCGATATACAATATCAATTTAATTAACTTGCCAGAATCAGTAAAAAATATTAGCACCCAATCTTTGGCTGCTTAATAGATTGTAACTATCGTTAAGTATAATAATTTAAGAAATTAAAAAATCTCTACAATTTACCTTGTGGAGATTTTTTTGTTAATGAGTTAAATATTAAACAAAATTAATTTCACATACTATGATAAGTTATCTATCTTGCTTGTCTGTTATTTATCAAGTGATAAACTTGTGCATTGTAATTTATGTGAGATTAAATTTTAATTAAAAAACTGGTTTATTATGTCAAGTAATTCAATTTCCCGCCTGTCATTATGAGCGTAGTCGAACTTGGGAGCAAAGCGGACAAGCGACAAACTTGTTTGTTGTAATCTAGGCGGGCAAGGTATGTGATAGTATTAACCTTATGTTTTGAGATTCCAACGGCTTTGCCGTTGCCCTACGGGTTCAACTCCGCTTTCGCTTCGTTCAGAATGACATGTATTTGCCATTCGTTGTATATTATTTTAAAAATTGGCTGCACATTTTGGGATTCCGAAAGGTGCTTGGCACACTTTCGATTTGACTAACGTCAAATTTCGACT
>DJSB01000022.1 GCA_002437945.1 Christensenella sp. UBA6345 | reverse complement strand
TAAACTTCCTTGAGTATAAACTTATATTCTCTATCAAATACTTCAATTGAATATATTGTATAAGTATCTATTTATCTTCTTTTTCATCATCAAGACTAACTCTAGGAGATTTAACGCCTGCTTTTTTCTGATCCATAAATAGTTTCATTAATTTTTCATTTAAGAACTTGGCTTGTTCTAGCAAAATATCTTTATCATTAACAATCATTTCTTTAACACACATTTCAAATAATGTGGATTTAATCTTTGATATAAATTTTGCATTAACTCTAGCCTTCTCTACTAAATCAGTCGAATTTACTTTAAGTTCCATCTCACTAAATGGTATCTTGGCTTTTTTAAGTTCTAAAGTTTGAATTCTTAATTTATTGATATAATCTGGATTAATAAGTGATAGATATGTCATTGTTTCGAATGGTAAATTTTCATATTCAAGGCAGTTTTCGTTAATCAAGAAAGCATTTTCTTTATCGTACAATATTTTTTGTGCGAAGTGATATGCATCATATATATCTTTAACACTCTTGTTAGAATCTTTCAATCCTACATTCCCCAATAATTGTGTTATGGAGAATGCTAGATTTTTATCGCTAGTACGAGCCTTAATAAAGTTGTACAATACTAGGCACATAAAAGCAATATATCTACAACTACCATCACTCTTTAAATATGCTCTATACACCTTACCACTACATTTAACTTTAAAATCTTTAAATGTTGGTCCTAAAATATATTGCCACAAATCCAAATCGTTGTAATATTTAATTATATTAGAATGTGTTTCATTTTTAAGATGGTATTTTAGTCCACCATTAATAGATATTTTTATCTCATTAAGTATACGTTCACGGCTAATATCTTTAACCTTACTAGCACAAATTTTGGCAGCCTTATAAGTATGACGGTCTATACCAAAGCCCAATTCACAAGTAAATCTTACCATACGTAAAATACGTAATCCGTCATCATTAAACACAACCATAGGATCGGTAACTGTCTTAATAACTCGTCTTTTAATATCACGTTGGCCATTAACATAATCTAATAATTGACCATCAATAATATCATAGAACATAGCATTAATAGTGAAGTCACGTCTAAATGCGTCATCTTTAGGATTGTCTACAAAACTTACTTCTTCAGGTTTATGTTTACCACTTTCATCATAAACTTCTTTTCTAAAAGTAGTATATTCGTACTGTTCGTTGTCTTTAGATATAAGTAAAGTACCTAGTCTTTTATTTATAATTTCAGCAGTATAACCATTGTTTAAACACAATTGTTTCATATCTTCAACAAGCATAGCACCAGCAATATCTACATCGTTAACATCATAACCAAGTAGCATATTTCTTACATAGCCACCCACAATATAGGTCTTGTAACCCAAAGCATATGTTAATTGTGCTAATCTTTTAAGGTTGTCACTAACTTCCATCATATCAACTCCATTAATTATACAAATCTTACAGCATTAATGCCCCATGCTGTTTTGGTGGTATCGTCTACCTTAACTTTTTCGCTTATTTCTATACCAGCAACTACCAAAATCTCGTTACCACTAGCCAAAACTGGCAAATATGTACGTAGTCTTGCTGGGACTTTTTTATCGATTAAATAATCACTTAAACTCTTTGTTCCACCACCAAACTTTTCAAAGACATCGCCATCTTTCCTATAACGCCATACTGCGTCTTTAGGAACTTTGTTATAATCAATCAAATGGTCATATTCACCTAGTTGCAACTTTCTAGTCATATTCATTTCGATAACACCATAATTAGGTATATCAATACGACCTTTAACAGGTTTCCAAGTCTTTGGCTCTGGAGTAAATCTCTTATTAGTAATAGTTAAATAATTGTATTCTTTATAACAAGAAAGTTTATTAGGTAAAGTAATACGGTTTCCATTCTCGCCTTCTAGAGCCAAACCATTAATAATCTTAAGATGTTTTCTTTCAATATCCGCCATCACACCTATACTCTTAAGTGCTTTTTTCAAAATACGGTTGGTAACAGCAATTGGATAACTAAAGTAACTAATAGGTATCTTAACTACGCCATCACTCTCATACACAATACCTGTATCATTAAGAGTAGAATATATGTACTCATCATCAAGTTTACATAGGTCGCCAAAAGCAACTATTGATTGGTCTGCATTAGGCCAACGATTGCGTATAAGTGGCATAATCATATTACGTATGTAGTTACGGCTATATTCAATATTAGTATTGGTTTCGTCATCTACATAAGGTATCTCGTTGGTATTAACATAAGCCATAATTTCTGCACGTGTTGTGTATAGCAATGGTCTAATATATACACCATCTCTAATAACGTCCATACCACTAGCACCAGTAATACCTGTACCCCTAAATATATTAAGTAGTATAGTTTCGGCTTGGTCTTGTAAATGATGTCCCAAGGCTATCTTGTTAACAATCCCCTTATTAAGTAAAGCCTTAAATACTTTAAATCTGCATTCTCTAGCAGCAGTCTCTATAGTAACATTTTTATCTTGACTTACCTTTAAAGCATTAACCTTTTGCTTAATAACTTTAATACCCATTGTATTGCAATAATTAACTACAAATTCAGCATCGTTATCGCTGGTCTCTCTTATACCGTGGTCAACTGTAATAGCGATTACTTCAAAACCTTTCTCTTTAGATATAGAATTTAAATAATGAAGCAAAGTCATACTATCTTTGCCACCACTACAAGCAACACCTATCTTATCGCCTTTTTGTATAATACCATACTTCTCAATTGTTTTTTCTACACTCTTCATTTTAACTTTCCTTTTAAAAAATTAGTATTTACAGCCTAAAGCCATAATTTTAACGGTATACGTATCACAACATCTAAAAACAAAGGACATTGACACTATACCGACATTATCCTTAATTATTGTAACACAAATTTTTTAATATTAAAATACTTAATTGATAATTTTCAGCAAATTTTACATATATTACTTAAATAAATATATATTAAGTTATTATAACAAATAAATTAATAAACATTTTAATTTAATCGATTTTTAAATATTTCAATATCTGTACTATAGTTAAAAAAATTAATATTGAAAAATATTAATATATGTGATAAAATATAATTACGAAATATTTAAGGAGATACATACTATGCCAAAGCCAAGGACAACAGTCTTCGAAAACGGAGCAACATTAATATATCAAAAACAAAATACCTTTGATGGTTGTCATTTTATTATAGGATTTAGAGGTGGTTCTCAATTAGATGGTAAGTACACTGGATTAAGTCACTTACTAGAACATTTACTTTTTAGATCTCCAAAAGAAAACTTAACTCAAAACATATTAAGCAATATACTTAACTACACTATTAATCAAAACGCTTATACAAGCAAAAATTACATAGTAGTAGATTTTAGTGCTGCATCAAAAAATGTAGATATTGCATTAAAGAATTGTGTAGATATGCTTTCAAACAAAAAGTTTAGTACTGACCAGATAGCAAAAGAAATTCAAGTAGTTAAACAAGAAATTTCTTTAACTAAAGATGCTATGAACCATCAACCAATCACAGCATTAGACAATTTCATACTAGCAATTGATCCCGAACGTGGTCAAACTTCAAGTCATGATGAAATATTAGGCAGTGCAAAAACATTAGGCACCATTACACCAGACATACTTACAAAATATGTTAAACGTTATTTCAATACAGACAACCTAGTAGTATCTGTTACAACTAACAAATCTGAAACCGAAATTGTAGAACTTCTTAACAAATATGTTTTCCCTAAATTTAGCGAAGCAAAAGACCCTAGATTTGTAATAGGTGTACCTGAAAAGAAATTGTATAATGATCTTAATGCATTAATCACATTACCTGACCCATCACGTACTGGTGTAGACATTACACTTTTGCTAAAAGACAGATTGGGCGAATCAGAAAATGTAAACAAAGAATATGCCTATGAAGTAATAGAAGAATATATGATGAACACTATCGGTGGTTTGTTGTGGGATAAATTAAGAACTAAAAAACAATTAGTATATTCTTATGGCTTGTCCCACTTGGATCTAGATACAGTTAAGTACAAGATGTTTACTGCTACTACTAACGAAAAGAATATGCGTACCACAATTAAGGAAATATGTAATACAATTAAGCATATAGGCGAACATGGTGTACCAGAAGAAATGTTTAACCAAGTTAAAAAAGCACTAGACACCCAAAAGGCTGCAGTATTACAAAGATTCAAGAATTGCTCTGCTAGTGAAAACTTTAATGATTATCTAACACAAAGAGATTTCCTAGATTACGATGTAGTATCTAAATATATATCTAATGCTAAATATGAAGATTTCAATCGTCACATTACACAAACATATAAGACTGCCAATGTATCTTTACTAGTTGATGGCGGATTCCAAAGCAATCATGTATACAACCTAATTGAAGTAGAAAATATGTTGGGCAATCATGCACATGACGAACAAAAAGAACAACTTAATGTCCCACGTATGGAATTTACAAGCCCAGTTTCACCAGTTAAAGATGAAGATGTAGAAGTTATTTATATTCCAGAAGAATATCTACAAAATCAACAAGTAATACCGGTAGATGCTGAACCTGTAAAAAATAGATAGGAGTGAAGAATTATGAGAATATCATCAGTAGGAGTAGCGAATTCGCTTACAGATTTAGACGAAGTTAGAGTTCCACTAGTTATTAACACAAGAACCGAAACAGATGGCTCTAAAAAATATCATGGATTCGTACCTGGTATTATGATGCCTGACGTTATTGGGACTGATATTGAAGAAGTTAAAAAAGAATTAGATGTTAAAGCAAAAGAAAAAATAAAAGAAATGCTTAAAGATTCAACTCCATTTCCATTCTTCCCAGACGAACAACATATATACGAAGACTTCGATAATGTAGAATATATAAAATTCTACAAACTTAAATAATTAAATAGATAAAAAACACACTAGGTTAATTTTGCCTAGTGTGTTTTTTGTCACCTATCACAGATAGTACAAAAATCATAATATTACACAACATTAAATATACGTACTGCTAATACAGTGAAGTCATCTTCACACTTACCACCTACAAGTTCTACTGCTCTATCCAATACTTCGTCTGCCAAAGTCTGTGGATTAATGGTAGATTGATTATTGATAAATGTCTGCAATTCTTCTCCGCCACCAAAGGCTTCCATTACGCCATCAGAAACCATAACTATTATGTCAAAATCCGTAAATACTTTTTTAGTAATATGCGGTTTCATCTCTTCCAACACACCAATAGGAAGTCCGCTTGAACTTATACACTCGGTTTCAAATTTATGTTTAATAAATGTGTATGGCGAACCTAGTTTGATAAAATCCATAAGATTTTTACGCAAATCCAACACACAAATATCAAGAGCAGAAAAACTCTCATCAGTATTTAGGCTTAAAAGTTTATTAACGCTATTAAGTATTATATCGTTGTCAAATCCTGCTTTATAGAAATTTTCTATTAATGTGATAGTTAAATCACTTACCGAATGTGCGTGTTCGCCACTGCCCATACCATCACACAAAGCCACCATGTATTTACCATCATCTATCTTTATTAATGAATGTGTATCACCACTTAATACTTTGCCTGTTTTTGTACAAGCACTACTACCAAAGACTATATCATAATTAGGACGAGTTTTTAACACCACTTCATATGTATCTTTAATATCACTAGTAGTATTACTAACCACATACATTTTTGTGCCGATTATTTTAGAAATTATTTTTTCTACTTTGTTATTATCAATTTCGGGTTGTTTTATCATTAAAGTTACATATTTAGTACTACCATCTTGTTCGTATACTATAACATCAAGGCAACATATATTTTTATAGTTAAGTTCTTCCTTGATACGATTCTCTCTAGCGATGTCATAAACTATATTAAGATTAAGTTCATGGCACAATTCTCGCAACAGTAAACTTACTCCTTTCAACTGGTCGGCTATTAATATTTTTGATGCGTCCATATTATTAACCATAACCGCATATCTCCTATAACTATTAAGTAGTGCGTTAAAAGTACCCAACACATTATTAACTTTATCACAACTTGTAGTTAAATATTGCGGAACATCAAGCAGATTAAGTTTACCTTTTTCAAAACCTATGTCTACCATATCATCAAATATTGCAGTAGAAATTTTGCCATCTACTCTCATACATTTATTCTTTTTACTACAATTATTACAACACTTATCAATAAGTTCGCTTTTTAATATCGCTTTTGCATCGGTTTCGGATAACGAGCCTTGCACCATCTGTTTGTACACACTATCCATCTCCAAAAACACATTGCTGACTTCCATCATACGTTTAACCAGATTGTCTCGGCTTTTATTAATTATTGTTCTAACTGTAACATTTTCGCTGATACCATTAATCTGCTGGCTAACATAAGTGATAGTACGCATAGGCACAAACAAAAATAATATTTCACCCACAATTATACTGATAACACTATATATATTAAATATACTATAACTAGCAAAATAAAATCCTGTGACTAGTTCCGCCATCACAATAGCAAGGCAACTAAATATCTTAAAACTTGACTTAAATCCTACTGCACACAATGCAAACATTATAAACACAGCCATATATGTAGGATTGGTATAGTGTAGACTTGCACCCAGCCCTAACATACTAGCCGTAACCAAAGTAGACTTGATGCTAACAACATAACTTAATATTAATATTATTAACACTCCTAGACATTTAAGAAATTCAAAACTATATATATTAATATTGGCAAGTCCCATACCAATAGACATAACTATAATGCACAAACACATAATTTCGTCTATATTAAGTTTGATATTAAGACTTCGTTTAGTAATCTTAAACACATGCAAAGCACAATATAGATACAATAATCCTATCGCCAACGAAATAATAGTGATTATAATATCTTTCGGTTGCCCGCAATTGTACACAATATATACGATATTACCAAGTATTGCGTATAAACAAACAAGCAAACTATGAGCATTTTTATGTAAACTTTTATGTATCCACTTGCAACCTAGTGCTACACCTATAAGGTTGATTACTTGATACAATCCTGTTAAGGAAAAGAATGCACCACAATATGCAATTAAATAACATAGACTAGTAAACAAATTGTCTTCTTTTCTAAATATTAAAGCATAATATATACCAAAACAAAACGGAGTCATATACCCCATATTGATAGTCGCTTTGTTAAGTATGAAAAATAAAAATGTTAAACCTATATAACGAAGTACACAAATAAAATTAATATTTTTTGTTTTTGCCATAATCTTTTCCATACACTCTCTCCCGTCTTTATGATTAATTGTACCAAAGTGTTTTGATTAATGATAAACATTAATAAATACTCTTTTTGCATAAAACTAACTAACTGGCACGAATTATGTAATATAAAGGCGAAGAGATTATTATCGGCATAATTTTACACAACCCTAGTTAAATATTTTTAGGATTGACATTGACTGTAAATGTGGTATACTATTTTTAGACAAAAAAATAATAATGTCAGTGATTAGATAGGAGATAATATTATGGATTTAACAACTGATATGAAGAAAAGAGAACTTGATAAAGTTCTTCAACAATTCTGTACTTTAAAACAACGCACCGATAACTATATCGCTACTGCCGAACAATTTAGTGAACACGGCGAAGTAGATTATGCTTACGGTCTTATTATAAAAGAAATTTTAGCAAAACCAGATAGTACTGCATTTACTGCTTGGCGTATGCTTGAAGATGCCGAATCTCAATACGAAGATCTTATGGACGAAAGCAAGTATCATACAGTTAGCGAATCATCATTATCTTTTGCTTACAACATGAGAAAGCAAGCACTAGAAATAATTAAAAAAGAAATTTCTCCATCACTAGAAACTCATTTAGGACAAAAGATTGTTAGAATGTCTAACAGTGAAATGGATACTTTACTTCAAAGAATTAGAGAGACTCAAGAGAAATCTATCGAATTATTGCTTAATAATGGTTTTTCAAGAGTTCACTTGGATATGCTTATAAAGTATATGGAACAAGCCAAAGATTCATTTAAACCTAACTGCTCTAATGAAGCATTAGATCTAGAAACAAGAATCTATAACGATGTTGTAAGATCAATTCAAGCACAAAAATATATTAATGGTACTTCCGACACAGAAACAGTAAATCAATATGCTGGAATTATCGAACATATTACTATGTCAAGAATGGCTGTAAGAGAAATTGAAGAAATCAGCGATGACTTAAGAAGATTCTCACAAAAACGTGGTTTTGCTCGTAATCACTATGACCAAAACAGTACTACCCCACGTGCAGATTATTATTTCTCTGTATTTAAAGAGAATCTATATGGAGATGACTTGGATCTTAACAAATCTAACAGAAGTAAATGTTTTGATTATGCAAGCAAAAAGTTTAAAGTAACCGAAATGCAATCTTTAGCACAGATGTATTCTAGCACTTCAGAAAAAAGTAAGTAATAACTTATTATTTAACAATTAAATCATTTATATATTAAAAACTAATTCATTTACAAAAAAGACTTAAATCACATGATTTAAGTCTTTTTGTTTAACTAAATATTACAATATTAATATACACCATTTATGCCATTGGTAATAATCTCGTCCAATAGTCTTTTGTATTGTTCGTCATTCAAAGTACCACGTTCATGAAGTTGTTTTATAAGTTCGATTCGGTCAGTCATATTGCGATACTTTAATTGTTCACGCACTTCTTCATTGGACATAGTAGGAGTAATAGCAAAATTCTCAAAAGTGGTGTCTAGATTATTAACCAATTTTTTGGTTGCAAACAACATAAGTAATCCCGAAGCCAAATTCATACCAGCCACCATCTCGGCAAAAGATACTATCATAATAGGAACACGTAATTTGTACACCACTTTATCTTTTAAGAAAATAAGTACAAAAGCAAATATTCCAGCAATACCATTAATAACTGCGATAAATATCATATAGTTAACGGTAGTATTAAGTATAGCATTTAAGTCATTACCACTTACTTGATACATCTCTTGCAAAGTCGTTTTTATCTGATCAGCAAAGCCATCAATATTATTAACCATCATAACAACAGTATAAACATAAAAAGCACATGCTAATAACGAGAATACTATTGACCATATATACAATCTTTTACTGTTTTTCATATAACTCTCTTTTAATACATTATAAATATGTATATGTTGATATAATGTACATCTACACATACTTTTAAATATTTTTAATTAAACAAAGTGCATTTACTAAATATTGGTAATTTAAAAAAAATAAAAAGCAAGTAATGTTACTCGCTTTTTGTTTCTAAAGAAGTACCTTTAAGAATGTCTGCTTTAAGTTTAGCAAATTCTTCATCGTTAATCAGATTTTGCTCTTTCATCTTTGATAGTTTTTCTATCTTCTCCATTAACTTATCGACATCTTCAACTTTCTTCTCTTCAGGTTCATCACCGAATTTAAGATTCTCATCTTTAAGCAATACAGCAACAATATATAAAGCACCTACCAATGGATTAACAACTACTGTACAAATAATTGCCACTGTAAGAACTACACTTTTTTTCTGATAAAATTCCATAGGTTGATACAAACAGAATTTAATACTAATACCACCAAAAACAATACCTACTACCGAACCAGCAGTAAAGAAAGAAACTGCCAATTGTATTAACGATGCTATCTGGTCCCAATTAGAACCATCATCTTTAACAAACTTTTCAATTATAGGTTCAAGTCTGGCTGGTTGGAATATTGCTAGACAGCACAAAATACCGGTAACCACACCGGATACAATCATTAATATTGCACTTAAAAACATAAGTAGTTTTTTATTTTGACTCATTAATTATTCCCTAGCCAAATTGTTATTATCTTATTTAACAATAACGATTTGCACTCCTATTACAAGTATTATAACAAATATTAGTTATTAATGCAAAACTTTTTTGCGATTATTTTATATATATTATATATATTTAAAGGTATAAAAACGTCTTTTTTAACACTAAATTTTACTTTTTGCATAATACCCTGCTTTTAAATATTTTTCTTATAAAAATATTAATTGCAGATAACTAATACTATTTTGTGAAAAATATTAAAAAATATTAATTATTTTTTTTCTTACGATAGGCAGTTTATTTTTATTTGTGATACAATATATCAACAACTGATTATAGGTGACATATGGATACATTAATTGATTATTTAAAAAATAGCGACAATGTAGTCGTATATATAGATGGCAAAGAGAGTCCTATCAACTCTTCTGATTTTCAACAACAACTAGATGTTTTGTGCGACAAAGCATATTTTTCTCCATCACTTGCTATTGCGAAAAACAATGAAGTTTATACTAATATTAGGCATGGTATATGGCTAGAATTTAGATACAATACTCCACAAGAATATGCTGATATGGATTTTGATAAACTACTTGTTCAAATTAAACCTAGTATGTACGGATTTAATATAATTAGGGGTAAAGGCGAAGATTATGAAGGTAGATGTTATTATCTTAACCTTAACAATGACACCACAAAATTTTATAAATTTTTAAAATCTATGTCATAAAAGATTACCAATAATCAAATATCGTGCTATACTATACGCGGAAATAGATTTCAAACACATAAACTTTTAATTTATATTTTTAATATAACAATTTAAACATATCAATTTCAATTTTTTGTCTTTTTAAGATCGTTTCCAACAAATACACAAGGAGGAATCTTCATGGAAGACAAGAAAATTGTTTGCAAAGACTGCGGTACAGAATTTGTATGGACTGTAGGCGAACAAGAATTTTACGCTAGCAAAGGCTTCACTAACGCTCCTGTTAGATGCCCAAAATGCCGTAAAGAAAAGAAAGCAAAAATGCAAAACAATCAACCTAAAAATGATTAATTGTATATGAATAATTAGGCTAAAAAACACTCGATAGTTAATTATTATCGAGTGTTTTTTGTTTATTTTTAATATATTATTACACACCTTCACCAGATTGAAAATCCGGTATGTAGTTACAAGTAGCACTACTTAATTCTTGACAGTAACCATTGGTCATACCCAAACTATTAAAGTGAGTAAGCACTGCTTTATACTCTAAAGGTTTAAGTGTGCGATTGATTTCGGGATAACGGGCACAATTGTCTACTGGAGTATATTGACTCATAATACTTACTATAGCATCTTTGCCTATATTATCCTTAATCCAATCCAACACTTTAAAACTATCTTGCGTCATACCCGGCAATACCAAGTGTCTAATAATTACACCCTTTTTCATCATACCCTTGTCGTCAAAAATGTTATTAGGTTGTTGTTTAACCATCTCTAATATTGCTTTAGTAGCGACATCAAAATAGTTAACGGCTTTACTATATTTTTCTGACAACTGACTACTATAATATTTTAAATCTGTTAAATATATATCTACATAGCCGTCTAGCATTTTCAGTTCGGACACACTATCATATCCACTTGTATTGTATACAATAGGAATATGTGGTTTATATATTTTTAAGGCTTCTATAATTTGTGATACATAGTGAGATGGTGTAACAAGGTTAATATTGTTAGCGCCCTTTTCTTCTAATTCCTTAAATATTTCTGCCAATCTTTGTGGGGTAATAATCTTACCAGTTGTACCCCTAGATATATCAAAGTTCTGACAATACACACATTGAAGATTGCAACCACTAAAAAACACTGTGCCACTACCTTGAGTACCAGAAATAACTGGTTCTTCCCAATAATGTAATGATGCTCTAGCGACTTTTAATTGATTGGTACTATTACAGAATCCTACCATCTTATCTCTATCTACTCCACACTGACGTGGACATAGTTTACATATCATGTTAACTCCTATTCCTTTAAACTCTTAACAATATTAATTACCGAAGCCACAATAGCGAATCCACAACCCAACATACTAGCGAATCCGATATGATAATTATTAAGAGTTACATCTCCCCTAGTAACTGCCATACTACCTACAAGTGTAACAACACTTAATGCCATAACTATCCATATTGCAAAGAATCCACCCAACACAAAAATATTGTTAAGACTCTTTTTATATTTTGACGCTAAAGTCAAACCTACAACTACAATAGAATATACACAACATATAGGCGATAAGTAAGCAATAACCTTTGCAGGTAATCCTGTCTTTTGACTAGCGAATAGTGACTGCAAAGCAAATATCTTTGTTGATTGTTCCTGGCTAAACAATGCATTAGTAAAATCGTAACCACTAAAAGTAGTAACCACTTTAGAGAAATTGTCTTTGTGTACTACAAACGGAAAAAAGTACATAACTACACTTAATAGCAAGCATATTATAGTTACATACATCAAGATAGTATTAAGATGTTTAAATTTATTATTTTTCTTTTCCATATACTTAAACACATTAATATGTGTAATCCTTAATGCAACTTATATAATCAACACGCCAAATACATAATCAGATATAAGCACTTGCATTAACGACTTAATCACACATCTTATTTCTACAAGTATAGCAAAATATAATCAAATATACAAAAGCCTATCACAAATAATTTAATTTTATATAAGATTTTTTTATTTCGCTTCTACAAACCACTGCCCTGTCTCGCTCTCATAAAAGATATGTGTTATTACATTATTAATCATAACTGTATATCTTTGTCCTATACCACCCACTTTCAAACTGGCACTATTGCAGACATCAATCACTTTTGTAATCTCATATTTTTTATCATCAAAATATATTTCTTTAGGTATCTTCTTTCCGTCTTCTCCGAATACCACTAATACTGAAACATACTTTTTTGTCATAAACCACACCTTTTATGCGATAAAAGTACAGTTATAATACATAATCACAACTTAAAATAACTAATAGGGTGTATAAGATGATTGACTGCTTCGGGATTAATCTCATCAAAATTTTTGATAGCACATATACTCCCACGTTTAATAATATTGTACCCATAGCGTTGTCTTAAGTTGTCAACTGTCTTTTCAAGCATTTCTTTTTTTAAATTATTTTGCTCACTTACAAACAAATTATACTGTCTTGGTTGGTCACTTAAACCACTGGCTCTTACCCCTACAAGACGTATTGTTTTGTTCCAGTCAAACTTAAATAATTTTTTACACTCGCTAGCAATAGTACCGGCAAGATTGGTGGGATAATCAATCTTATGCATAACATCATAACTTTTTAAATCGTCTGTTTTTATAGTTAAACTTACAACACTACACCATAGATTTTTGGCTCTTAATCTACGTGCTACACTTTCTGCTAGAACTTCAATTATTGCATACACTTCTTTATCACAAGTTAAATCACGTGGGCAGGTAGTCGAATTGCCTATAGACTTAACTTCTTCAAGTTCGTTATATTTTTTTACCGGTGTCATATCTTGTCCATTAGCAAAAGTATGAAGTGTCTCTCCATTCTTACCAAGCAAACTTTTTAATATGCCCACTTCGGTATTAGCCAATTGTCCTATAGTGTTAATACCCACTTTACTTAATTTAACAGTAGTTGCTTTACCCACATAAAGTAAATCGCTTACAGGTAATTTCCACACAATATCTTTATAGTTGTCAGTACTTATTAAAGTGGTTGCATTGGGTTTCTTTAAATCACTACCTAGTTTAGCAAATATCTTATTAAAACTAACACCTATACTTACGGTTAATCCAAATTGGTCGAGTACACGTTTACGTATTCTATCTGCAAGTTGATAGGCTTCATCAAAAGTTTTTACTCTATCACTAATATCAAGCCACGCTTCATCTATACCAAAACTTTCCACTCTATCGGTATATTCCCTATACATCTCTTTTACAAGTCGAGAAACATAATAATACCTTTCAAAATTGGCAGTAACACATACCAGTTCTTCTAGGCATTTTTGCTTTGCTTCCCATATAGTATCTCCAGTCTTTACCCCATACTTTTTAGCAATATAGTTTTTTGCAAGAACTATACCATGTCTTCTTTCTTGGTCACCCACCACAGCCACGGCCTTATTGCGTAAAGATGGATTATACAAACATTCAACACTTGCATAAAAATTATTAAGATCGGAATGCAATATAAATCTAGACATTTCCCCTTCCAAAAGTTTAATTATATACTCGAACGTATGTTCTATTATAACTCTTAATTGATTATTTGTAAACAAAAATTAGTGTTAATTAATAATACGATTTATTTAGAAAATAAACCTATAGTAATAATCAAACTAATATAATAAATATTTATGAAATAGTATTGTACATGCAGTCTATATTATTTTTATCTCCAACGTGTGTCCTATATGTGTCAGTTCTAAACGTAGCGTAAGCGAAGTTGAACCCGCAGGGCAACAACGTAAGTTGTTGGAATCCCAAAACGTACAGCATATATCTAAACAATACAAAACGTGTAACTTATATATGTCATTCTGAGCGAAACGAAGTGTAGTCGAACCCGCAGGGCAACGGCAAAGACGTTGGAATCTCAAAATGTAAAGTTTATATTGTTCATATACCTTATCCCGCCTGATTATACTCAAGGAAGTTTATGCAAGCGACACGTAGTGGCATTTGACATAAACTGACGATGAATCAAA
>DJSB01000025.1:210-3421 GCA_002437945.1 Christensenella sp. UBA6345 | reverse complement strand
CATGTCATTCTGAGCGTAACGTTAGCGGAGTCGAACCTACAGGGCAACAACGCAAGTTGTTGGAATCTCAAAACGTGCAACCAATTTTTAAATAATATACAACGCAAAACCCATATATGTCATTCTGAGCGTAGCGTAAGCGGAGTCGAAATTTGACGTTAGTCAAATCGAAAGTGTGCTATGCACCTTTCGGAATCCCCAAAACGTGCAGTATATATCTAAATAATACAAAACGGATAGTATATACATGTCATTCTGAGCGAAACGTAGTGTAGTCGAACCCACAGGGCAACAACGCAAGTTGTTGGAATCCCAAAACGTAAAGTATCTACTATCACATACCTTACCCCGCCTAGATTACGATGTCGTATACACTCCATCGCTTGACTGCTATGCTCCCAAGCTTGGCTACACTTGATAAATGACAGGCGGGGATTAGGCGATTTATATTGTTTAATATGTTATAAAAGTTAAATTATTGATAAAATTGCTTATCATATACAAAAGTTATATGGTTAATTTGCACAAACTTTAAAAAATATTTTTGTTCAAAAAAATGGTTAAACTATACAAATTAATCATTTTTTTTATTTTTTCGCTTTATATGGCGAATTATCGGGTATTTTGGTAGTTATTTCCACGTGTAAATTGTTTTTTATTATATATAATAAAAGTAAACAAAAATACTATTTTTAGTTTACAATAAAGCCAATTTTAGATATAATTTGGTATAAATTAAAAAAAATTATACTTATAGGAGAAGTAAAATGGATAAATTAAAAAAATTAAATGGGAGTATGATTGCTGCTATAGTGTTAAGTGTTTTGCTTATCATGAGCATCACAACTGGCGCTACACTTGCATGGTTTGCTAGCCGTGACAGTGCTAAAAATAGCCTAGTAATGGGTGAAGCAGTAGTAGTAACCATAGGTGAAGACTATAAGCAAGGTGATGGTGAATTGGCTATGAACTTACCAGTTGACCGTGCAACCGGTGGTTTGCTACCAGGTATGTCAGTTACTCCTAACGTTAAAGTACAATTGCAACAAAGTAATACTAATGCATTACTACGTGCAAGATTTATTACTTCAGTAGAATATCCAGATTTGTATGAAGATGCTGCATTTACCGATCAAAACAAGTATCATAATGCTACTGGTATTACTCAAGATACTCATCAAGGTAGAGTTCTAACTGAAAAGGCTAGAGTTGTTTATAAATCTGCTGATGGTAAATTACCAGATAAAACAGCAGATAAAGATAGTATCACTCTAGCACAAGAAGGTCAAGGATATGATGCAAATGGTACAGCATATCGTGATTCTTATGGTGATTTCTTATACATTGATGCTCCAGGAACAGAAGTTGAAGATTATAAATATCAAGTATTTGCTGGATATATGATTTATGACTATTATAACTATCTTGGACATAGATTAGCATCTGATATGACTACAGAAATTACTGATGAGCAATCTAAAGCGGAAAATGTAAGTGATCCATTTAGCGATGCAAATCTAGCGACAACAAAAGCCGCACATACAAAAGTTATTCACTTAAATCGTGTTAAAGTAAGAGACGATATTGCTAAACAGATTGGTAAAGGCAAAGTTACAGTTAACGGAGTTCCAATTGATGTAACTGCAGAAAATGCAGCAGAACTTGAAATCCGTCAACGTGGTGTAGACCTTACTAATGCTATTAACCGTGTATTACAAGGTCAACGTGGTTATAAATTAGGAAATGATGGTGTATTACGTGACGATGCTAGTGGTTTAAAATATTCTCGTCGTGTAGCCGATGGTTGGGCTTATCGTGATGCTGACCAAGCATGGTATTATTTAGGTAGTGCAACTAATGGTTTTGTATTAGAAAATCAAAGTGGTGTAGATGAAAAAGTTACTACAACTACTGTTGCACAAGATATAACAGCATACAACGATGTTAAATTAGGTAATGTTACTGTTAAACAACCTACTTATACTGATATTGCAAAAGAAGATGGTAAACCTAATGATATGAGACGTAACTATCTTGGTGGTACAAGTGATGATGCGTTTATTGATAGAATTAGTAATGAAACTGGTGTATTAAAACAAGAAACCATATCATCAGTTAATTTAGGTAAAGGTAATGTAAGTATTGATTTCTTAACAAAGAGATTTATATTACCATCATTCATTGATAATAGTTATGCTAAAGCAAAAGTTACATTTACATTTACAGTAGAAGCAGTTCAAGATTATCTAGTAGATCCACTACAAGAAGCAACTGCTGCCGCTGACCGTTTACCTAACAACTTGGTTAATGCAATATTGGTATTCAATAACGCATTCCCACAAATGTTATTCCCACAAACAGATAATCCATTAGACAAATTAAGAGCAACAGGTTCTAGTGTCAATGTTATCCCAGGTGGTGGTGAAAGTGTTACATGGGACACAACTGGTGAAAATGCTGGTAAAACTACATTAACATATAATGATGCTATTGGGGCAAAATCAGATGATCAGATTACTTCAGTAGAAATAAAAACAGATAAGAATGGTGTTAAATATATTGATGCCGCTACTGATGTTATAGGTGCTGAAGGTAACCAATATTCATACGGACATTTAAAAGTATCAACAATTACTACTTCAGGTATTACAGGATTTGATGTTGAAGTTGATGAATATGGTGACACTGTAGCAAATTATACTAAAGGTGGAGTTGCTTGGATAAGAGGCACTGCAAGTAGTTTAGGTGTATGCCCATTCTGGACAACAAAGACAGGTGATTAATACATATTAACTATTAACATAATAATTAAAAAGAGTATCTTAATTGATACTCTTTTTTTTGCTTATTATAGGTTAAGGGGCTAATAAATAAACTTCTCCTAGATTGCGATAAATATTTTTAAAGTACAGTGTATATCTAAACAATACAAAACGAATAGTATATACATGTCATTCTGAGCGTAGCGGTAGCGTAGTCGAACCCGTAGGGCAACGGCGAAGACGTTGGAATCCCAAAACGTGCAATCAATTTTAAATAATATACAACGAAAAACATATACATGTCATTCTGAGCGGAGCGATAGCGGAGTCGAACCCGTAGGGCAACAACATAAGTTGTTGGAATCCCAAAACATAAAGCATCTACTATCACACATTTTACTTGCCCCGCCTAGATTACGATGTCGTCTACACTCCATCGCTTGTCCGTT
>DJSB01000025.1:0-144 GCA_002437945.1 Christensenella sp. UBA6345 | reverse complement strand
CATAATGACAGGCGGGGATTAGTCAACTTGACATTAATAAATAGGTGTTGTAAGTTATTCTAACGTGCAGTATATATCTAAACAATACAAAACGTGCACCTTGTATTTGTCATTCTGAGCGAAACGTAGTGTAGTCGAAATTTG
>DJSB01000035.1:10094-11658 GCA_002437945.1 Christensenella sp. UBA6345 | reverse complement strand
TGGTTTTCTTTAACAAAAAAAGTCAAACCCATTGATTTGACTTTTTTATATTTTATTAATTAAATTACTATTACATTGTTACTATTAATCATAAGTTATTATTAACGGCATCAATAATAATTGTTGACACTATTTTATTTTGTCATAACTTTATCAGCATTAGCATATGTCCCTGGGTAATTAATCCCCTTACCACGTTCGATATTAAGTGGACGTCCAGACAACATAGTATCAATAGGATTTTCTTTAAATTCACCGCAATAATTATCCATAGCAAAGTCACATAATCTAAATTTGCCACCATATTCAACTATATTAAAGCAATGTCCATCATTTCTATATTGATTACTTACATTTTCAAAATGTGTCGAAGCCGAATTAATATAATATGATTGTCTACCTGTTAATAACCAAAGATTATGAGATATTGCTGCTCTTTCGGTACAAAGTGAACAATTTTGACCTTTTAATGCTTTAATAGAAGGAACTATATAATCATCATCTGTTATTTCTACTGCTGTAAGATCTTGTCTTCTTTTTCGATTAGCACCCATACCACCGAAATATTCTTTTTCTGTCTTACCAATTGCCTTAAATATAATAGATTCATCACTTTTTACAATATTATTAGCCTGATAATCCTGCACTATATTTTTAATATTATCAAAAAACATATGATAAATAGTATTATCATCTAATGTAAATTTATTGCCAATAGCACGAATCTCTATACAATCATCATGAGCAAAGAATCCATTATTGGATTTATTATTAGACATCATATCAACAAATTGGTCAATTCGCTCATATCGTTTTTGAGTATCTTCTATAGCAATGATTTCTTTCCAATAGTCTTCGATGCCATTTTCTTTGCCATATTGAATCTTAACTTCAGCACATGTCGGTATACCAATAGAACTATAATACTTTTTCATACGCATTCTCCTTTTAAATACTATATCATACATATGCAATTATATCAATATGTAATTATTATATATACAATAAATAATATATATTAAAACAACTATATCAAATATATGTTATTAACATCAGCACACTATTATAATTATAGTTATAATCACAAATATAATAAAACAAAAAAAAGAACCATGTTATCATGATTCCTTACTTTGGTGCGGACGAAGGGACTTGAACCCCCACTGTCTCCAACTAGAGCCTAAGTCTAGCGCGTCTGCCAATTCCGCCACGTCCGCATATTGGTGACCCATCCGAGAGTCGAACTCGGGACACCATGATTAAAAGTCATGTGCTCTACCTACTGAGCTAATGGGCCATAAAAATAAATTGGCTGGGGTGGCAGGATTTGAACCTACGCATGCGAGAGTCAAAGTCTCGTGCCTTACCGCTTGGCTACACCCCAACGGTTGTAACTAAATTTTAAAAATAATGGGGTGAATAGTGGGACTTGAACCCACGACCTCTAGAGCCACAATCTAGCGTTCTAGCCAACTGAACTATATCCACCATAAAATGGTACGCCAGAAGGGATTCGAACCCCCGACCCTCGCCTTAGAAGGGCGATGCTCTATCCAGCTGAGCT
>DJSB01000035.1:425-9963 GCA_002437945.1 Christensenella sp. UBA6345 | reverse complement strand
TCTACCATTGAGCTACATCCGCATCTAATTCCCTTGCCCGCCTTTTTACAAAAGCAATAATATAATACCATTAAAGATAGCCCGTGTCAACAAATTATTTTTATTTTTTTAACATATTTACATAAATTTTTTTATCAGCGATTTCTACTATACTATATGTGAACTTGCCACCTTTGGCTAATGAGTATGCTCCTGGGTTAACAAAAGTGATACCATCTATAACATCAGTCCTTTGTAGATGGCTATGCCCATAGCAGACTAATTTAACATTATGTGCTTTTGCTAATTCTACTAATTTATCCAAAGATTTACGCACGCCATATCCATAGCCATGCAATAATAGTATATCTATTCCTTCAATATTTATATACTGTTTACTTTTATATTTTAATGTTATATCCCAATTACCTTTAACAACATATAGGTTGTCTGTAGGCACATCAACTATATCATTAATGGTATCTCCTAAAAAGAAAACATAATCACATGGATTATCTTTGATTAGTTTATTAAGTTCTGCTTTACACCCGTGTGTGTCAGAAACAACCAATATTTTTGTCATAAACCTACCACTTATTGTTATTATATCAGATTATTGTGTATAAATAAAGAAAAAAGTGTCACATTTTCGAATTGATACATATGGTATACATTCAAAAATTAACACTTCTTTTTAATATAACAATTAATAATTTATTAAGCAGTTTCTAGATTATTTTTTTCTGTAGATTTATCTGTTTTATCATCTCTTATTATTTCTGGTTGACTGCCACTATTAATGGTATCTTCAGAAATAATTATTTTTTTAATATGTTTATCCGATGGTGTTAAGAACATAAGATCCAACATACAGTTTTCCAATATTGTACGTAGTCCCCTTGCTCCAGTCTTAAGTTTTATTGCTTTTTTAGCAACTGCCCTTATGGCTTCTGGTTTAAATTCTAGGTCTACGCCATCAATCTTAAACATTTCTTTATATTGTTTGGTTATAGCATTTTTTGGTTTCTGCATTATATCCACCAAAGCATCTTCGTCTAAATCATCAAGTCCTACTACTATAGGCAATCTCCCTACAAACTCTGGTATCAATCCATACTTAATCAAGTCTTGTGGTTGAATTTTCTTTAATACAGTACCTGTACTCTCTTCTTCATTACTTGAAGTAATATTACTATTGAATCCAAGTGAAGAGATATTTGTACGTTTTTCTATTATATTTTTAAGTCCCACAAATGCGCCACCGCAAATAAACAAAATATTGGAAGTATCTATCTGTATTAATTCTTGTTGTGGGTGTTTACGTCCGCCTTGTGGTGGAACTGATGCCACAGTGCTTTCTATTATCTTTAATAGTGCCTGTTGGACACCTTCCCCTGACACATCTCTAGTTATACTGCGATTCTCACTCTTTTTGGTTATCTTATCAATTTCATCTATATATATTATACCACGTTCGGCTTTCTTAATATCGTAATTAGCATTTTGTATAAGTTTTAAAAGTATATTCTCTACATCTTCACCTACATAACCTGCTTCAGTAAGTGTGGTAGCATCGGCTTGCGCAAAAGGTACTTTTAGTATACGTGCTAAAGTCTTTGCAAGCAATGTTTTTCCACTACCGGTAGGTCCTATAAGAAGCACGTTACTTTTATCTAAATCTATCATTTCTACGCCATCTTTTTTAAACTTGGCATCAATGTTGTAGTTAATACGTTTATAGTGATTATATACTGCTACAGACAATACACGTTTAGCATCGTCTTGTCCTATAACATAATCATCTAGTATTTGTTTGATAATTTCGGGTGTAGGTAAATCTATCTTATCTGTACCACTTAATCTATCTTCTTCAGTAAGAATGTCTTTGCACGCAGAAATACAATCTTCACAAATATAACTTAATCCATCTGGACTACTTATTAATCTTTTTGTTTCTAATTGACTTTTTCCACAGAACGAACAATACATATTACTTATATCTTTTTTCATATATCTCCTAAAAATTAAAAGAAGTACTATAATGCCTAAAGTTATATATAACATTTTGCTTCATAATGTACTTCTTTTACTTAATATTTTTTATACATTGTATCAATGTATAAGTTTTTTATTTAATAATGTTATCTTTTTTCAATAACCTTATCTACTAGTCCGTATTCTTTTGCTTCTTGAGCATTCATCCAATTATCACGTTCAACGTCTTGCTCGATTTTTTCTAATGGTTGATTACAATTTTTAGCAAGCATTTCGTTCATACGTTTTTTAATCTTGGTAACATGATTAGCAGTAATTTGAATATCAGTAACTTGTCCTTGGACACCACTTAATGGCTGATGAATCATAACTTCGCTATTAGGCAAGCACATTCTCTTACCTTTAGCACCTGCAGCCAACAAGAACGCACCCATACTTGCTGCTAGTCCTACACAAATAGTAGAAACATCACATTTAATATATTGCATTGTATCATAAATTGCCATACCAGCAGAGATACTTCCACCTGGGCTATTAATGTATAAAGAAATATCTTTATCAGCATTCTTGCCTTCTAGGTATATTAATTGTGCTACTACAGTATTAGCAACATTGTCATCTATTTCGCCAGTTATAAATATAATACGGTCTTCTAATAATCTAGAATAAATATCATAACTACGTTCGCCATTACTTGTTTGGTCAATGACATAAGGTATTAACATATAATTCTCCTTCTATTGATACTATAAAACTTGATTATATTATTTAGATTTTTTAACATTCTTTTCAAATATAAAATCAATAAGTTTCTTATTAAGTATATCATTCTTAATGTAATTTAATCTATCTTCACTTAAAGAATTTTTTACTTCTTTTGCAGTTTTATTAGCAGATTTTGCCATTTCTTCTACTTTTTCGTCTACTTCTGCTTCAGTAACTGTAATCTTTTCTTTGTCTAGAATATAAGTTAATGCAAGTCTTACTTTAACAGATTTTAATGCATCAGCACGTCTGTCTTCTCTTAATTTTTCTACAGTTGTATTCATGTAGTTGGCATATGCTTCAAGATTAAGTCCTTGATACATTAATCTATATTCAGTTTCTTTCATCATATTGTCAAGTTCGGTTTCAACCATTTGATTAGGAACTTCAACTTCAGTATTTTCAACAATTTTGTCGATAATTTCTGTAACAGCATCGTATCTAGCATGTTCGTCAAGATGTTCTTGAAGATGTTCTTTCATATGTTCGGTAAATTCTGCCATAGTCTCATATTCAGAAACATTAGATGCAAATTCATCATTAAGTTCTGGATATTGTTTTTCTTTAACAGCATTAACGTGACAAGCAAATACTGCTGGCTTACCTGCTAATTCCTTAACATGATATTCTTTAGGGAAAGTAACATTAACGTCCTTATCTTCGCCTGCTTTTAGACCAATAAGTTGTTCTTCAAAGCCTTCAATAAAACTCTTACTTCCGATACCTAAATCATAGTCTTCACTTGTACCGCCATCAAATTTAACGCCATCAACTGAACCTGAAAAATTAATATTAGCAATATCGCCATCTTTAATTTCTCTTTCAACTTCTACAAGTCTAACATTTTGTTCTTTAACTCTGTCTAATTCAGCATCAAGTTGTTCTTTAGTAACTTTTTCTTTCTTAAGTTCTACATCAAAACCTGTGTATTTTTTAACTTTAACTTCTGGTTTAACAACAACAGTTGCTTCAATTTCTACGCCATCAGCATCTACTTTATTAACATTAATGTTAGGAGCATCAACTGGTTCAAGAGTAGGTTCTTTAGCCAAAATGTTCATATATGCTTTATAGAAACCTTCGCTTAATGCTTCTTCATAGAATACATTAGCGCCATATATACCTTCAATAACTTTTCTTGGGGCTTTACCCTTTCTAAAACCTTCTACATTATACTTTGCTCTAGTGCGAGTATATGCTTGTTCTACTTCGGTTTCCCATTCTTCTTTAGATAAAGTTATGTTAATTTTTACAACATTCTTTTCTGCTTTATTAATTTTGTAATCCATAATTTCTCCTTAAAACTTTCACTACGAATAATTGTAACACTTTTATATTATTTTGGCAATTTAATATGCGACTAATAATTAACCTTTTTACACTTTTTTATATCTAAAAAATTGCCAATATTATACACTTTTAATCAAAAATATTATTTAAAAGCGTAACAAAAAAGTCCCACAATTGGGGACTTAAAAACACATATATTTTATTTAAAAGCGAAAGTTATAAATACGATAGATGCACAAAAAAACATAATTATAATCAAAACATTATTAAATATTTCGCTTTTTCTTTTTCTAGAAACATATTCTTTATCTTGCTCGGTCAAAGGTAAAAGTTGACTTTGGTCATCGGATTTAATCTTTTTAATCCTAAAAATCACACCTATACCTATATCAATACACAACAATGCACACAAAATACACGTAATTCTATAAAAAACCAAGTTAACTGTGCTTAATAGTCCTGATATAACTATTAACACTGTTAAAGCCAGCCCGATTATTACAAATTTATTTTTAAATATTGCTTTTAAATCCATAACACATTCCTTTCATTATATCTTAACATTAATAAAAAAAATTGGCAACCAACTTTGGCGCCAATCTTATTATTATAGGATATAAGAAACCACGATTAATACTACAGATACTATCCATATAATTACAAAAATTACATTTCTTCTGCTTCTAGCGTATGAAAAACTAGCAATTACTAACATAATATAAGCCAAAATATCTGCTGTCATCTTTAACACTGTAGCAATCTGGCTACCCTTTAACAATGCTTGAATAAGTAAAGAACAACCTACCAAAATAACAGCAATATATGCTAGAACACTAGCAAATGATCTATAAGTTAAATTAGACATAATACCATCTCCAATAAAAAATTACATATATATAATATCAAAAAAAAGCAAATTAGTAAATAACTAGTATTTAATTAATTTGCAAATTTTGTATTATTTTTTGAAAATATTCTGGTAATGGAGCAGTAAATTCCATATATTTTTGAGTTCTAGGGTGCACAAAACTTAATTTATATGCGTGCAACATCTGTCCATGAGTATTAAACTTGGATTTACCACCATACAAATCATCACCAACTATAGGGTGATTAAGATATTTACAATGTACTCTTATTTGATGTGTTCGGCCAGTTTTTAATTCAAATTCGACTAAATTATAGTCTTTATATCTAGTAATTACTTTATAGTGTGTTTCGGCATACTTGCCACCGTTATCAACAACAGTATATCTTAATCTATTGTGGCTGTCACGTCCTAGATAATTACTTATTACTCCGCTATCTTCTGGCATATTACCAATTACAAGCGCTTGATACACTCTTTTACAAGTTTTTTCTGCTATTTGCTTTGCTAAACTAACATGAGCAAAATCATTTTTTGCAACAACAAGCAATCCACTAGTATCTTTATCTAATCTATGTACAATTCCCGGTCTAATAACTCCATTGATACCGCTTAAGTCTTTTATATTATATAAAAGTGCATTAACCAATGTACCATTCCAGTTGCCATTGGCTGGGTGGACTACCATACCCTTTGGTTTGTTGATTACAGCCAAATCTTCATCTTGATATACTATATCAAGTGGTATATTTTCAGCCTTGGTCTCGATAGGTTGATTAGGGATCATCTCCACAACAACCCTATCTCCTACTCTTAAATTATATCCTGCTTTTACTTGTTTATCATTAACAAGAACATGTCCTTCGGTTATTAAATTTTTATAATGCGAACGAGTAAAAGAAGAGTCTTTTTCATAAAGAAAATTATCTAATCTTACTTTATTATCTTTTTCTTCTATTATGTATTCCAATCAACTATTCCTTATCTTGAGATATATCTACAGTCTTTGGCTTTTTAAGTTCGTAGAACAACAAATAAACCAAATAGCATATAACACCTGCAGTTAAAAACAAATCAGCGAAATTGAATATAGGAAATTCGATAAACCTTAATTCGATAAAATCTCGTACACCTTTTAAAGCAATACGATCAATAAAATTACCCAAAGCACCGCCAATAATCAAAGAAAAACCAACAACATACCAGCCGTTATCACTACGATAATAAAAGTCTATAAACCCGAATACGGCTATAAATAGCACTGTAAATATAGCCAATAAAACAGTATTATCGCCAAAAATACCAAAGGCAGCACCAGTATTAATAGTGTATGTAATGCCTATAAGTTTGTCGATTAAGATTATATCTTCTCCACCATTATTAAAATAATTTTCAAAATAGCATTTTGTTGCCATATCTATAGCAATCATAAGGACAATTGCTACAATTTTTATTACTAAACTAAAATAATATTTTTTCATAATTAAATATTACTATATTTTCATTTTTTTTTAAACTATTTTAACCTTCAATTAATAAATATTTTTAAAAATCTAAACTATTTCTACATTTTTAATCAATTTTAAAGTTGCTCATACAAATTATACTTAATTATGGCTATACTAGTTGTCAAATATTTTAAGTCTCTATTTGCACTTGAACCTTGTATAACCTTTAGTACTGCACTATCTATTTCGTTAGATATGGCAACATACGCATTTTTAAGTTTTAGTGTGGGTGGAATAACAGTAACACTATTAATACTATCTAATCTACTACAATTAACCTTAATGTTGCCGTTAAGCGAATTGAGTTCACTAGACACCACAGTAGCCACGATTTCGCCCTTATCATATTTTATTGAGTAATTATAGCATTTATCGTATAACTCGTTAATATAGTTCAAATTTGACTTAATAACAGTGCGTTGTTCTTTAGTCAATTCCTTTAAATCACAATTTACTTTTTTATACTTTATTTCCCTTATTCCTATATTGTAATTGGTGTCTGTTATATTATCCTTTACCTTTTTTGCATCTTCAAGATTATCATACACATTGCCTATTACTACATATTTTTTATCAGTATTCCATATATAACTGCCCGCACCCATTACACTAGTTCCGCTTGCAACTGTTTCGGCTTCGTTAAGCGTATCATATTCCCCCATGGTTACCGCATAATAACTATGTGCTTTAACTTTTAATGCAGAACTTGAAAAATTAAATCCAAAGTTGCCCACAGTTAATGCACCACTTAATGTGGAAGATAACATAATTACCCCACCCACCATAACTATACACATAAGTAACACTAGCCAGCCTTTACTTTTCTTTTTTCTAGACTTAATAAGCCTTGTTTCTTGATACTTTAAAATATTTTTTGACATATAAAATTGAATTCCTTTAATTTGGGTGTTTTACTATTAATGTATATTACAAAAATGTTACAAACTTGATTATTCAACAAAAATTGTTATAAATAATTTTTTTTAGTTAATTTTCTTACGATTGGCTAGTAATCATAAGTGAAACAATTATTGTAAAATATTATTAATTGGGAGGATATATGAAAATCAAACCTTTATTCGATAAAATACTATTAATAGAAGAACAAGTTGACAAAGCCAAAACTGGGATTGTATTGCCTGACATAGCAAAAGATAAACCCAATATAGCAAAAGTCGTGGCTGTAGGCAATGGCGGAATTATAGATGGTAATAATGTAGAAATTAAAGTAAATGTAGGCGAAAAAGTATTATTTAATAAGTACGCAACTAGCGAATTTAAAATAGATAACACTACATATCTGCTTATCAAACAAGCAGATATTTTAGCAATTTTGGAGGAATAAAATGACTAAAGATATATTAGATGGATTTGATGCAATTAAAAAATTAGAAACAGGAGTAAAAAAACTAGCAAAAGCAGTAAAAGTTACTTTAGGACCAAAAGGTAGAAATGTAGTGCTAGATAGAAAATACACTACTCCACTTATCACCAATGATGGTGTAACAATAGCAAAAGAAATTACTTTAAAAGACAAGTTTGAAAATATGGGTGCAGCCCTACTTAAAGAAGTAAGTATAAAAACCAACGATATTGCTGGAGATGGTACAACCACTGCTTGCGTATTGGCTGAAAGTATGGTAGTTGAAGGTATAAAAAACTACACTGCTGGAGCCAATCCAATAATATTAAAAAAAGGCATATTAAAGGCTTGCGAAACCGCTGTAGCCGAATTAGAAAATATAAGTACACCTATTAAGAATAATACCGAAATATATCAGATTGCTTCAATAAGTGCTGGTGACGAAGAAATAGGCAAACTTATAGCAGACGCATTCGAAAAAGTAGGCACTAATGGTGTAATAACTGTGGAAGATGGCAAAACTTTTAAAACCGAATTAAAAGTAGTCGAAGGTATGCAATTCGACCGTGGGTTTTTATCTCCATATATGGTAACTAATCAAGCAACCTTGGAAGCCAATCTTGACAATGCTTACATACTAATATGCGAGTCAAAAATAGTTAATATTAATCAAATATTACCTATTTTGGAACAAATAAGTAGTAAAAATATGCCATTATTAATTATTGCAGATGAGATAGAAAACGAAGTACTAGCAACTCTAGTACTTAACAAATTACGTGGCAACTTAAATTGTGTTGCAGTTAAATCCCCTGCTTATGGAGATAAACGAACAGGATTTATGCAAGATATTGCCGTACTTACTGGCGGTACAGTAATAAGTGATGAAGTAGGTATATCATTAAACAATCTTACACTAGATATGCTAGGCAAAGCAAAAAGCGTAAAAGTAACTAAAGATAGTTGTTTAATATCTAATGGTTATGGCGATAAAGAACAAATAAAACAACAAATAGAAAAAATACGCACCCAAATCAGCATGGCAGAATCAGATTTTGATAAAGAAAAATTAAATGAAAGATTGGCAAAATTAACTGGCGGTATTGCCGTTATTTATGTTGGCTCTACCACCGAACCAGAAATGCAAGAGAAAAAATTACGCATAGAAGATGCCATTTCCGCCACAAAAAGTGCAACACTTGAAGGTATAGTACCCGGTGGTGGAGTTGCATTAATCAAATGTTTACCTAAAGTAGAACAATTGATTGAATCCTTACATGGTGACGAAAAAACAGGGGCAGAAATTGTTAAAAGGTCACTACTTGCACCTATTAATCAGATAGCAGAAAATGCAGGAACAAACGGTGGAGTAATTATAGATAAAATAATAAATAGTAACCAAAAAAATTATGGTTATGACGCTCTTAATGATAGATATGTCGATATGATAGTTAATGGCATTATCGACCCAACCAAAGTTACAAAAACCGCACTGCTTAATGCTGGTAGTGTCGCTTCAATTATGTTGACCACAACTTGTCTGATTACTGATAGCGAAGAACAACCCAATCCTAATCAATTAGCCAACGACCATGGCATATACTAATAATGTTATAACTTGATATGTATAAAAATAATATATAAAATATAAAAATAATTTAAAAACAAAAAAGTATAGCAAAATAATTGCTATACTTTTTATTTGAAGTATTAAAAGTACACCAAAGTCTATTATGTTAAATTGTTTAATCCCCGCCTGTCATTATGAGC
>DJSB01000035.1:0-367 GCA_002437945.1 Christensenella sp. UBA6345 | reverse complement strand
CGTAATCTAGGCGGGATAAATAAAATATGTAGTAGTAACTTTACGTTTTGGGATTCCGAAAGGTGCATAGCACACTTTCGATTTGACTAACGTCAAATTTCGACTACACTACGTTTCGCTCAGAATGACAAGTATAGGCTGCATATAAAAATGAAAATAGTATAGACTGCACGTGTAATAATATTTGATAAGTGTATCAGTAAGAACAAATACTAGTCACAATTAACAATTATACGTTGCATTTTAATACAATAGCATATTATGTTAAATTGTTTAATCCCCGCCTGTCATTATGAGCGTAGTCGAACTTGGGAGCATTAGCGGACAAGCGACAAACTTGTTTGACGTAATCTAGGCGGGATAAATA
>DJSB01000038.1:4253-43377 GCA_002437945.1 Christensenella sp. UBA6345 | reverse complement strand
CAAAAATGGGGTTCACTTCATAATATGTTGAGTGTTTTTTATATTAATTTATAATAAATACAATTAACTAACTTTCTAGTATATATGGTACTACTTTTGTAGTTTCTGCACCATTCTTTTCGCCAACCACTGATTTACCAGTGCCTTGTCTATTTTCTAGGCTTAATTTTTTACTTTCAATATAAACAAGATTACTATTTTTTAGTATGGCAACATAATTTTTATTTTTGTTAAGGTCACTAACAGCAATAAGTTTAATATCTAATTTCTTACCATTAATAACTTTAACACCTTTTCTTGCACGGCTAGTCAATGGAATTTCGGTTTCTTTAATAACTTTACCATATCCATTAGAAGTAAACAATGTATACGCTAAAGCACCACTTAATACAGAGCCTACAACATAGTCTCCATCGTTAAGTGACATACCCTTAACTCCAGCACTTACTCTACCAAATGTAGCAACATCATCTTTTATAATATTAACTGCCAATCCATCATGGCTAAATATTAACAATGTTTTTTCTCTATTGTCATAATATACACTAACAAGTTCGTCATCTTCTTTTAGTTTAATAGCACTAATTGATTGTTTTGAACTAATATATTCACTTTCTTTAGTTATTTTGATAAGTCCACTTTTTGTAGTAAAAATAAGTTCGGTATCGTTATCATTAACATCAAAGTCAAATATTGCTACCACCCTTTCACTAGGTAAATAGTTTTTAACAAATGAAGATATAATAGAACCTTTATCTTTTAGTTTACACATAGGTATATCACTTACCTTAATCTTATGGCAATTGCCTAAATTGGTAAATAGATATACATATTTCATATTAGACATAACTAAATCAAATTTAACTATTTCGTATGGAGTTGGATTAGCACTTAATCCTTTAGTTGCTAGTCCATAACTACGTTTGTTAACAACTTTAATTGTATTGTTTTCAGTAACAACTACATGTACATCTTCGGCAGTAACATTCTCATTAACTATAACTTCAGGTTGTTCTTCTTCAATAGATTCTTCATCTGGATCTATAATCATAGTTCTTCTAGGTATTCCATATGCATTTTTTATAGCAATAAGTTCCTTTTTAACTACACTCATTAACTTCTTATCACTTTCAAGTATAGATTTTAATTCGGCGATAAGTTTAATAAGTCCTTCAAGTTCAGCCTTAAGTTTGTTAACTTCAAGATTAGTAAGTCTTGCAAGTCTCATATCTAGTATTGCTTGTGCTTGAATATCAGACAAGAAGAAAGTATCTATAAGACGTTGTTTGGCTTCAGGAGTGCTTTTACTGGTCTTAATAATCTTAATAACTGCATCAATATTTCTAATAGCAATTAACAAACCATCTAAAATATGTTTTCTTTTTTCCGCAGCATCTAAATCAAACTTTGTACGATTGTACACAACTTTACGTTGGTATTTTACATAATAATCTATTATTTCTATTAAACTTAATTGTTTTGGCTTACCTTCAGCGATAGCAACCATATTTACATTAAAATTACATTGTAAATCGCTCTTATTGTATAAATAATTAATGATTGATTTTGCATTGGCATCTTTCTTAAGTTTAATAACCGCTCTAGTACCATGTCTGTCAGATTCATCAACAATATCAGCAATACCACTTAAACAACTAGTAGGGTCAAGTTCCTTTAATTTGGCTATACGTTGAAGCATAAGTGCTTTATTAACTTGGAAAGGTATCTCGGTAATAACAATATTCTTTTTACCATTCTCGCCTGTTTCCAAGTTAAGTTTGGCTCTAACAATTATTTTACCTTTACCCTTTCTATATACATCATCAAATTCGCTATTAGACAAAATATAACCACCAGTAGAAAAGTCTGGGCCTGGCATAATTTTTAATAATTGTTCAAGTTTAATCTTTGGATTATCAATAAATGCAGTAACACAATCTATAGTTTCTGATAAGTTGTGAGTAGGAATATTGGTAGCAAGTCCTACAGCAATACCAGTAGCACCATTTACCAACAAATTAGGGAATCTACCCGGCAACATATCCGGCTCTTTACGGCTATCATCAAAGTTAAAACTCCAAGTTACCGTATTTTTCTCTATATCCTTTAATAATTCAAGACTTATAGGGCTTAAACGCGCTTCGGTATAACGCATAGCAGCAGCGCCATCGCCATCGACCGAACCAAAGTTACCATGTCCGTCAACTAGACACATACCCATATTAAAATCTTGTGCAAGTCTAACCATGGTCTGATAAATACTACTATCGCCATGTGGGTGATACCTACCCATACAAGTACCTACAATTGTAGCACTTTTTCTATATGGTTTATCAGGAGTAACACCTACTTCTAACATACTATATAGTACTCTTCTTTGAACTGGTTTTAAACCATCTTCAACTCTAGGCAATGCTCTATCCAAAATAACATATTCGGAATATGGCATCATACTTTCATGAATAACTTGTTCTACACTTTTAGTAACAATACCCTTACCATCACTATCTCCTAGTAATGAAGTAAATGAAGGGTCTTGTTTCTTTCTTGATACTTTACCACTTGGCTTAATAGCAGACTCTTCGTCATCATGACTATCTTCACTATTAGAATCAACAGTATCAAGTTCTTGTTCTTCATCATCTAATATTTCAGAATTTAATTCTTCATTTACTATCCCTTCATTTTCGTCAGGAGTAAATTCATCGTTCTTTTTAGTCATTTACTTCTCCAATGTGTTCAAAATTAGTTTCTTTATTGAAATTAGCGTTTTCACTAATATACAATTTTCTTGCTTCTATGTTATCACCCATAAATGTAGTAATCATACGTTCGGCTTCAGCAATATCATCTAAAGTTACTTGTACTAGTACTCTTCTTTCTGGATCCATTGTTGTGCTCCACAACTGTTCTGCTGTCATCTCGCCCAACCCTTTATAACGTTGAATCTGATAACCAGCACCACATTTTTTAATAACTTTCTCAAGTTTATCGTCATCATAGACATATTCACTAAAATTCTTTTTATATACACGGTATAGTGGAGCAACACCTACATATACATGTCCTTCAGTGATAAGTTCTCTCATATATCTATAGAAGAATGTTAATAATATTGCTCTTATATGAGCACCATCTTGGTCAGCATCGGCAAGTATTATAACTTTATTATATTTTAAGTTATCTATCTTAAAATCATTGCCAACACCAGCACCTAAAGCACTGATTATTGTACGAATTTCTTCATTATCTAGGACTTGATTAAGTCTCTTTTTTTCTACATTAAGTGGTTTACCTTTTAGTGGTAGAATAGCCTGATACTGTCTGTCTCTAGCCTGTTTTGCACTACCACCCGCGCTATCTCCTTCAACTATAAATAGTTCGTTAATTAAATAATTTTTACCAGTACAACTACTTAATTTACCTACAAGACTATAATTATCAGCCGAATTGGCTTTTCTAGCGGTTTCTTTAGCATGTTTTGCCGCAAGTCTTACTTTAGCAGCACCTTTACCTTTATTAATAATTTCGGTTAATACGTTCTTACTACTTTTTTGTTTAGCAAATTCCATAAGTCCGTCATAAACCAAACTTTCTACTTCTGGTCTTACTTCTGGATTACCAAGTTTAGTTTTTGTTTGACCTTCAAATTGGACACTCTTTAGTTTCAGTGAAAGAACACAAGTTAAACCTTCTCTAAAATCTTCGCCCATAAGATTGGCTTCTTTGTCTTTCAAAAGTCCCATCTCTCTAGCGATATCATTAAATGCTCTTGTTAAGGCTGATTTAAGTCCTGTTTCGTGTGTACCACCCTCTGTAGTAGGAATATTGTTAACAAAACTAAATATGTTTTCATTGTAATTGTCTATATGTTGGATAGCACATGACAATTTAACCAAATCAGATTTTCCTTCAATATATATAGGTTCTTTATATACTGGAGTCGCACCGTCATTAAGATATTTTATAAAATCTTTTAAACCATTTTTATAATTATATACTTTAGTCCTATAACTACCATCTTCCATTTTTACATTTTCATCAATAAGTGTAAATTCGATACCACCATTCAAAAATGCAAGTTCTTTTAGACGTTTATTTATGGTTTCATAATCAAATAGAACATCACCAAAAATACGTTTATCAGGTAAGAAAGTAACTTCTGTACCACTATTTTTGGTTTTCCCAATAAGTTTTAATGGACCTTGTGGTACACCGCCAGTAACTTTTTTATTCTTTTCCATAGCCTTAAATGACATAGTATACTTGCTACCATCTTTACAAACAGTAACATTAAGCCATTCACTTAAAGCATTGGTAACACTAGCACCAACACCGTGTAAACCACCCGAATAAGCATAGTTAGAATTATTAAATTTACCACCAGCATGCAACTGTGTAAATACTACTTCTACACCACTTACTTTTAGTTTTGGGTGCTTATCAACTGGGATACCACGTCCATTATCTGCTACAGTAATCGAATTGTCTTTATGCATAGTAACTGTAAGTTTGTTACCATAACCATTAGATAATTCATCAACACCATTATCTACAATTTCCCATAAAAGATGATGCATACCTTTGATACCAGTAGTACCAATATACATACCTGGTCTCAATCTTACTGCATCAAGTCCTTCCAAAACAATTATATCTTTACTATTATAAGCGTTAGCCAAAACAAGCCTCCAAAATATTAAATTACATTTTAGTGTAACACATTTTTTATAAATAAAAAACTTATTTTTTAAATTAATAATTAATTATACACCATAGTTAGTATATATAAATATATATATCTAGTCAAGACTTTAAAATTTTAATCGCAAGCAAAAATACACACTTAAGGCGGTTTATGCAAGCGACACAAAGTATTATTTAGCATAAAATAATGTTTAATTAACATTATGTACTTCATCGAAAATAATGTTAGTTATGCTCGTAACTTGATATACATATATCGTAAGTATTACAGCATTACATTACTAGTCAAGATTAATAAATAATTAATAATATTAAAAATAAAACTTACTCCTACTAACATATTAGACTACTATTTTTAAACACGCATTTATTTAAAAATGGTGCATAATTATACATAACTATACATATTTATAACAATAAAAAATTAAAAAACATAATCTTAAAATCATATATCAATCATCACAAACAATTTATTTTTTTAATTATTAAGATATTTTATAGCATTATTACATACAATATTAAAAAACAAAGGTGAATTAAATGAAATCAATTGTATTATGTGGTGGTGGCACTGCAGGACATGTTATGCCCAATATAGCATTATTAAAATATCTAAAGTCTCATTATGAAAAAATATATTACATAGGAAGTATAAATGGTATAGAACGTACAATACTTAAAGATTATCCCGAAATCGAATATTACCCTATTACTTCCGTTAAACTAATACGTGGATTAAATTTAAAAAATCTTGCTATACCATTTAAACTTATCAAAGGATATTGTCAATCAAAAAAAATATTATCAAAAATCAAACCAAATATTATATTTTCTAAAGGCGGATATGTATCAGTACCAGTTACATATGCAGGTAAAAGTTTAGGAATACCAATTGTAGCACACGAAAGTGACTACAACCTAGGGCTAGCCAATAAACTTATATTAAAAAAATGCAATAAAATGTGTTGTAGTTTTGAAGAGACAGCAAAAAGTTGTGGTAAAAAAGGTGTATTTACCTGCAGTCCTATTAGAGATTCATTATTTACAGGTAACAAAGAAAGAGCAAGAAAAATATGTAAATTTAACAATAACTTACCCACAATACTTATTATAGGTGGAAGTCTAGGTGCACAGGCAATTAATGAATGTATGTTTTCACTTGCAAAAGAAATAACAAAGAAATACAACATAATACATATCGTAGGTAAAGGTAATTTTAACAAACAAATTAAAATTAATAATTATTATCAGATTGAATTTACAAACAATATTGAAGATTATTTTGACCTAGCAGACATGGTAATTAGCCGTGCAGGAAGCAATGCAATTAACGAGTTTTTAATACTTAACAAGCCTATGCTATTAATCCCCTTACCTAAAGGAAATTCTCGTGGAGATCAAATACTCAATGCACAAGACTTTTTGGCTAAAGGTTATGCTAATGTATTACTTCAAGAAGATATGAATAAAAAATCCATGATGGAAGCCATACAGCAATTAAAACTTGATAGTACAAAAATCAAAAAAGCACAATATCCACAAAAAGGAAAAAATGGAACAAAAAACATCTTAAAAGTAATTTTAGAGAACTCAAAAAATGACGAAAAATAGCACTTTTTTAGTGCTTTTTTCATTAAATAATTTTTTATGAGAACTTTTGCTATTATCAACAAAAGACTATTAAACTTTGATATAATGATGAAAATTTTTTAGGAGTATAGTCTATGAAAAATTATAAGAATTATATATCAATAGTTGTATTAATATTATTATTGGCTGGCATAATAATCGCATTTTCAACTATATCTAAATCCGAATCTTTAAACACAACCAAACCCACTTCTGACACTTCTGTTACAAAAGAAAAATTTGACAATATAAATTCAAGAACAAGTAAGTTGGAAAAAATAGAATATGAAAATAATTATGGTGGTAGTAATGATGATGAAGTATTTGAAGTATTTAAACTTAACAATTATTATCTAATCGGATCTACAAAAAGTAACGATAAATATTTTAATCAGGTTTCTGGCGAAAGTGTCTATGTGCTTATACTTGATAATGATGGTAATGTTATCAAATTAAACACAATCAGCGTAGAAAAAGATTTAAAAATAATATCAGTAAAAATATATCAAAATAGTATATACATACTAATTAAAAATAAAGGTATTAAACTTATTAGTTATGATATAAGCGAACATAATTTTGATATAATTTACTTTGACAATGCAGACAATGCACAATTAATCGTTTCTAGTGAACCAATAGTAGCAATACTAAATGGCAACAATACAAGTTTTTATTTTGTAATAAGTGATGTAGTAAAAGTATTTAATATTGATATAGTAGACATTGTGTTATCGTGTGAATACCTTAACGGAACACTTTTAATATACAATTCAAACAACGCAAGTAATATATGCATACTTACTTTAAGTGGCATAACCCAACTTAAAAATATACCCAATAACAAAATAATTCAGTTTAATATAACAGAAAACAATTTTGTATTTATAACCGAAAGCAACAATAATAATTATTTAAAAATACTGGATTATAACTTTAATATTTTAAATTCGGCACAAATACAAAGTGGCTCAAACTATAATATTATGTGGCTTAACAATACTAATATAATTACATACATTAACAACCGCAATTTATATCTATTAAGTTATTGTGAACACGCAACAAAAATATTAGAATCAAAATTAATAAGTAATGTAGATAATTATTTAATTGATTATAAAAACGAAATAAACATAGTAACTTTAGAGAACGGCACAATGAATAATTATACATTCAATCTTCTAGGCGAAGAGAAGACAAAAAACAGTTTTGACTTTTCAATTAAAGCAAATCTAGTATACTTTGATGTAGATTATTTTAACAACTTTACCATTTTTGGTAACTACACCTACCCTAACGATGTAATCACCACAAGTTTTGGCAATCAAGATATTTTTGTGACAAAAGTACAAAAATAATAAAATATCGAACATATGTTTGATATTTAATTATAAGTGTGCTATTATATATTAAACTTTTAAATAAAAAAGGTTAAAATAATGCACATAGATATAATTTTTGGAATATTACTTACTCTTAATAGAAGAAGACAAGTCACTGCGAAATATTTAGCAAATAAATATGATGTTAGCGTTAGAACGATATACAGATATATATCAATATTAGATAGCAATAGTATACCTATAACCACTAAAAAAGGTAAAAATGGCGGTATAATACTTAACAACTGTGTACAACTTAACAATCTATTCTTTACCGCTGCTGAAAAAGTTGCATTACTTAATATGACTCACACAATAACAAGTATGAGTTTAAGAAATAGTATCCAAACTAAATTGCTTAATATGTAACAAAAAATCAATTAAAATAATCTTACTAAATTATTAATTAAATATTGAAAAATTGTATTTATTGTGTCAAATTGTAATTGACAATATAATGTATAAATATACAAAAAAAGAACAATATCATTATGCGATATTGTCTTTTTTATTATGTAAATATGACTTTTATGTTAATTATTATTAATTGTTTTCATCAAATGCTTATTTGTCAGTTTTAGCACTGTTTTCACTTGAACTATCAATATCAGTTTTAGCAGTATTAGCAGTATTGTCTGCACTATTAGTAGTCTGTGCTAATTCATTTTTAACACTCATTATTGCCAAGTTGTTATCTATCTCTCCAATTCGTAAGCCACATACATTTTTTATTTCTTGTATAAGTTTAGCATATCGTTTTTTAAATATATTAAAAACTCTTAAACCTATAACACAAATAAAAACCAAAACTTGGAATACTGAAAATACAGTATAATTAAATTGTGTACGTAAAAAAACAAAAGCAATAATTTCAAATAATATGATTAATGCTGTTAATACTGGTACTGCTAATGTAAATAACATATTAATTGTAGTCCCAAAAACTCTTTTACCAGTATTTTGTTTAAGGTCAACTAAATATTCTCTATATTGTTTTAATTCAGATTCGGACAAACTAGTTAAGTCTTTAATTCTAATTTGGTCTAATTCATTTTCAAATTTAAACTTCATCATTATAATCACCCTACACTATTTATTGTCATTAGTATCAATTTTTACTTGTTTTTCTTCATTTTTTATTGAATTTTCGTTATTTTCAGCACTATCTACTATTTCTTTTACTTCTTTACTATCTTTTTCTTCTTTTGTTTTTGATGTAGTAGAATTAGATTCTACATTACCATTAGTTAAGGAAATCTTTAGTTGATTAATAGTAATCTGTCTATCAATTTCTGTGATCTTATCATTACATACTTGTGTTAAATTTTTAGCGTTTTTCTTTGCAAGTCTATATAACACAGAAGTAATAGCAGCAGGAACACCACATAATAATGCGATAAGTAAATTATTTAAAAACATTTTTGTAGTAACAGAACCAGTATAAATATATGTCATAAGAACTCTTGCGGCACATATACCAATTAAAATACCACACCCGTAACCAATCACATAATACAATATATATTTTAAAGTGTATTTAAAAATCTTTTTTGAATTCATGGCTTTATCAGAAAGTTCGGTCTTATAATTAGCAAGTTCTGTATTATCCATTTTGGTTAAATCCTTATTTTGGATCTCTTCCATCATTTCTTTTGCTTTCATTTAATAATCCCCTTTAGTAATTAATATGAATATATTACCACTTTTACATATATTAGTCAATAATAGTTAATTAATATGTATATATTAACCATAAATTATATCAATAAGGCACATAACTATGTTATTGAAAAATAAAAAATATGTGCGTATATTTATACATAATATCGTAATAATATACACGCACAATAATATAAATCATATCATCATTTTTTGATACTAATATTAGAACCATTAAGTATGGTACTTTTAAAAATATGTACTTTTTTTAAATTATTTAGATTATTTAAGTAAGCATTTTTTAATAATATATTAATTAACATATTATAACTTATTCCTTTAGGTTTAAACAAATAATAAGCCAAAGAACCTGGAATACTATTAACTTCATTTAGGTACACTTCATTATCGCTTAATATAAAATCAAATCTAACTACCCCTTTTAAATTTAACATTATATATACTTTTGTTGCCATATCAATTATCTTCTGCTTTTTATCTTCACTAATCTCTGCAGGAATAATACGACTTATACTTTCCATCGAATTAGAACTATTAAGGTATTTATTATCAAAACTTAATATTTCACTAGACTTAATAGGTTGTTCAAGTTCGGAGACAATTAGTTTTTGTTCATCTCTAACAATGGCAACATTAATTTCTTTAATATCATTCAAATACTGTTCAACAAGTATTTTTTCGCCTAGTTTAAAACCAGATTGCATAGCAATTTCTAGTTGACTTCTGTTGTGTACCACAATTATGCCTATGCTACTACCCTGATTAGCAGGTTTAACTATCATAGGATAATTAAGAGATTTTTCTAGTTCTTCATACACCACTTCGGGATTATTATCAAAATTAAACTGTGTAATCGGCACACCTTTAACATTATTAACGTTAATTCCATTAAGGTATTCTTTAAATATTGATTTATCTAGACAAACTCCACTTTCTGTGACATTAGACGTAGGATAAGGAATACCGCACAATTCAAGCAAAGCCATTATTTTGCCATCTTCTCCATTAATACCATGCATAACAACCATAGCACAATCAATTTTTATATTTTTACGGTATCCAAAAATATCTTTTTTATATAGATAATTGCTTCCTGCAAGCAATGTTACTTCCATAAACTTCTTTAAATTCATACCAACAAAATCGGCTATATTATGTAGTTTTTTTACATTATACCATTTATTATCTTGCCCTATATAGACAGGTATCACATTATAAAAATTGGTATCTACATATTCTTTGGCTTGCATACCAGAAATGATTGATACGTCATGCTCGGAACTTGCTCCACCAAACAACAAAAGTAAATTTTCTTTCATTAACTACTCCTTTTTACATACTTAATTAGTATATAAATCCGTTAAATCATTTTCTATTAAGACAACATCATGAGATGTGAGTTTGGATATAAATTGCTGATAACACTCAATATAACTATCATAATATTTTGGTCGTTTACCGCCTACACTTACAATCCCATTACTTATCGCATTATAATTAACCCTATTAACAACACATACATCTATATCACTTATAAGTGTGCCCAACTGAAAATTGGTATCATATTGCTGTTCACCCAATTCTACCACACCACAAGTAACTATTATTTTTCTACCATGCATTTGTTTAAGGACTTTCACAGCACCTTTAAAGCCTTCTACATTACTATTAAAACTATCATCTATAATTAATGTGCCATTAGGCAAAATTCTTGTAGAAAGTCGATGTTCAACTTGCTTAATATTTTTTACACCCTTAATAATTTCATCAATACTTAATCCTAATTTATATGCTACAGTAGCAGATAATAATATATTAATCACGTTAAATTCACCTAGTACGCTAGTATTTAAACGCACTAAATTATTATCTATCACACAATCAATGCCCATACCGGAATTATTAATTTCTACATTTTTAATTAAGCAATAATCATCTTTACCATATCCTATACCATAATTCGGAATAAGACTATTATTAGAATAAAATTTGCATATTTCGTTGATATAATTGGTAACAAAAAATCCATCTAATTTAGTGTTTTTTACTAATTGAAATTTAGTATTTATGATATTGTCAATAGTCTTAAAAGTATTTAAGTGTTGATTACCTACAGCAGTAATAATAGAAATGTCAGGTTTAACAATACGACACAATTTTTCAATATCGTTATTATGGTCAGCACCCATCTCTAATATCAATATATCATGATATGGTTTAAGATATTCCAGAATAGTACGTGTTATTCCCGTAGACGTATTATACGAATGCGGACTACATACAACATTATATTTTTCATTAAGAATAGTATATAAATAATTTTTTGTACTAGTTTTTCCAAAACTACCCGTAATAGCAATTATTTTTAAGTTTTTATATTGTTTCATTTTTTTTCTAGCGAGAATAACATAATATTGATTAATCAACAATTGTATAGGATAATTAATATAATTGGACAATATCATAAGTATTGGTGCTAGGACATAAATAATCGAATGTAACATAAACAGATAATTAAATTTAACTGATAAACTTAATAGAAGTGAAAAAAGCACAACGCAAATAATACTAAAAGTAATTAATAATCTATTTACTCTTTTAGTATATACTAATGGCTTTTTTAACGGAACATCATTAATAACAATATTAATACTTGCAATGTATGTAAGTGCCAAAATATGTAAAATAAAGTAGTACGGATATGGAACTTTTAGTAGAAAAAATATTAAACATATAAGCATATAAATTGGCACAAAAAATAGACTTAATTTATATGTGTTTTTATAATGCATATTGTTATTATTATATAACCATATTATTGCTTCTTTAGTTCGATAATAATTTTGTTGATACACAGCGACAAACTTAAGTAGCATAACATTGATTAATACAACATAAATAATAGAAACAATAATATTTAATACTAAATACAAATAAAAAATGGCTTTATTCTCCTTAAATTTTAATATTACATAGTACTGTCTAAAAATTTAATTATCTCATAATATATAAGCAATGGATAATTGTTAAAGCAAAAATGTCCGCATTTTTTAAATATAATCAATCTAGAATTTTGTATATACTTTTTAAACTTTTTTGCCATATATAATGGAGTAGATTTATCATTTTTACCCCATAATAACAATACTGGACAAGTGATTAATTTAATATATTTTTTCTCGTCAAAATTAACAATTTTTACAAATGATTGTCGAGTGATAGGATCTAGATTAATATAATCTTCACTTCCTAAATTATTAAGTTTAAAATGACAATTAAATTTTTGGTTAAGTACTTTTTTTAACTTATATTTATATATACAGATTTTAGTAAAAATGTTAAAACGGGGTTTGATTCCTGCACCACCCATTACAACTATATTTTTAATTTTTAAATCAAATATAGTACTTAACAATATCGCCACCCTTACACCAAACGAATGTGCTACAATCGTAATATTATTTAATTTTAGATATTTTAATAATTTAAATATTTCTTCAGCATAATCATATACCGTGTAGACATATTTAAGTGGTTTACTTTTTCCATGTCCACGAAAATCGACAAGTAATATATCGTAGTCAGTAGATAATTTTTGAGATAAAAAAGAGAAACTGTCACTATCTACACCCCAACCGTGTAAGAACAAAACAGTTTCTTTTCCATTGTTTTTATATTTATAATTTAATTCCATTATAGTTCCAATCTCATTATTTTAGCATGACTATTTTCACCATAATAATTCTTTCTTTCACTAATTTCCTTAAATCCACAAGATAAATACAAATTAATTGCTTTATAATTGCTATGTTCGACTTCCAACATAACATATTTAACACCATTGTCTTTCAATATCTGTAAAAGTAGATACATTAGTCTTTTTGAATAACCTTTACCTTGATACTCTTTTTTTACACCAACTTTGATAATATCTGCTGTATCAAAAGTAATCATTACTCCTACATAACCTATAAGTTGATTATCATCAAACAACCCTAAATATAATCTATTATCAGTAATAAGTTCTTCTAGACATGACTCTTTACTAAACGGATTATCAAATAAACTTTTTTCTATATTTTCAAGTTCGATTAAGTCATCTTTTTTTAATAGCCTTATTATCATAATTAATCCTTTAGATTACGCTCGGCTTGACTTAATTGGGCATATACTGGTGCAAAATCTGCATTATTAGTAAATTGTTTATTTTCTGCTTTTTTAGTGAAATAATTAAGCATTATGGTAGCAAAATCTTCTATCATACTAGTATTGTTATATGTAATTACTTCCGCTAAATGTTCGCTAGAATCTAGATACAATTTATTACCATTAACAACATTATCTACATCTGTATTATTAATAGTAGTAATATCTCCTGCTTTCGATTTAGTAATTTTTGATAAATATACTGCTGTAGATGTGTCTTTTAAAGCCACATATCCTTCTTTTACATCGCTTGCAACTATATTAAAATAATTATCAGACACTACAGGAATATTAAGTGCAAATTGAAATGCTTTAACAGTGGCAACACCAATACGTATACCAGTAAAAGAACCCGGTCCTACTACACAACCTAAAGTATCTATATCTTGAATTGTGAGTTGATTATCACATAAAAATTGTTCTAATTCAAACAACAGTGCTTCGCTATGTCTTTTAGTTTCTGGAATTATTCTATAACTTAATTTACCATTATTGTTTAGTGCTAGAATTGCACGTTGTTTTGTTGTATCTATACATAATAATTTCATATTATCACCTATTTTTCTATAAATTCAAATTCCCTTTTATCATCATCAATCTTTTTAATATTAATCAAAATATAATGTTCTGGAATTAAGCCCATAATATTCTGATACCATTCAACAACACAGATTGCTTTAGGGTCGTTAAAATAGTCAAAAATACCCAATTCAAGGGCTTCACTTTCATCATTGATACGATACATATCAAAATGATACAAGTTATAATCTTTAACATAATATTCCCGAAGCAATGTAAATGTAGGACTAGTAACAGGCTCTTTTACCCCTAAAGTTTTGAACACACTTTGAGTAAAAGTTGTTTTGCCTGCTCCCAAGTCGCCATTAAGTAATATCAATGTCCCACCTTTTAATGTTTTGGCAAATTTTTTAGCCAAACTAGCGGTTTCTTTTAAATTATTAACTATACACTTTTGCATATTTCTTCCTTCTTTAATTTACAATAAATCATATTAAATAGATATGGATAAACAAATGTAGCAACTATCCCTATCATAAGAATAACTAGAAAATACATAAATAAGTTGTTAACAAGCATATTGAATATCGCGAATAAGCCAAATGTAATAATCAAGCCTATCGCAACTTTTATAAGACGAAGATATATATTAAGTCTGACATCTTTAACTAGACGTATTGATAATATATAACCTATACTTACAGATGTTAATAATGCCGAGTATCTATATATCTTTTTTGCTGCGTGCAACGAAACATTAAATACTTTAAATTGTAGTAAAGTTATTAATACAAGCATTACTATAGACAATATAGAAACAACCATTTCAATATTAACTGGTTTTCTCTCTTTTTTAGATAAAACACTTTCAATATATTTAAGTAATAACATTATTCCTACACCTAAAGTAAATCCGGTAAGAACATCAGTAAGATAATGTTGTCCTAAATACATTCTTGAGTAACCAACTATTAAACACAATAAAATTGCAATCACTAGTGAAATAACTTTTGTTGATTTGTTATTGTTTTTATCTTTATAAATATCATAGACAATAAATGTAGATATACAACTTATACTTTGGCTATGTCCACTAGGAAAACTATACCCGCTGGCTTGAAGTTTGTTATCTACTAGTTGGCTAGCCTGCCATGGACGTGGGCGTTTAACACACAATTTAATTATGTTATTAAATAACACACTTGTTAAATAAAACAGGCTAAACTTAAATGCGTATCTATAACTAACACACCAATAAAATATTAAAAACATACAGATAAAAAATATTTCTTCTCCAAAGTGTGTAAAAGCACTAAAAAACTGGTCTAAAAACCAATTTGAACCACTTTGAATAAATTTTACAATTTCTAAATCCATAATTATCCTTATTACCTTTATATTTTAGCAAAATATGACTTTTTTTGCAAAGTTTTTAAGTATTAATAGCACATTTTGGTATAACAATTAAATATGCAAACAAAAATATCAATAATTTTTAATAACATCGTTAGATTCTTATGCTTATTTTGTATATTTTTTATATGGATAAATTATTATTATCCAGTATTTTTACCTTGTGTAATAATTTCTTTAATTATCACAAGCATACTATCTTATTTATTAACAAAAATTTCATATTCTAGACAAGACAAAATAAAAATCACATTTGAAAGAGAACAAAAAATTAATAGTCTTGTATTAGCATTAGAACACTTAACTCATGATGAACTAATTAATTATTTTTATCTAGTAATAGTTAACCAATATGATTATGCCAAAAAAACAAAATCAAATATAACAATTAATGATAAAACGATTATTCCTATTTTTAATCACGGATTAAAAATTGAAGATTATTTAAACTGTTATAGAAAAACCAAAAAAAGCAAGTTGGTAATCATAACCGATTATGTCACTTCTGAATTAAATGAATATCTAGGTAAGATTGAACATTCAAATATAAAGATTGTTACTATACAACAATTTTACACGAGATTTATAGAACCTACTTCAATATTACCTATTATGTATCCTACATTCATTAAGCCAACAAAACTAAAAATGAAACAATTAATAGCCATAGCACTTAATAAGAAAAATGCCAAAGGATATATGTTAAGTGGTTTGTTTATACTGCTTACAAGTTTTTTCTATGGACATAATCTTTATTACCAAATTATTGCAACAATATTATTTCTATTAAGTTTGTTTAGTCTAGTTAATAAAAAGTATAACACTATTAATGCAGAAGATATTTTTTAAATATACAAGTAAATTAATTAATAATAAAAAATAATCACATAAAAGAATATAAATAATTAAGTAAATATATAGTTTTGTTAAAAAATAATCACATTATGATAACAAAAAAAAGTAAAACATGTGTTTTACTTTTTTTTAATAAACTAATTTTTATATACAAGTATTTTTATTAATATTATTCTTTTTTATTTAAGTCTTTTTTATCTTGTGATGTGGTATCTGATTGATTGTCGGTATCATCATCTACATAAACAATTCTGTCTTCCATACCATTTTCTTTTAAGAATTTCAAAACACGTTCTTGAGCCTTCATAAATTCTTCAGCAGTAATTGGCTTTTGTCTTTCTTTACGTATTTGTTCTTCTACCAATCTTGTACGTTCAATCCAAACGTCCCAATCTTTCATCACTTCGTCCCAATCAATATCTTTCGAATCCATAATTATCCTAAATAATGTTTAAATCCTTTTTTACTTGTATACTTGTACAAAACTATTTTGCCACCTACTACACTAATAGGTTGAGCATTAGTAACAGCAACCAATTGGTCACATACTTCTCTGGCACTCATGCTACAGTTGGGTTGAACTTTAATTTTTATAAGTTCGTGAGCAAGAAGATTGTCTTCAACTTGTTTAACAACATTATCACTAACTCCATCTTTTCCAACATAAACCAAATCTGGAATATTATTAGAAAAACTTCTTAATGTTGCTCTTTCTTTTGTTGTAATCATATATTTACTCCTATAATGTATATTCAAATTCTATCTGGCACATTTTTACAGTATCGCCTTCTTTCATACCAGCATTAATCAAAGCGTCAATAATACCTTCATCTTTAATACGTTTTTGAAAATATGCCATGCTTTGATAATCGTTAAGTATAACATTAAATGCGATTTCGTCTATCAAGTCTCCATAGACTTCAAAGTAACCATCATCTACATGTGCTATTTCAAAAGTCTTTCTGGTACGTTTATCTATGTCTTTTTCTTCAATATTCATTTTTACAATTTCTGGTTGTTTTGCAACTAAATCAGAAACATACTTAATCAAATCATCTAATCCCATAAATGCTACAGCACTGATTTCAAAAACAGGAACATCTTTACCTATCTGTTTTTTAAGTTCAGACAAATATTCTTCTCTTATATCTGGGTCAATAAGGTCAATCTTATTAAGTGCCACTACTTGTGGTATATGTGCTACATATTCACTATATTTAGAAAGTTCGGCATTAATATTAAGATAATCTTGATAAGGGTCACGTCCTTCACTACCAGCAGCATCAATAACATGAATTAATACTCTAGTACGTTCGATATGTCTTAAGAAATCATGTCCTAGTCCTACACCTTCACTAGCACCATCAATAAGCCCCGGTATATCTGCCCACACCATACTAGTATCATAGGCTTTAACTACACCAATATTAGGCGATAAAGTAGTAAAGTGATAATTAGCAATTTTTGGTTTAGCATTAGAAACTGCCTTTAGTAGACTACTTTTACCAACATTTGGGTATCCAATTAATCCAACATCAGCAATTGTTTTTAATTCAAGAATTAGGTCAAAAGATTTAGTCTGTTCGCCCATTTCAGCAAAACGTGGGGCTTGTCTAGTAGAACTTGCAAATTTACTATTACCCCTACCACCACGGCCACCTTTAAGTGCTATAAATTCTTCATCTGGTGTAGTTAAGTCTGCGATAACTTTATCAGTACTAGCATTTTTAATAACTGTACCTACAGGCACTAGAATAGTAAGGTCACTAGCAGATTTACCATCACACATATTATTGCCACCATCTTCACCATTACCAGCCTTAAAAACTTTAGTAAATCTAAAATCTACTAAATTGGTCATATTGGGAGTCGTCTTAAAAATGATAGAGCCACCCCTACCACCATCGCCACCTTCTGGGCCACCATTAGGCACAAACTTTTCTCTTCTAAAGTGTACTTTACCATTGCCACCATTACCTGCTTTACAAGTAATTTTAACTTTATCTAAAAACATAAAAAATTTCCTTTATTATTTCTCATTATAATGTTTACAATATTTTTTAATAACACAATTGGTACAATCTGGATTAATAGCCTTGCAATTATATCTTCCATATAAAAGTATAAGATGATGTATTTTACCCCATAACTGCGGATCATCTTTAAACAAGGTAGTTAATTGATTCTCGCAGTCGTCTACATTGTTGGTATCTGTCAAACCTATACGATTACTTACCCTAAATATGTGAGTATCTACAGGTATTGCCGGTGTACCAAAAGCCACAATTAACATAACATTGGCTGTCTTTCGACCTACTCCCGGCAAAGTAACCAATTCTTCAAATGTTCTAGGTACTTTGCCATTGTATTTATCAACAATCATTCTGCTACAATTAATAATATTAACTGCTTTATTGTGATAGAATCCACAAGAATGAATAAGGCGTTCCAAAGTTTTTACATCAAGATTAGCAAAATCTTCAGGCGTGTTGTAAAGTTTAAACAAATCCTTTGTAACCATATTAACTCTTTTATCTGTACATTGCGCACTTAACATAACAGCAATGAGTAATTCAAAATCACTATTATATTCAAGTTCGGTCTCTGGATTAGGTATAAACTTATCCAAAATATTGATAATATTATATGCAGTATATTTGTCCATATTTTATTATAACAAATAATAATAAACTAATAAACAAAATTTTTCAAGTTAATAATATATTTTATTATTAATAATATAATAGATATGTCTTATAATTAATACTGATTGAAATTAATTATCTCATAATTATTGCCACTTCTAGTGTTTACAATTTTGAAAAAATAATTAAACGTACGATAATTACCTACTTTTAATGCATATATAACTCGTGAAAGTTGTTTATAATAAAATTTAACCGCTACCGAACAACTACCACCTAGCCCTTTAGGAGTTGACACAACCATGGCATTAACACCTAATGTTTTTAATTGTGCGTTAAATCTTAATGTTTCAGTACGGTTTGAAAAAATTGCTATTGCATACATAATAATCTCCATTAACATAAATATTAGTTACACTATATACTATTAAAAAGAACAAAATAATGACAAAGGTGTAAACTATGATATATTTAGACAATGCAGCAACAACCAATAAAAAACCATTAAGTACTTATATAGGCATCTTAAAAGCACTTACCTATTATAATTCCAATCCATCACGTGGTAGTCACAAATTAAGTATAAGAACAGGTATCAAAGTTGAAGAATGTCGAGACAATATAAAGAAACTCGTTAATGCGCCAGACAATGCAGAAGTTGTATATACATACAATTGTACTGAAGCCATCAACTATGCCATTCAAGGGTCATTACAACCACATGACCATGTAATAATAACTACATTTGAACACAATGCAGTATTAAGAACTCTTGCCAATAAAAATATAGACTATAGTGTAGCAGTGCCTACCGATAAAATAATAACTATTAACGATATAAAAAAATTAAGAAAACCTAATACAAAAATGATTATAGTTAATCACACAAGTAATGTTACTGGTACTACTACCCCACTTAATGAAATAGGTAAATATTGCAAATCAAACAATATACTATTTCTAGTAGATGGAGCACAAAGCCTAGGACATATAAAAGTGGATATGAAAAAAGATAATATTAACTTTATAAGTGTAGCAGGTCATAAAGGATTGTATGGTACACAAGGAATAGGTGCACTTGTCATTAACAATGCCCAACCCCAACCAATAAAATATGGTGGGAGTGGTACAGAAAGTGAAAAAACCAATATGCCCGAGTATTACCCAGAAAGACTGGAAGCAGGAACAATAAATACTGTAGGAATACTCGCTTTAGATGGCGGAATACGATATGTAAATAAGCATTTTACTTTTATAAATACAAAGATAACAAAATTATCTAATATGTTGTTAAACTATTTAAACAAAAACAAAAAGTACATCGTATATAGCAATAATCCTAATAGCGGAGTAATAAGTTTTAATATAAAGAATATGGACACCAATGATGTGATTAATTACTTAAACGACCATAGTATATGTGTTAGAGGTGGATTACATTGCGCACCACTTGTACATAAATATTTAGGAACTATAAATATCGGAACAGTAAGAGTATCAATATCACACTATAATAGCATTCACGATATAAAAAGATTAATAAAGGTTCTAGAAAAATTAACAAGCAATAATCAATAAAAAAACACTAGTTAGATGAAGCAAAAACATTTAATATTTCTTCAAATAACTAGTGATTTTTTATATAACAATTTCACTACAATTAAGCAAACCATAACCTTCTGCATTTCTATCATTAACAATTTTTATAGTATTATTAAGAAGTATGTGTTTAATATCATTAGGTTTAAGTCTTGGATTTTGACTTAAAAGTCTACAGCACACACCAGCAACAATTGGAGTAGCAACACTAGTACCACTCATAGTTTTGTAATGTGTCTTTTCTTTTCTATAATTACAACCACCCATAATGTCTACACCTGGTACTACAAGGTCTGGTTTGTAATTATCAAGTATTGGACCACGGCTTGAAAAGTCTGCTATTTCAAAATCATTTATATTAAACTTACCATCTTTTCTATTGTCATTAATTGCACCTACAGTAATAATTTTACTACTAGCACCCGGTGACTTAATTGTCTCACTATTAGGTCCACTATTTCCTGCTGCCGCTACTACTGTAATACCATTATTCCATAACACTTCAGCACCTGCAATTAACGGGTCATTGGCGGTTAATACCATACTACCAAAACTCATACAAACTATTTTTATATTGTATTTTTTCTTATTATCAACAACCCATTGCATAGCCTTAAGGATATTAATCACTCCAGTTTCACCATTGTTGTCTAGTGCTTTTATGCCAATAATATTACAGTTATTGTCTACACCTGCATACTTTCTGTTACTAACTGTACCGTAACCTGCAAGTACACTTGCCACATATGTTCCATGTCCATTATCATCATATGGGCTATTTTTATCATTAACGAAGTCTACAAATTTAATTATTCTATTACTTGGCACACATAAATCTAGAGTTGGACTTATACCAGTATCTATGACAGCACATGTAAAGTCATGATAGATATTAGTATCATTTTTTATTTCGATTATTTTCTTACTTATGTCAATTTGAGTTTGAACTTTAAGGCTACTTGTTACATAACTTACATGTGAAAATCTTGCTATACTCGCTATCATACTAGGTTTAATTTTTAGTCCAAATGCACCTATAAATGGTAATTCTATTTTCTCTATAGCACAGTACTGACTATCAAAATATTGTTTACACTGTCTATAATTATTAGAATATACAATACAATCAATAGGGTTATCTTTTAAACACTGTGTACTGATTTTTTCATACAACAAAGGATCAATTTTGTTAATCATCATTTACCATACCCATTAGATAATCTAATTGTTTTTGCTGGTCACTTGATAAAAATGGTGTTAATGTATTTTTTATATTGTTAATTTTTTCACTATCTAGATTACCATTACGTTTTTGTTTTTTACTTTCTTTTATAAATTCTTGCATAAGTTCGGATTGACTTAATTTTTCATATTTTTTTATTTGGTCTTCTATATCTTTAGTTTCTTCTGGATTCTCTTCTTTGATACGTTCATATTGTTTTTCCATATCTGGTTTAAATTCACTAAATTTCATATTACCCCCATAAAACATCACTAATTATTTATATGCACACATATAATATAATGTCATAATGGCTATGAAAAAATTAAATAGAAATCTTTATTTAATTATTTTTATATAGATAAAATATATTATGTCAAGGGGTAAATAATGAAATATACAGATTTAAAAAACAGTCAAGAAAAACAATCTCATATTAATATTATAAGTGATTATCAACCATCTATGTACTACCCTTATGGTGAACTTCCTTTAAAGTATACAAAGTCTTACCAAGAACAATTAAAAAAAGAACTTGAAAATAAAACTTCAGTTCAAGAATATAATATTAAACCCGATATTGAATATAACAATGCAAATAATAACCAAGTAAATCAGCAACAAGTTATGACTAATAATATGGATAATAATTTAGATTTTAAATCCATGCTTCCACTATTATCTAGTTTAAGTGGCAATAATGATATGATTAAACAATTAATACCACTTATTAATAATAACGGTAATATGAATATGGCTGATTTACTAAAACTTTTCACTTCAATGAAAAAACCAAAGAATTCAAGCGAAACAATTATAACTACAGATAATTATATAGACTCTTTAAAGAAGATTGAATAATAAAAAAATAATTATATACATATTAATCACTATTTTTATTAAAAAAACACTAGATATTGAAATATCTAGCGTTTTTATTAATTAATCTACTTTTTTATATTTTTCATAGCAAAGTAACATATTTTCAAATACTACTGCATCATTAAAATTACGTATATCTAGTCCAATTAACTTCTTAATCTTATCTAGTCTATATATAAGTGTATTACGATGCATAAAGCCTACTTTACTTGCAGTAGAAATATTAAGATTATTATCAAAAAACAATTTTGCTGTTTTGACTAATTCATCATCAGAAAGTAAACTTTCTACTATTTTATTAGCGAAAAAGTTTTTGTAATCATCAGTATAGACAAAAGTATTAAATAATAAATACTTACTAGCAAAAAGCATAATACTATTTTGTCTTAATTCTCTATTATCAACTTGTCTCCTTACCATAATACACCCCTTAATCAACTATTGAGCCAAATTTTAATCTAACTACTCTCCCCTTAAAAGATTTAAGAAGTTTTTCATTAGACAATGCAACAATACTACTACAATCATTTTGGTCGATAATATTATTAATCATAGTAGCCAACTTTTGTGAATCAGAATCAGCAAAGTTTTCAAATATATCATCTACTATTAAAAAGTCTATTTTTCGAAGTGATAACCTTGCAATAGCCACTTTGATACGATCAAAAGGACTTAAGTCTTTTAATTTTCTATCCTTTAATCCTTCTAATCCATAAGATAATATAACACCATTAACTTTACTATTAATCTGTTCCTTATCATACTTTCTTATTTTCAAAACATATTCAAGATTTTGAGTAACAGTCTTACGTTCAAGAAAAGCACCTAGAGTACTTAAGTACCCCATACTAATGTCTGTCTTAAAGTTAATCTTTTTAACATCAACATTTTTAATAATTACATCACCGCTAGTAACTTTTTCTAGTCCAGCAATTACACGTATTAAACTACTTTTGCCACTTTCTTTTTCGCCAAACAAAATAACATGTTCGCCATCTTCAACATTAAGATTAATGTTGTTAAGAGTGTTGTACTCTTTAGTGTATTTTAGGTAAACATTACTAACGTTAAGCATATAAACTCCTTCAATTTATATTACAAATGTCTAAACGCATTTTTAATAATCTAATCTAATAAAATTATAACATTATTGTAATATAAATACAATTGTTTTGTGGCTTTAACCAAAAATTACCTTTTTGATATTTAAGTAATAATTTTCAATATAATTTTACACTTTAGTATAACTAATGTATTAAAAAAAGCCCCAAGTTTAACCTTGGGACTTAATATATTTAATTGTATTAATAGTTAACTTCAATTAAACCATAATCTTTATCATTACGTTTATAAACAACGCAAACTTTGCCAGTTTCGGCATTTAAGAATACATAGAAATTATGATCCAATGCTTCCATATATGCTTCAGCATCTTCAACAGTTAATGGGTCAAGGTCAAACTTCTTAACTTTAACAAGTTTAGGACTTTCTACTTCTTCTTTATTTAATTCTTCAAACAATGCTTCAGCATTATTGAAAGCATCTTTCTTAAGTTTTGATTTAAACTTGCTACCTTGTTTGATTATTTGTTTTTCAATCTTTGGTAAAGCCAAATCAATGTTATTATACATATTATCACTTAATACTTCGCTTCTAAAGAACATACCACGAGCATTGATAGTAACTTCTAATTTATCTTGTTTTGCTTGTTCGATACAATTAACTTTAACTGATACGTCTTCGTCAAAGTATCTTTCCAATTTAGCCAATTTCTTTTCTAATATATCCTTAAATTTATCTGATATATTATAATTTTTTGATGTATAGGATATTTTCATAAATGTTGTCCTCCCTAGTTTTCCTATAATAATTGTACCAAATTTAATATTTTTAATCAAACAAATGTTAATTATCTTTTATAAATTTAGTACATTTTTATTACTTACCATAATTAAAGTTTAATACTATATTATTACCATTAAATCCTATTAATATTATAGAACCTTCTTCAAGTTTGTTCTGTAGCATATATTCGGCTATACGATCTTCAACTTCTTGCTCAATTAACCTTCTTAATGGTCTAGCACCATACTCTGGACTATATCCTTTATTAACAAGATATTTTAGTGCACTTTCTGTAATCCTTAAACTTGCACCTTGATTTTTTAAACGTCTATTAAGATTGGCAATAAATATCTTTGCGATTTGTGCCACTTGTTCAAAATTAAGTTGATGGAAAACTGTTACAACATCAATACGGTTAATAAATTCTGGTTTAAAATTACGTTTAAGAGCATTAAGTAATGTTTGTTTAAGCACTTCATAATTATCATCATTAATTCCGCCATCAACTACATATCTTGGTAATTGGTCTACACCAACATTAGATGTAAGTATAACTATTGTATTTTTAAAACTTACTGTTCTACCTTGGCTATCAGTCAACCTACCATCATCTAATATTTGAAGCAACATATTAAATACATCTGGGTGTGCTTTTTCTATCTCGTCAAATAGTACTACAGAATATGGTTTACGTCTTACTGCTTCAGTCAACTGCCCACCTTCATCAAAACCAGCATATCCCGGTGGAGAGCCTATAAGTTTGCTTACACTATGTTTTTCCATATATTCACTCATGTCCAATCTAACAAAATTACTTTCACTATCAAACATGGCTTCTGCTATGGCTTTACATAATTCAGTTTTACCTACACCAGTAGTACCTAGGAACATAAAACTTCCTATAGGTCTATTACTATCTTTAAGTCCTATACGTGCTCTTCTTATTGCTTTACTTACAGCACTTATTGCTTCATCTTGTCCTATAACACGTTTATGCAATATTTCTTCTAGATTAATAAGACGTTGTTTTTCACTTTCAGTTACTTTAGTAATAGGTACTTTTGTCCACTGACTAATTATTTCACATATATCGTTTTCGGTGATTATACGTGAACCTGACATCTGTGCATATTCTAGTTCCTTCATTCTACGTCTATCACTAGCATCACGTATCTTATCTCTAGCAAACGCTGCTCCTTCATAGTCATCATTAATTAATGCTTGTTTTTTCTCTTCTTCATAGGTTGCTATCTCGTCATCTAATCTTAACAACTCATCAGGACGCTTATTAGTCTTAACTTTCGCTCTACTACTTGCTTCATCAATTAAATCTATTGCTTTATCAGGAAGACTTCTATCCATAATATATCTATCACTTAATTTAGCAGCGGCTTCTATTGCTTCGTCACTAATAGTAACTTTATGGTACTCTTCATATGTATTTCTTAATCCTTTAAGTATCTTAATAGTATCTTCAACTGATGGCGGATTAACCATTACTGGCTGAAATCTTCTTTCAAGTGCCTTATCTTTTTCTATATATTTTCTATATTCGTCTGTAGTGGTAGCACCTATAGTCTGAAACTCTCCACGTGCTAGATATGGTTTAAGCATATCTGCAGGATTAATTTCGCCCTTTTCAGAGCCTACTTGCATTAATGTGTGTATTTCATCAATAAACACGACAATATTTTTATTATTAGTAATTATATCAATTAATGTCTTTAATCTTTGTTCCAATTCGCCACGATATTTAGTACCAGCCATTAATCCACCAAGTTCTAGACTAAATAATGTCTTACCTTTAAGTTCGTTAGGGACATCGCCTTTAGCCATACGTAATGCCAATCCATATACTACAGCACTTTTACCTACACCGGCTTCACCTATCAAACATGGATTATTTTTAGTTTTGCGACAAAGTATTTCTATAATACGTTCGGTTTCGTTATCTCTACCAATAATTGGGTCGATTAAGTTGGCTCTTGCTCTAGCAGTTAAATCTTGTCCCATATCAAGCAAATCTTGTGGCAAACCACTACCATTGTTATTATAACTTGAATTGTAACCAGCATTTACGCTTGGACTAGATTGTGATTGAGTTGTCATTCCAAAATCAAAATTCGAGTGAGTTGTCTTATCGTAAGTAGTCGCAGTTTCTGCTTTTAATACTTTTAATATACTATTTTTTAAATTATTAATATTAACTTTAAAATATTTTTTAAGTATTGTAACTGCATAACTATCTTCTTGAAGTAGTAATGACACTAATAAATGTTCTGTACCTACAAAATTGTGCCCTATCTGCATAGCAAACTGATTAGCAAGGACAAAGGCTTCTTTTGATTTAGGTGTAAAATCTATAGAACTTTGAAGTATAATATTATTCTGTTTTGGAGAATTTTTAGAAAAAATCTCTTCAATTTTGTTATGATTAACTCCATAAGAAGAAAGTATTTTGCAAGCGACACTATCAACAACCGAACTCACTCCATACAATAAGTGTTCACAGTCAATCTGATAATTACCATAAAGCAAGGCTATTTTGCCAGCATTCTGTATCGCTCTATTAACACTTTCAGTTAATCTTATTCCGTATGCCATAGTTAACTCCTATCAATTTTCTTTTAAAGCATTTCTTATATATTCTGCTCTACATATATCTCTATGATTGCAATCCATATCATTGCCATACATTTTGTTAATTTTTACCCTACTAACATTATTAAGTATTTGGTCAATGATATGTGGATTGTCTATCTCTATAACCCCCATATTAAGTCCCATCTTTACTTTACTTAATTTTTCAATCGCTTCTTCACTTGATATTTTGTAACAATTAGTAAGTATTCCATAGTCTCTATATATCTCATCTTTAATATCATCGTATCTGTTATTAAGTAGATTATTAAGAGCCATTTTTTCAAGTTCAACAATTTTTAATGCAGTACTCTCTACTAATTGTACTATTTCTTCTTCTGTTTTGCCTAATGAAATTTGATTAGAAATTTGAAATAAATAACCATTGGCACTAGTTCCTTCGCCATAGCAACCCCTAACACATACGCCATATGGTGTAACTGCATTTATCATTTCGTCTACATTATTGGTAAGTACAATACCCGGTAAAAACATCATTACAGATGCTCTTAAACCTGTACCTACATTAGATGGACAAGCAGTTAAAAACCCTAATTTTTCATCATATGCTATATCTAGATTATCAACAAGTTCGGTATCAATATCACTAATAATATCATAAGCACGTTTAAGATTAAGTCCATCTAAAAAACATTGTTCTCTAATATGATCTTCTTCGTTAACCATAATCGAGACACTTCTATCTTCACTTATTGCCACCCCAGATATATCCGAATTATTAATTAATTCACTAGAAATTAAATGGTCTTCCAGTAATTCTTCTAATACGTCATTTTTAAGATTTTTGCATTCAAACATATCAAAATTAGAAATATCTTCTAAAGCATTAAATACGCAAGTTAATATACCATCTGCAATATCAGTACTAGTATTATTACTAAAAGGCTTGTGACTGATATTTCTAGCCAATCTTATTCTAGAGACTACAACTATATTATCAATCATCTAAATTCTCCTTTAAATCTATAATTTGGCTTTTTATCTTGCTTGCCAAAGCATAATTTTCTTCATTAACGGCTTGCTTAAGTTGAATTTCTAATTTCTTTATCAAAGATGTAGTACTATCAATATTATCTTGTTCAATTGTTTTTCCTATATGATGTACACCATATTGACTATTAGCAATAACATTATTAATGTCATCCATAAATACATTATAACAATCACTACAACCCAATAATCCTGTAGACTTAAACAAAGATAATGTGTATCCACAATTACTGCAAGTAGGTTCAATATCATTCTCTTCATCTAATATATTAAATTCAAGGTCTTCAATATTAGCACAATCTTGACATAGATTAATTGTCTTTTTTATATTGCCATTGTCAATACTTGTATGAAAAGTTGCTTCATTACGTTTACATTTATCGCACAACATATTAAATCTCCTTACATTTTTCTAGTAAGATATTGGTCAATATTTTTGCCCTAATTTTATCTTCATTATTAATGGGACTACTTAAACTTTTATTAGATATAGCAGTAAGTAGAATTCGATATTCGCTTACACTTATAATATTATTACTTTTCATACCATCAAGCAACATAACAGCACTAGTATAATCAATGCTATCTTTAATATATTGAGTTATTGCATTGTGAACATAATTGGTCTTATCACTAATGTTGATTTGAGTAATCCTAACATAACCACCACCGCCACGTCGACTTTCTATATCGTACCCTTTTAATGGGGTAAATCTAGTAGTCAAAACATAATTAATCTGGCTAGGAGCACAATTAAAATAATTGGCAAGTTCATTGCGATTAATGTCCACTTTACCATCAACTAATTGTGATAGTATAAACTGTTCTATAGTATCGCTAATTGTCTTCATATACTCCCCCATAAAATTTAATCGTATAAAATGTTTGACTTTCTTTGACTTTTATATAATTATTATACATTACTAGTAAAAATATTCAAAATATTTTTAACTATAAATAATATATTATTTAATTTATGGTAAGAATAAAAAATACAAATATAAAAACATTTTAACATCATAACTATTAAACTGTTGATAAAAATTGACTTATTAATTATGTTAAATTGTGATTATTAATAAATGAAAATATATATAGACAAAAAAAAGACGGCATAAGCCGTCAAAAAAACTATTAATTATGCGTTAAATCCCTTTAAAAAGGAAAACAATATAAATATACCTATAATAAATAATACTGGGGTCATTGTCTATATCTCCTTAATTACAACAATATTCTATCACAACAATATCAAAATTTCAATACATTAATTTTAATTATTTAGAAAAGAAAATTGTATCAATAATATTTAAATTATTACCATTAATAACTACATCTAATATACTTCCAGTATTGTAAATATTGTAAGTATTGGTTTTGTATTTCTTAAATATTTTTCCCATATTAATGCAGGCAATTTCTAGTACATCTTCTGGGCTGATTGCTGTAGTTAAATTAAGTATTCCACGTGGTAATGTGTAAGCCAAAAAAATTTCTTTATATATATCTTTACAATTAAATATCATATTAACATTGTATTTTTTTGCAGTAACAATTTGTGCTATTCCATTACCATTAAGCATATCATTGGTTATATTAAGGCACAAAGTGGCATTATAGTATGATAGTTTTTCATAATCATCTTTATCTAAATTAGCCCCACCTAAAATAATAGGCTCTAAATCCAAGACGCCATAATCTTCTAAAAGTCCTACAGGTGTCATACCAAACTGCTTATCACACCTACCCATTTCTTCTAACGTACTACCTGCATTGGCAATAACCACTATACGATAGTCAATACAAAATGATACAATACATTCATAATCCTGTATATATTTTGTCACATCGTCAATATACAAAAACGTAGGTCTAGATGTATCAAACTTATCCAATTGACTTTTTAAACTACTATAAGATAAATTGTTAAGGTTAAACACATTATAACTTTTAAGATTGCTTAAATTAAGATACTTAAATGTAGGCAATGCGATTACATTGTCTATATCATACTCTTTATCACAAGCAACTTTAATATTGTGTGGTTGGCTAAAATTATCATACAATTTTACGTTATATTCTTTCATAACTCACCTTTCTTTTATTTTAAAAAAATCGAAAATTAACTTTTCGATTTTTTATAAAAACATACTGCCAAAGTACGATCTCCAAATTTGTTTAATAATAACGGATTAAGCGTAGATGTGATAACTTGTCTATCACTATCAAAATTTATTATTTGTTCTTTTAAAGTATTAAGTTCATCAGCATTTTTACCACACATAATACCGAGTGGTACTTCATTAGAATTTAATTTTGCCTTTTCGTAAAGATAATTAATTAAATTTTTCTTACCCTTAACATTATCCAATACTTTTAACTCTCCATTATTAAGTTCAATAACAGGTCTCATACCTATCATAGTACCTACTAATGTAAGTTGGTCTTTAATATTAACCGTAGTAGAAGGTATAATGTAAGTTTTCATATTATGTTTAATTTTATTAACAAAAGCCGAAACTTCTACTATACTTGCACCATGCATATTAAGTATACCCGCTTCATATACAATAAGTCCGTATCCCAATCCATAATTTTTGCAATCAATCATTTCAATTTTTTGCTCTGGATACAATGGAGTATAATATTTAATCTCTTGATTAACTAATTTGTACGAAACGTCATATTTAGCATTAGGTGTTAAAAATATCACATCTTGACCAGTCTTTAATGCTTCTTCAAATTTCTTATGTAGAAGTTTTTGATAACTTGCTTCATCTACGCAAAAATCACTTTTTGCATAGTACTCTTCAAAATTAAATTTATCGTTGTTATATAGGCATTTTTTATCATTAAGCATAGTAGGTAGATTAATAACATCTACATCTACTTTTTTTAATGTTTTTAAGTCTAAATCACATGTAGAACTTGCAAATAATACACTCATATTTAACCCCTTTATTAAGTACTACTATTTCATAATTGGGAATAATACTGTATCTCTGATATTAGGCAAATCATATATTAACATAATAAATCTGTCTATACCAAAACCTAATCCACTCATTGGTGGCATACCATGTTCCATAGCAGCCAAGAAATCTTCATCAACGTCCATGGTTTCTTCATCGCCATTGGCTTTTTCAACCAATTGTTCCATTAATGTTTCTCTTTGAATCATTGGGTCTACCAACTCTGAATATGCATTACAGATTTCTGCACCACACACTACTACTTGGAATACTTCAGTAACTCTACTATCTTTATCACTTCTTCTAGCAAGAGTCTTTAATACTGCTGGGTAGTTATATAGTATAACTGGTCCAACCATACCTTCCCTAATTTTTCTCTTGTATATAAAGTCAATCAATGTACGTACAGATTTACACTCTTCAAGTTCAGCAAAAGTAAATAAACCTTTTTCTACTACTTTCTTTTTAAATACTTCTAGGTCATCTATGTCCAAGAATTCAAACCCTAAAATCTTGTTCATTTCTTCAACATAGTTAACACGTGGCCATTCCTTACCAAAATCAATCTCGTGGCCTTGATAATTAATAACTGTAGTACCCAAAGTATCTAATAATAATTTTTGTACTAGGTTCTTAAATACTTCAATATTCTTTTCAAAATCCCAATAACTAGCATACCATTCAACTTGTGTAAATTCTTGCAAGTGAGTAGCGTCCATACCTTCATTACGGAAATCTTTACCAAGTTCGAATACTCTTGGTATGCCACCAGCAATTGCTTGTTTTAACCAAGTTTCTTTTGCGATTCTTAAATTACAATCTAGGTCTAGAGCATTATGGTGTGTAAAGAATGGTCTTGCAGAAGCACCCGAAACTGCAGTCTGTAGGACTGGAGTTTCAATTTCAATAAATCCTAAATCTTCTAGGTATCTTCTAATAATAGATTCAACTTTACTTCTACCTAAAAATACTTTACGTGCTTGTTCGTTGGTAACTAAATCAAGATAACGTTGTCTATAACGAGTCTCTATATCAGTAAGTCCGTGGAATTTTTCTGGAAGTGGTTTCATAGCCTTACTTAACAAAGTATAACTGTCTGCTTGAACAGTAAGTTCGCCAGTCTTTGTATGATAAATAATACCACTAAAACCTACAAAGTCCCCTATATCAACGAAGTCATTAAACCACTTGTATGTTTCTAAATCAAATTGGTTAACACTTAAACTTACTTGAAGTTTATTGTAAACATCTGATATCTGAACAAACATAAATTTACCAAAAGTACGTCTAAATACCATACGTCCAGCAACTGATGTACGGTCTCCGTCATTAAGTTGTCTAGTTTCGGTAATATTATGTGTTTCTTCAAACTTTGAAGCATATGGATTAATACCGCTTGCTTTTAAGTCTTTGATTTTCTTTTCTCTAATATCAACTTCTTTATATAAATTTTCAGAATTGTTTTGTTCCATATTTTTCTCCAATAATAGAATAATTTTGTCTAAACAAGTATATATAAAATTCGCTTTTAAGTCAATGTAAATAAGTGCCTTTATAATTAATATTTACAATTATATATATTTATTATAAGTCACATAAAAAAGTATACCCGCAAGTATACTTTAATTAATTCGTGTTTTGTAAACTTTAAGATTCTTTTTAAACTTCTTTAAATAGTTATATGTTTCTTTATTGGGCGGATTAGTAATAACGCCATCTTTACAATAATCCGGATTATTTAGCCATTCATTAACTTTGTTAAAACCGGCATTATAACTTGCTACAATATTATCTAGACTAGTATACATACTACCTAAATAATTAAGGTAATAACACCCCATTCGAATATTAATTTCGGGAGAATATAACATATCTAGTGTAAAATCTTTAATATTTAATTTATCTGCTATTTCTTCTGCAGTACTAGGCATTATTTGCATAAGTCCCCTAGCCCCTACTTTAGATAGTGCATTCTTGTCAAATCCACTTTCAATATTAATAACCGAACATACAATTTCTGGGTCAATATTATATATTTTTGAATACTTTTTTATAGTAGTTTTATATCGAATTGGATACAAAACCACTAAATACATAATAATGGCTGTAAACAATATTAACACTAAACATATAAGTGATACATACATTATAATTTTCTTTTTCATATCATTATTGTATGCTAATAATCAACTAATATTCTTATTAGATAAATTTAAGTAAACCTACTTAACATATTATTTTTATACTATATTTTCTCATATTTATTATGTCTCAACTAAAATAAAAATCAGTCTTTTTTTACAGACTGACTTTTATTTTAATATTATTTTGCTTCGTACCAATCTTTGCCGTAACTTACATTAACTTCAAGTTTTACAGCCAATTCAACACAATTTTCCATTTCTTCTTTAAGTAAATTGGTTACTTTATCAAGTTCGGTTGGTTCACAATCCACTATCAACTCATCGTGTATTTGAAGTATTAATTTACTCTTCAAATTCTCTTTTTTCATACGATTATACACACGTATCATTGCAAGTTTAATAACATCACTTGCAGTACCTTGTAACGGCATATTCATGGCACATCTTTCGCCCAATTGTCTAATATTATAATTAGAATTACGTATTTCTGGAATAAATCGAATACGGCCAAAGTGAGTCTTAACATAGCCATTGGCTTTACAGTACTCTATATTACTATCCATATATTGTTTAACAAGTGGATACTTGGCAAAATACATATCTATATAGTCTTTAGCAACTTTCTTGGTACAGCCTATATTCTGGCTTAAGCCATAATCAGATATACCATAAATAATACCAAAGTTAATTGCTTTTGCATCTCTACGCATCTGGCTAGTAACATCTTTAATATCTACCCCAAACACTTGAGATGCTGTAAGTGCATGAATATCATCGCCACGCTTAAAGGCTTCAATAAGTTTTTCATCTCCACTAAATGCTGCTAGAAGTCGAAGTTCTATCTGACTATAATCGGCTGATACAATATAACCATCTTTAAACGATGGCACAAACATCTTTCTCAACTCTTTTCCTTCATCACTTCTTACAGGAATATTCTGTAAATTAGGGTCAGAACTACTTAATCTACCAGTAGAAGTTAATGTCTGATTAAATGTTGTATATATCTTGCCTGTATCTTTATTAATAAGTTCTTCAAATGCTTTAATATAAGTCGAATATAATTTACTTATTTGTCTATATCTTATGATTTTTTCAATAATTGGGTGGTCATTTTTTAAACCATTAAGGACTTCTACACTAGTACTCTTTTTCTTATTATTACCATGATACAAATTTAACTTATCAAACAATATTTCGCCCAATTGTTTTGGCGAGTTAAGATTAAATTCACAACCAGCCAAATCAAAGATCTCTTGTGACACAGTTTGTAATTCACTATCATATTTTTTGTCCAATTGATTAATTACTTCTCTATCAATCTTAAAGCCCACAATTTCCATATTGTATAACACTTTAGTAAGTGGAAGTTCGATTTCATTAAACAAAAATAGTAAATCAAGTTGTTTTAAATTGTCTAGGTATATTTCTTCTAATTTTTTAAGATTGTAAGCATAATAATTTAAGTTTAAATTATTTTCAATCAACATATCTTCAAAAGTAATATTGGATTTATTGTTGTTATTAATCAAATACCTTGCTAGATAAGTATCAAATACTACTCCGTTAAGAGTTATATTATATTTATTTAACTGATGCAAAATTGATTTATAATCAAACACACATTTCTTTATGTTTTCATCTTCAAATACATCTTTTAAAGCGACAAAGAATTGTTCGTATTCAATAGATGGGTTTAATAAATCAACTTTTTCACTTAAGTTATATTCTTTATTACCAACAAACAAACTTACCCCACCATTTAGGTTAAGATAAAATTTCTTTTCTTTTTTAATATCAGTAATTATATTGTTAATAATTTCAACATCTTGAACATTGTATTGTTCGATACTACTTTCATATTGAAATTCTTGAGTATTAGCACTTTCAAATAGTTCGTCTTTTTTTAATAATGAATTGAATTGATATTTTTTAAAGAATGCCAACACACTATGACTAAATGGAAACTGATATTCACAATCTTTAAGTTGACAATCAAACTCACAATCGGTCTTAATAGTAGCCAATGTATGGCTTAATAAAGCCATTTCTTTATTATCAATCAATTTCTCTTTAAGTTTACCTGTAATCTCATCAATATGATTGTAGACTCCATCTAATGTTTCATATTTATAAAGCAAACTTAATGCAGTTTTTTCGCCTACTCCACTAACCCCAGGTATATTATCGGAAGAGTCTCCCATAAGTGACTTAAGTTCAATAATTTGATATGGTTTTAATCCATAATCATTAAACAATTGGGCTTCATCATAATTAATTGTTTCGGTCACACCACGTTTAGTAAACATTACCCATGTATGGTCATTAATAAGTTGAAAACTATCTTTATCTCCAGTAACTATAATGTTCTCGGTATCAAATCTACGTGTCAATGTACCTATAATATCATCGGCTTCAATACCTTCTTTTTCAATATGTTGTATACCCATAGCACTTAACATATCTCTTAAAATAGGAAACTGTGATTTAAGTTCTTCAGGTGTGCCTTTTCTAGTACCTTTATATTCAGCAAACATATCAGTACGGAAAGTATGTTTACCATAGTCAAGCGCAACACAAATATATTTAGGTTTAATCTCGTTAATTATCCTAACCAAAATTGTAGCAAAACCAAAAACACCATTGCTAATTACTCCTTCAGAATTAGCCAGTTGTGGCAAAGCATAGAATGCCCTATTTATCAAACTATTACCATCTATAATTACTAGTTTTTCTTTCATAAATACACCTTAAAATATTATTGTCTATATATTATAACATAAAACAAATAAAATAAAAAATGATATACCAATATATTAAAATTACCTACTCAAATTTATAAATAAGATATAAAAAAATAAACATAGACTTCAAATATCTATGTTTATTTTTAATCTATAATTTAATCAATTAAAATCGGTAAAATACTAACTACTCGATTTTAGTATCTAGTTCAATATCTGGATTTTTCTTTCTTTTAAATATCACACTTAAAATAGGTTCTTCTTTTTTAAGTAGACAATAATATATAAAACAAGTTATCGAACTGATTAAGGTAACTATTTTAAATGCCATAGAGATATAAGCCCCAATTATTGCATTATAAACTACATATGCTGCATTATTAATAATATATGAAGTACGCAAAATTGCGGGGTTATCCTGCCAACTTCCATACCCTGCAGCAAGCAAGGCAGCAAGTGGGAGTAAGTCCAAAGCATCTTGCCATGTAAGTATAGTAGTTACTACAAAACCAACTTCAAAAAGTATAAGCCATATTAAATTAGGTTTTAATCCTTTTAACGAATAAAACATAAAAATAAAAGTTCTAATAGTAGCAACAACGCATATTATTGCTGTAGTAATTCTATTAAAAGAAAAATAGATAATGACCGACAAAACATTGTTAATCGTATAGAACAACATCATTTTCCATTTTTGCTTTTGTAGTATAGCAATAACAGACACAACGACACTTAAAACTTGGAATATTATTTGAACTGTTTCCATTATTATCCTTTGTAAATAGATGAATTTAAATACTTATGTTACATAATAAGTATAAAACATAAATATTTAATTTACAACTTAAATACGTAAAAACAAATGATATAATATTGTTTTAATCACTATAATTGTAAATTAAAAAAATAACATTAGAAAACCCAATGTTATTTCTTACATAATTCTAATAACTTTTTTACTGTATTAGCAGTTCTAATTGTAATTTTATCTTTAATATTAGTACTTGCAGTTTTTATCCACCAATTAGACTTTCTATAATTATTTAAGTCAAATGACCAAAAAATATAGTTATTATATTCTTTTATTTTATCAATATTATAACTAGGTTCTCCAACAGTAGAATAAATGTCATTATAAGTTGATGGCGGAATAATAAAAATCAAGTTATTGTATATTTCTTTATCATTTGTATCCCACCATTCGGGACTATGATTAAGTACATCTTCAAGTTGACTTTCAGTAGTTATATAATTAGGAATTTCTAGTTGGAATTCCATTTTGATAATATCAAAAATCTTTTGACTTAACTTCGCAATATCATCAATATCACTTTCCAGAATAACATTACCACTATTAAGTACAGTTTTTACATTTTTAAAGTCACTTTTCTCTAAAACATTTTTAAGTATTGGCATTGATATTTTGTTTTTACCACTTATATTTATTCCACGTAGTAACACAATATATTTCATTACACTACTCTCCTATTATTTATTTAAAAGTTATAAGTTATTTAATAAATACTTATTTTAAATATTGTTCTGGTACAACAGCAAGTGATTTATCTGAATAAAATGAATTATCTAATACAACCCTTTCCAAATTGTCTTTCTATTATGGAAAAAGCATATTTTGTCATATTTTCATCTTTTGAAGATGTTCCACATAGATCTTTAATAAAAATTGGTTTTATGTTACTATCAAATAAATTAAATCCTATTGCTAAAACACAAGCATCAATGTCTGTTCCACAAATTTCAATTTCATTTATATTTAGACTTTTTAATAAATCAATATCTTTTTGAGAAATACCATAACAGTCTTTTGTTATAATTTTTGTTTGTTTTGGTATATTGATAGCAAATTTTTGTTCATCAATATTAGTCATACCATACCAATTTAAAATTCTAATATAAGGACCACCCCCCCCCACATTATTATTAATACACTGTGTGAAAAATATATTATCAAATTTATTAGATTTTAAATATGTGTTTATTCTATCAACTAAATGCTTATTATTTTCATTAATAAATCCTTTTTGCATATCAACAATTATTATGTTTTTCATTAATACTCTCCTATTAAATAATTATTCTAAAGTACTCATTTATAAAAAATCCGAACTTTTGAAAATACAAGTTCGGATTATAAATGTTATATATTGTGTTTATACAATCAAAAATTTTTGATATTTTTCTTTGATTTTGCATAATCAAAATATTATTTATTAAATCTGACATCGCCCCACCAATTTGGTAACAAATCTTTTAGCAATATCGTTTCTCTTGTATCCCAATCCATTAAAATTTCACAATCCTTATTCTTATCAGACAATTGCATCAAAAACTCCCTACACGCACCACAAGGCGACCAGTTGTTTAATTCTTTTTTAGGGAGTTGACTTCCATATGCCAATATTCGTTTAACTACAACAACATCTGATTCTGTCACCATTTTTAAAAGTGCAACTCTTTCTGCACAAATACAAACAACTCCACTTGCAGTTTCAATGTTAATACCTGTCCAGATTTTGCCATTAATATCTTCAATTGCAGCCACAACATTATTTCCCGTAACAAATGGAGACCATTCCTTATGTATACCAACACTTTTATATTTTTTATCTATCTCGTTTTTCAACTCTTGCCATTTATCATTCATAAATTTACCCTTTTAAATAAGGTTTTGTTTTTTAATATATCAATTGCAAAACACTTTTAATCTTTTATTAACTATTTTTTTAATAACTTAACTATATCACAAATATATTTTTTTTACAAAATAAATTATAATGATATTGTTCCTTTTACTCACAATGATATTGCTCTGTGGTCAATGATATTATAGACAGCGTTAATAATGATATAAAATTAAACTTTTACTTTTACGACAGCAAAAATATCATTACACAGTAATGTCACTGAACGATAAGGTTTTATTTCATTGTAAACAAAAAAAGAACTAAATCAAAACCAAAATAGTTTCGATTTAGTTCTTTATTGGTGCCGAAAGTGGGACTTGA